>NZ_JBSNCE010000003.1:0-291069 GCF_053764755.1 Rhodococcus sp. 2H158
GGGCGGGAGACGGGCGTTCGAGCACTTGCCCGGAGCTATGTCACCTGCATCACCAGTCCTCCAATCCACATAGCTCGCTCAAAGTGAGCGACTGGTGTCGCACCACGAGGTTCGGGTCATCGAAAACGGGCGTGACGGTGTGAGATGCTTTCACCTGCGAGATGCCTCTGTTCTGGTGCCGGAATCTTTGTGTGGTAACTCAGATTCTCCTGCCCTACAGGGGCTCTCGCGTTCTACGACACGCTCACACCGTCACACCCGCGGTGGATCCAGGCTGAGGCACGCCGGCGCGCCGTGAACGCGCCGCACCTGGTCGCCCTCGTTCGGGCCGGAGCCGTGTTCGAGAAGGGAAAAACTCATAGAACGACCGGTCGATTCGTCAACTACGAAGGAGGTCGCCTGACGCTCGCCCATCCACAACGATTTGACAATAACTCGTGTGGCGTCGCGATGAGTTTTGCCCTCCGGTGCAGTCTGATCTGCATGGGCAAACTCATCTATGGCTTCAACGTGTCGGTGGACGGGTACATCGCCGATGCACAAGGCAACATCGACTGGACCGAGCCGAGCGAAGAACTGCACCAGTACTGGAACGACTTCGAGCGGGAGACCGCCCTGTCGTTCTACGGGCGGCGGCTCTACGAACTGATGTCCGCGTACTGGCCGACTGCCGACAAGGCCCCGGACGCCACCCCGCTGATCGTCGACTTCGCCCGCATCTGGCGCGACATGCCCAAGGTCGTGTTCTCGCACACCCTGGAGTCCGTCGACTGGAACTCCCGCCTGGAACGCGGCGACCCGGTCGAGGTGGTGACGAAGCTGAAAGCCGAAACCGACGGCAGGCTGGAGGTGGCCGGCGCGACGCTGGCCGCACCGATCGTGCAGGCCGGACTGGTGGACGAATACCGGATCGTGGTCGCGCCCACCGCCGTGGGCGGCGGCACCCCGTTCTTCCCGCCACTGCCGTCATGGATCTCGCTGCGACTGTTGGAGAACCGCACCTTCCCGGGTGGCACGGTCCTCCTGCGCTACGAGGCGAAACACGACTGATCGGACATACACAGCCAGGCGAGCTGCGGATGCACTACGAGATACACGACTCGAGCGGCACGCAGTTGCTGCTGCTGCACGGCGGCCTGTTCGACATCCACCAGCAGTTCGACGAACTGCTACCCGGGAAACTCACAGAACGACCGATCGATCCGCCAACCACCCTGGAGGTCGCCTGAAACTCGCCCATCCACAGGTCTTGACAATATCTCCTCGTCCCCGCAGACCTGATTCTCGACGGAATGGTGGCGTTCCCGCAGTTCGGTGACCACGTGGAGTATTCTCTGACCTTCGTCGAACTGCAGCCGGGGAGCCTTCCCGAGATGCGTAACGACATCACCGCCCGAGTCGAGGTGCTCAACGACGGACGACTGTCCCAGGAATGGGTCGATCCCACCGGGCAGACGCATCCGGGGACCTATTCGCTGCTCCAGCACGGCCGGGGATGGGGTGCATCCCCGTACTCCACCATGCTCCATCACGGCACCGTGCAGCTGACCGGCTCGTTGTCGGCCGACTTCCCGGCCCTGCCCTGGTACCGGGACAGGCAGGCGTGCGCGGCACGGTGACTCGTCGTCAGCTGGTCAGCCATACGAGCTGGCCGGATGCGAACGGCCACTACAGCGGGGACGGAATCCACACCTTCGGTCCCGTCCGGGAGGGACAGCGAGGATTCGCGACCGGGATGGTGCCCGAGACACCGATCCCCGAAGATCCCCGCGGCTGGAGTAGCCCCACCATCCCGCCACCGGAAGGGCCGTGGATCCAGGAAGTCGGTGTTCCCGTCGAACTGCGCATCATGGTGCCCGACGAAGTCGCTTCCGATGTCCTACGGGAGCCGTGACGGTCGCCAGGGGTAGGGCGTGTGGTGGGACGAGTAGCCATTTCCTGGACGCAACCTTTCCCGACCGGCGCCTGCCGAGTGCGGACGTCCTTGCCTCGAATGCCCGAGGATTCCGACACGATCGTGAGAAACGTCTGCTGACAAGATTCTGAAAAACGCAGATCAGCGCGTCGTACAACTGACAAGCTCGGCGGGAACCTACAGCAGGTTTGCCGAGATGCACGAAGATTGACGGAATCAACCGCATTGGTTGCTAACGGTTCCGGCCGCGAGAAACGTTTCTACCTGCGATTACGCGCGGAATTTTCAGGTCGGCTTCTCTGATTTCGACCGAAGTAGCCTGTCAATCTTCGCGACGTCTCGGCAATTTCTGTGGAGATGTGAGAAGTGCACGGAGATGTCAGGGGCCGGTTCTCACGTCGGTCACGTGGCGCCCGACAGGACGATGATGCCGGGGCGGTGTCAGATCCGTCGCCCGATCAGAATTACGGCGGCCCGGTTGGTCGGTGCGGTGATCGGAGTGCCACCGTTATCGGTCGCCGGGGGGTTGGTCCGTGCGGGTGAGCAGGTGCTGGGGGCCGAACCTCGCTATCAGTCGCAATGCTGTGTGCAGCTCGTATCGTCTGGTTGCGATGTCGTATCCCAGTAGCTCACTGGCTCGCTTGACTCGGTAGGCAACGGTGTTTCGAGAAACGTGCAGGCGGCGGGCGGCGGCGAACGGGCTGCTCTCTTCTTCGAAATAGATCAGGAGAGTGCTGCGCAGGTCGCTGGCGTGGGCGGTGTTCGCGGCCAAAGGTCCGAGCTCGCGCTGCACGAGGTGACGGGCGGCCGACATATCGGTCGTCAACAGGGCCGGAATAGCCACATCCGCGTAGAAGGTCGCCCACCGTCCCGGCGCGGACGACACGCGCGCTGCGCGTTCGGCGGTGGAGGCTTCCTCGTGAGACCTGCGAAACCCTTCGAGCCCAGGAGCCGGTGTTCCCAGCGCGATGCGGACATCGGGGTGTGTCGGCGGAAGATCGTCGACGGATGGGAACGGGGTGAATGTTCCTCGACTGCCCCACGCCCACAGTCGTCCGGCGCCGATCGGCATGATCAGGAGTTTCGTGGCTCCCAGGCGGGTGAGCGTGTCGTGCGCGACGGTCTGCAGGTCTGCGTTTTTCGCGCGACTGCGGGCAGGTTCGAACCAGAGTGTGGCAGCCACGTGTTGGCGGGACAGGTCGTATCCGAGGGAGTGCTGGGCGTGCGTCGGGTCGGTAAGTTCTCCGGCCAAGACGCGGCGGACAGCTTCGTCTCTGGCTGCGGCTGCGCTGGCCATCCAACGATCACGTTCGTTGATGTAGTGGGTGACCATCGGTCCGGAGAACTCGTCGATGTAGTCGAAGAGCACGTCGGAGATTCGTTGCATCTGTTCGGGACGTTGCTCGGCGGGCACGAGTTGGCTACAGGCTGTCATGAACGCTTTGGACATTTCGGCGTGCCCGAGCCGGATTCCGCGTAGGAGTCGGTCGAGAGTGATCCCGCGATGTACGAAGTCAGGAACGCCAGCCAAGGCCTCTTCGGTGATCGCCGGTGCGCCGGCAGCAAGTCCTGAGAGCCACAGCATCGCGCGGATGACGGAGGATTCGGTTCCCATCCGGACCGTGTCGAACGGTTCGCTGCCGCCTCCGAGTTCGGGGATTTCCTCGACGACCCGCGCGGCCATCGTGTATCCGACCTCATAGGCCCACTCCACGGGAAGTGCGCCGAGGCGGTCGACGGCATCGGCGACGGTGGCAACTGTGGTGGCGGGCGGCGGGGCGGAGTCGGCGGGCCGCAGGCGGTGCACCCACTGTCGAGCGGTGGGGGCGAACGGAATGGCGCCGGACGCATTGTCTTCGTCGTCGCGATGCGTGGTCACGATGTAGAACCTGACTTTCGATAGCAGTCGTTCGCTGTTCCGGTCCTGGGCGTCGATGAGGGGTGTTGTGGTCCGGGTGGGGGATGGCTGGGTGACTGCGGCCGATCGGTTTCGGCGTTCAGGCTGTCCACCAGTCCAGGCGAGTGGTGCTGGTGGTGCGACCGGCCGTCTGATGTAGCCGCGTCAGTCTGCCGCGGTGGAAGAGCAGCGGTCGGTTGTCGGTGTGGGTGGCGGAGTGGATACGTCCCATCATGCCGAGGTGATCGCCGGCCTCGAAGACCGATTCGGTGGTGCAGTCGATCCATGCGGTTGCCCCGAGCAGTCGTGGGGCTTCGGATTCGTCTTCATTTTCCCAGTGGCCTACCTCGAAGCGGGCGCCGGTGCGGGAGGCAAATGCGTAACAGATGTCGTGTTGGTCTTCGGCCAGGACATTGATGCAGAACCGCTGCGTGCGCTGTAGCTGCGAGAACGTGTAGGAGGAGGTGATGCCGAAGAACACCACCAACGGCGGGTCGAGTGACACGGAGGTCATCGATCCGACAGACATGCCCACAGGTCCGTCCTCCTGCATCGCAGTGACGACGGCGACAGAGGTCGGGACATGTCCCAGGGTGCGCCTGAGCGCGGACGCGTCGATGTTCGAGACGGAGGTGCGGGATGCGGAGGCGCCCCTGCGGACTGCGGTGGTCATGAATGCTCCTGCGGTAGCGACGTGCGGGTTGTCGACAGTGAAGCGCGCCACATACGGGTTCGGCTTGTTCTCGACGCACAAGATTCTTCGGAGCCTTGTGCGGATCGCCCGATCGCGAGTCGGACCGTGCGGAGCGCTTTGCCGATCCGAGAATCTTTGGTGGCAGAGCCCGAGCGCTTGTTGGCCCGACTTCGGAGTATGTGATGCACATCTCGCAACCGAACTTCGACAAGGACCGACCATGACTGTTGTATCGCCCCGTCCCATCTCCTCCGGCGTGGTTGATGTTTCCGCCGAGCTGCCCCGGCGGGCCGCCGATCTGGCGGAGCTTCTTTCTTCCAATGCTGCCCGCGCCGATGCCGACCGTCGTATTCCGCAAGAGAACATCGACGCGCTTGCCGCCGCCGGTCTGTTCAAGCTGGCGGTACCCCGACGCCTCGGTGGTCACGAGGTGGACTTCGCCACTTTCTTGAAGGTGACGTCCACTCTGGCTCGGTCGTGTGGCTCGACCGCATGGGTGGCCACGTTGATCAACGTCGGTGGGTGGCTGGTCGGGCTGTATCCCGATCAGGCCCAGCGCGAGGTTTTCGAAGCCGACCCCGAGGCTCGGGTGTGTGGTGTCATCGCCCCCAACGCGACCAGTAGGGCCGTCGACGGAGGGCTGGTGATCAGCGGAAAATGGGGATTTGCTTCCGGCAGCCTGCACGCGCAATGGGCGATTCTCGGGGTTCCCATCGTGGACGAGCACGGTGTGCAGATCGACCAGGGAATTGCTCTGATCCCGATGAGCGAGCTGTCGCTCGAGGACACCTGGTACGTGGCCGGCATGCGCGGGACCGGCAGCAATACGTTGATTGCCGACGAGGTGTTCGTCCCGGCCCACCGGATCCTCTCGGTGACCCGAGCGATCGAGGGTAAGTACGCCACCGAGCACAAGCACGAGGCGCTGTACCGGTCCGCGTTCGTACCGGTACTGGCCTTGGTACTGGCCGGCCCCCAGTTGGGACTGGTGCAGGGGGCACTCGACTTCGTCAAAGCTTCGCTAGCCAAGGGGCGGGGAATCTCCTACACCTTCTACGACAAGGCCACCGATTCGGGCTCGACGCAGCTCAACATGGCACAGGCGGCATCGCTCGTGGACACCGCCGAACTGCACTGCTTCCGTGCCGCCGCCGATATCGATGCTGCAGCTCGCAGTGCCGAGTATCCCGATGTCCTGATCCGAGCCCGGGTGCGGATGGACGTCGGCGTCGTGGCGACACGTGCACGCGAGGCGATGGATTTGCTGCTCAGTGTGCAGGGCGCCGGCAGTTTCGCCGAAGGCAGCCCGCTGCAGCTGAAGTGGCGAGATCTCGAGACCGGATCGCGTCACGCCGTGGTCAACCCGTCTATCAGTGCGGAGGCATACGGACGAGCGCTGCTCCACGTCGATGAGCAGGTCACCCCGCTGATCTGACGGAACGCTCCCTGTCCCGGCCGAGATCGACGAACTCCGTCCTCAGTCGATGGACAGGACCAGCTTGCCGAAGTGGGCACGGCTTTCGATGCGTTCGTGGGCGGCCCGGACGTCGGTCAGAGGACGTACGGAGTCGATCACCGGGTGGAGACGATGGGTCTCGAACAGCGAGAGCATCCGGCCGAACTCGTCTCGGGTGCCGAGGGTCGATCCGAGGATGGTGTGCTGCCCGAAGTAGAGGGAGGGGATGTCGATGTTCCCGACTGTGCCTGCGGTGGCTCCGAAGACGACGACGCGGCCGCCGGGCTTGAGGCAGGAAAGGGACTGGTCGAGGTTGGCGCCGACGCCGTCGACGACGACGTCGACGCCACCGCCTGTCGTGTCGAGGATCTGCTGGGGCCAGTGCGGGTCGGTGTAGAGCACTCCGTCGGTGGCGCCGAGGCCGCGAACCCGCTCGATCTTGTCCGTACTCGAGGAGGTGACCAGCACGGTGCCGCCGAGGGTGGCGGCGATCATGATCGAGAAGGTGGACACGCCGCTGCCGGCGCCGAGGACGAGAACGGTTTCACCGGGGCGCAGGCCGGCCCGGGTAACGATCGCGCGATAGGCGGTCAGCGCACCGACCGGCAGCGCCGCGGCTTCCTCCCAGCCGAGGTGGCGAGGTTTGGGGAAGAGGTTGGCGGTGGGTACGCAGACGAGTTCGGCGTAGGTGCCGTCGGTTTCGTCTCCGAGGATCGAGAACTGTGCCGACGGGGCAGCAGGGTTGGTGCCCCAGTTCAAGCCGGGATAGATGAGAACTTCTTCGCCGGTGTCGCGCCGGATGCCGGCACCGTCGATGCCGAGGATGCGAGGAAGCGGGAATCCGCGGCCGGAGCGACGGACGAGGATGTCGTGCCAATTGACGGCACTGGCTTTGAGCTCGACGACGGCATGGTCCGGGCTGGGGGTGGGATCGGCCACGGTTTCGAGGACGAGTTGCTCGGGACCGCCCCACTGATGGACAACTGCTGCCTGCACGTAATGGCTCCTTCTGGAGGGCTGGATGGAGTCAGCGCTGATTGTGGACAGCGATAAGTTCCTGGGCGCGCGAAAGGTCTTTGCCTGCGAGCGCTTCGACGAGATCGGAATGCAGCACCAAACGTTCGGCGAGCACCTCCGCCAGGGTCCGACCTTCGACAGGTTCCGCTGAAACAGTATGCGAGGCAAGCACGTCGAGCAGGCTGAGATAGACCGATCGAAGTACCCGGCTGGGGCTGGTGCGTGCGATGGCCGCGTGCAGATCCCAATTCGCGCGCAGGAAGGTCAGCACGTCTTCGGTCTCGACCGATCGGCTCATTTCGTCGAGTGCTTGCCGCATTCGGGCGATGTCGGCGCGGCCGGCGAACTGGATGGCGTCGTCGATCAACAGTGGATCCAGTGCGCTGCGGATCCGTACCGCGTCGTCGACGGAGGTTTCCGTTCGATCGAGGGCCAAGATCGCGTTGCCGATCCGTACGGCAGGTGTGGGCTCTGCGGCAAACAGGCCTCCGCCCGGACCTGATCGGACGGTGATCAGGCCCCGCGCCTGCAGCAAACGCAGGGCCTCGTTGAAGGTTCCCTTCGAGACCCCGCAGCGCTCTTGTAGTTCCTGCTTGGTGCCGAGGCGCGCGCCGGGCTCGGCGCTCTCGGCGAGACGGCCGATCGCGAGGGCGGCCTGCTCCGGCCGGGTCAGTGAGCCCCGTACCTGCAGGTCCGGCTCTGGGGTGGTCATGCCCTCTACCTGCTCTTTCGTACTCGATCGCAATTCATCATGCCTGATTCTCTCAGACCCCTTGACATGAGACCCAGATCACGTCACAGTATTAAGCATATTCAACATGCTCAATTGGTGCGTGGGTGATCCGTACCATTCCCCTTCCAGACGAGAGGACCTCGGCAATGCAACCTGAATTGCACGATGTGGTCGTGGTCGGAGCCGGCCCGGTGGGCTTGGCCGTCGGACGGCTGCTGGGCCTGCAAGGTCACGACGTGGTGATCCTCGAGCGCTGGCCCGAGCCCTACGGATTGCCCCGGGCCGTGGTCTTCGATGACGAGATCGGACGCGCCTTCCAGTCCATGGGCCTGAGCGACGAGGTCAAGGCCATCTCCGAGCCGGTGCACGACTCGTACGAGTGGCGCAACGCCCAAGGCCGGACACTGGTGAAGATCCCGTGGGAGCTCGACCGCCCGTGCGGCTGGGGCACGTCCTTCTTCTCCCAGCCCGAGCTCGAGCAGGTGCTCGCCGACGCGGTGACCGCCATGCCCAACGTGCGGCTGCGGCGCGGCGCCGAGGTGGTGCAGATCCACGAAACCGACGACGACGTGCTGGTCACCTACACCAGCGCGGTGACCAAGCAACGCCAGATCCGAGCCCGATACGTGGTCGGATGCGACGGCGCGAACAGCTTCGTCCGCCAGCGCATGGGTGTCTCCATGGTCGACCGGGGATTTTTCTTCGACTGGCTGGTCGTGGACACGAAGCCCCACGACGACGCCGACTGGGCACCGCCGGGCTGGGACGACGTCGACCCGGTGCCGCAGAACTGGCAGATGTGCGATCCGGCGCGACCCACCACCGTGGTGTCCGGCGGACCGGGACGGCGACGCTGGGAGTTCATGCGACTGCCGGGGGAAACACGCGACTCCCTCAACGACCCCGCCAAGGCGTGGGAGTTGCTCGCAGCCTGGGGGCGAACCCCGGAAAACACCGATCTCGAGCGGCACGCGGTCTACACCTTCGGTGCCCGGTGGGCCGACGCGTGGAACAAGGGCCGACTGCTTCTGGCCGGCGATGCCGCCCACCAGATGCCTCCGTTCGCAGGCCAGGGCATGTGTTCCGGCATGCGCGACGCGGCGAACCTGTCCTGGAAGCTCGACCGTGTCCTGAGCGGCCGGTCCGGCCCGGCACTGCTCGACAGCTACACCTCCGAACGGACGCGACACCTGCAGTACGCAATCGCGATGTCGGTGGCCCTCGGCAACGTCATCTGCGTCCTGGACCCGGAGCTGGCTGTCGAACGTGATGCCCGCATGCTCGCCGGGGGAGCAGATCCGGCCAAGGTTCTGCCCATCACCGAGCAGCCGGTCCTGGGGTCGGGGATCGTGGCCACGGCCGAGGGCCTCGCCGGACTCGCGGGAACCCATGCTCCGCAGTTCCCGGTGGAAACTGCCGGCGGGCACCCCACACTGCTCGACGACGTCGTCGGCTACGGCGCGGTTCTGCTGACGTCCGACGCCGCGGCTGCTGCCCGGATCGGCGAAACGCATCGGTCCCTACTCGATGCGGCGAACGTGCGAGTGTTCTCGATCGGCTCGGAAGACTGCGATCTCGACGATTCCACTCACGCATGGTCGCGCTGGTTCGCCGACCAGCAGATCGCCGGCGTACTGCTCCGGCCTGACCACTACGTCTTCGGCACCGCTGCCACCCCGGAGCGGCTCACCGACCTTGTCCACGAGTACCACGCTGTCCTCGCTCCGATTTCTGTCGCCACCCCTGTTCCGACAGCCTGACACCTCACCGCCCCGAGTTCCCTACACAGTTACAGGAGATACCTCTCATGCGTATTGCCAACATTGCCGGTCGCGCCGCTCTGATCGTCGGAGAGCGCGGTGCCGAGCACGCCGTCGATATCGCCGCTGCGAGCAATGGTCGGTTCGGTCCGGACCTGCCGTCGATCTACAACACCTGGGACGAGTTCCGCTCCTGGGCTTCGGATGTGGATTCGACGGAGCAGACCACCCCGGTGCAGCGGGCAGCGCTCGAGGCGCCGTCGCCGGCCCCGCGCCAGGTTTTCGCGGTCGGCCTGAACTACTCCGATCACGCCGCCGAATCCGGCTTCGAGGCGCCGAGCCAGCTCCCGCCGGTCTTCACCAAGTACGTCTCGAGCTTCTCCGGTCCGGACACCGAGGTCACCATTCCCGCCGGCGGCAACGTCGACTGGGAAATCGAACTCGTGGCGATCATCGGCCGCGAAGGCTTCCAGATCGCCGAGCAGGATGCCTGGGACCACGTAGCCGGATTGACCGTCGGGCAGGACATCTCCGAACGAGTCACCCAGTTGCGCGGACCCGCACCGCAATTCGGACTCGGAAAGTCGTTCCCCGGATTCTCCCCGCAGGGTCCGTGGCTGGTCACCCCGGACGAGTTCGCCGATCCGAGCGATCTGGAGCTCGGCTGCAGCATCGACGGCGAGGAGATGCAGAAAGGCCGCACCCGCGAGCTGATCTTTCCGGTCGGCAAACTGATCGCCGCCCTCTCACAAACTGTCACCTTGTACCCGGGCGACGTCATCTTCACCGGTACCCCTGCCGGCGTCGGCGGTGGCCGCACCCCGAAGCGGTTCCTGCAGCCCGGCGAAACCCTCGACAGCTGGATCGAAGGCATCGGCGAACTGCATCAGCGGTTCGTCGCCGCTCCCGCCGCGAAGTAACAGGAGAACTGTCATGGCATTGCACGGACTGGGCAAAGTCACCATCGGTGTGCCCAATGTGGACGAAAACATCTCCTACTACACCGAATTCGGGCTCGACCACCGCGGTGGCGGCATCTTCGCCACCCAGAACGGTGGCGAGCAACTCGAGATCGTCCATGCACCGATCCGTCGGCTGGTCGAACTCGAGGTCGCTGCGGACGACCCCGACGACATCGCGTCCATCGCCCGGCGACTGGCCCAGCTCGGCGTACCGGTGGTGCACGAAGAGTCGAGTCTGGTGGCCGTGGAACCGGCCACCGGCACCCGAGTGCGTGTCGCGGTACGCTCGCGCATCGTCGTGCCCCCGGTACCGGCCACCCCGTACAACGGGCCCGGACGGATCGACCGCACCGGCCGCGCGCCCTTCTCCTCGCGCACCGAGCCGGTCCGTCCCCGCAAGCTCGGCCACGCCGTGCTCGGCAGTGTCGACTACGAGACGACGCGGAGGTTCTTCACCGAAGGCCTCGGGTTCAAGGTCAGCGACTACGTCGGGGACACGGCCGCCTTCATGCGCTGCTCCACCGATCACCACAACGTGCTCGTCCAGGCCTCGCCGGTGAACTTCCTGCACCACACCAGCTGGCAGGTCGACGACATCGACGAAGTCGGACGCGGCGGATACGGAATGCTCGAAGGACATCCGGAACGGCACGCCTGGGGCCTGGGACGGCATTACGCCGGCTCGAACTTCTTCTGGTACCTGCGCGATCCCGCCGGCAACTACTCCGAGTATTACTCCGACATGGACTGCATCCCCGAAGACGAGGTGTGGACCCCGGAGGTGCTCCACGGGCTGGCCGGCCTGTACTCGTGGGGACCGCCCCTGCCGCCGTCGTTCCTCGAACCCGAAGACCTCGCCGCTCTGATGACCGGCGCGCACTCGAGCAAGGGCTGACCCGCGTGACCGACCATCTCACCGCGCTGCGCGCCGGTAAGACCATCGCCTCCGCCACCGAGGCGGTCGCAGACATCCCGTCCGGAGCGGCCCTGGCCGTGGGAGGTTTCGGAGTCGTCGGCGTGCCCGACGTTATGATCGCCGCACTCGCCGGCCGCGACGTCAGCGGATTCGAGATCTTCTCCAACAACTGCGGCAGCGCAGGCCACGGACTGGACCTGTTGCTCACCGCAGGCAAGATCCGGCGGATGATCTCGTCCTATGTGGGGGAGAACAAGGAGTTCGCGCGGCAGTACCTGTCGGGTGAACTCGAGGTGGAGCTGACGCCCCAGGGAACCCTCGCGGAGAAGCTGCGGGCCGGAGGCGCGGGCATTCCCGCCTTCTTCACCCCTGCCGGGGTGGGAACACCGATCTCGCAGGGCGGTCTGCCGTGGCGCTACAACGCCGACGGATCGGTCGCGGTGGCATCCCCGCCGAAGGAGATCCGCGAGTTCCGCGGCAAGCGGTACGTGCTCGAGGAATCGATCACGGCGGACTTCTCGCTGGTGCACGCGCTCAAGGGTGACACCGAGGGCAACCTGGTGTTCAACAAGGCCGCGATGAACTTCAACCCGCTCGCCGCGATGGCCGGCCGGATCTGTATCGCGCAGGTGGAGGAGCTGGTGGAGCCGGGCGAGATCGATCCGGGCGAAGTGCACCTGCCGGGGATCTTCGTCAACCGGATCGTGCACACCGGGGTGCAGGACAAGCAGATCGAGAAGCGGACCGTGTCGGCCGGAAAAGGTGCCTGAGATGACCGTGAGTGTGGACACACAGACCGTCGGCTGGTCGCGCACACAGATGGCGGCCCGGGCCGCTCAGGAGCTGTCGCCGGGGGAGTACGTCAACCTCGGAATCGGCCTGCCGACGCTGATCCCCAACTACCTGCGCGAGGGCGTGAAGGTCACCCTGCACAGTGAGAACGGGATCCTGGGAACGGGACCGTACCCGACCGAGGACGCGGTCGATCCGGACTTGATCAACGCCGGTAAGGAAACGGTCACCGTCAACCCGGGCGCGGCGTTCTTCGACTCGGCGCTGAGCTTCGGCATGATCCGCGGCGGGCACATCGACACCGCGGTGCTCGGTGGCATGGAGGTCTCCGCTACGGGCGATCTGGCGAACTGGATGGTGCCGGGCAAGATGGTCAAGGGCATGGGCGGGGCGATGGACCTCGTCCACGGTGCCCGCACGGTCATCGTGCTCATGGAACACACCGACAAGCAGGGCAACCCCAAGATCGTCTCGGAGTGCTCGCTGCCGCTCACGGGAGAGGGCGTGGTGCAGCGGATCATCACCAACCTCGCCGTGATCGACGTGACCGACGACGGCCTGGTCCTGCGCGAGTGCGCACCCGGTGTCACCGAGGATCAAGTGCGCGGAGCCACCGGCGCACCGCTGCACCAACTCGAAGCTCAACCCGCCTGAGGACACTGTCGCGCCCGGACCGCACTGCCGAACCCACCCACTCCCGGAAAGAACCACCGGCCATGCCTATCGCTCACGTGGTGACCTTCACCTTCACCCCGAACACCGCATCAGAGACCATCGACGCGCTCTCCCACGCGCTCGAGACCGTCTCCCACTCCTGCACGGGTATCGAGTCCTACCACCACGGTGCCGACCTGCGCCTGCGGCCGGGAACCGCGGACTACGCCGTCGCCGCCGTCTTCCGTGACCAACAGGCACTCACCGACTACATGACCGATCCACAGCACCAACGCGTCAACACCGAGTTCGCGACTTTCGTCGCCGCCAAGTCATCGGTGCAGTTCCCGGTGCCCTGACCGATCAAGACAGCAATGCATCGACCCTCCCCCTGACCACCTCGGCACACCGGGTCTGCGCCGGATCCGCAATGGCGCCAACAGGCGGCGTGCCGCTCACTCGGGGACTACCTGTTCTTCGCTCCCACCGGCGAAAACCGAGGAACAAGGATCCACCGTGAACAGGCCGCCAAACAAATCTGCAGCACCTGCCGCGTTCTCGTCGGCTGCCGTGAGAATGTCCGCGGTCTCGGCGATGTGCACGGCATATGGGCAGGGCAGACCGAAACCGAACGACGCGACCAGTGCCGCGCTGTCACGACCGACCGTGCAGGCAGCCGCGTCACGCACGGGTAACACCTTCTCCTCTGCCGCATCAGCCGCCGGACCGTACTCGCCGGCCCATGATTCCCTACGCCTCCGGAGACCACATGACGTTCCTGACCTCACGCCGCAGCGCTCTCAAACTCGGTCTCGGTGCCCTCACGGCCACTGCCGTTGCGGGATCGCTCACCGCGTGCGCGGCCGAGGCCGGTTCGTTCCCTGCCTCCTTCGCGAGTGACACGAACTACTCGACGAAAGCGGCGCGCCCGCTCCGCAGACTGGCACTCCATGCTTCGTCCAGCTGACGTAAGGCCGCTTATCGTCCAGTAACTCGGTACGGGTCGATGCGGTGCCGCCGGTAGTGGGTGATTGCGGGCGCGCCGAGAGCGGTGCTGCGGACGGTCAGTGAGTCGACGGCAGCCACGTCCGGGCGGCGGTCACCAACGCGGCGACCCCGATCGGCAGCGTCGGTTCGATGACAGGGGCGTAGTGGGGTGAATGGTTGGACGGCACGGTGAGCAGCGCGGGATCGGCCATATCACCGGTGGTGAAGAGCGACGGATCGGCGCCGCCGAGAAGCCAGTAGGACAGCGGTGCCCCGGCGCTGGTGGCGAGAATGCCGACGTCCTCGCTTCCGGCGCCGGCTCCCGGATCGAGAATGTTGTCCTGCCCCAGCCACGTCGCGAAGGCATCGAGGCTCGTGCGCAACGCGTCCGCGTCGTTGGTGACGACCGGAAATCGTTCGATCTCGGTGATGGTCGGGTCCTCCGGCGCGTCGGCCGTGGCAGCTTCGCCGCGCACGATGCGTTCGACACTGTCGAGGATGCGGCGGCGCACGGCGGTGTCGTAACTGCGGATGTTCAACTGGATCTCGGCGTGCCCGGGAATCACGTTCGCGGCGTCACCGGCATGGATCGACCCGACGGTGAGCACCGCGGTCGCGGTACTCGGAATCTCCCGGGAGACGACGGTCTGCAGACGCAAGACCGTGGCGGCGGCCAACACGATGGGATCGACCGACGCCTCCGGCATCGATCCGTGCGCGCCCCTTCCGACGAGCCGCACCCGCAGAGAATCCGAGCCCGCGTACGACGGGCCGGGATGTCCGGCGATCTTGCCGGCCGGCAGGGGCGCCACGTGCTGACCGAGCACGACGTCCGGCTTCGGGAATCTGTCGAACACGCCGTCGTCCACCACGGCCTGCGCACCCGCGCCCAGCTCCTCGGCGGGCTGGAACACCAGCAGTAGGGTGCCGGTCCAGCCGGTCCGGTCGGCAGCGAGAATTTGGGCCGCGCCCAGCAGGCAGGTGGTGTGCAGGTCGTGGCCGCACGCATGCGCGACCGGCACTGTGCCGCCGTGCTCGTCGGTGGCCGTGGCGGTGCTGGCGTAGTCGAGCCCGGTGTCCTCCCGGACGGGAAGGGCGTCCATGTCCGCCCGCAGCAGCGCGGTCGGCCCCGGCCCGTTCTTCAGGACGCCGACCACGCCGGTCTTCCCTACGCCGGTGGTGACCTCGAATCCCGATTCTCTCAGCCGGTCGGCCACGATCGCGGCGGTGCGGTGTTCTCGGAATCCGAGCTCGGGATGCCGGTGCAGGTCCTTGTACAGATCGACGAGTGCCGGATCGATCGTGATACCGCCGGGTGCGGTCATGGGTCTTCCTTCGATTACGTCTTCTGCTGGGCAGACGACTCGACCGTCAGGTTCCATGGGGCTGGCTATGCACACGGAGCGCGGTTGTGCGTGAGGTCATCCTTCCACGCCCTTACTCGGCGCGGGGTAACTTCATGCGACCCGGCTTGAACGGGTTGCGCACGAATAGGTTCGGCCACCGCCGGCCGGGGCGCGCTGGCGGGCTCTCGGGTCTACCGGCCCGACGACAGAGGCGTCGACCTGGTCGGAGACGTCGCGGAGGATCCGCACCTGATTCTGAGTCCGGCCACCAGGTCGACCGATCGGCACCTACCGCTGGTCGGTCGCGACGACACCGTGCTCGAGAGCGCATCCGAGCACGGAGTCGACGTGCGCAAGCACCGGAAGATGAGCTCGCAGCATGGTCCGCGGCTCCCCGTTACCTCGAACGGTTCCTGCGGCACGCCCACCGGGATCGTTGATCCCCCGGCTCGATATTCGCCTCCGAGCGAGGCGTGTCGATCATCGTCGGTTGTGTCCTGTCCGGTGACGTGCCGGGCATGCCGAAGCGCAATGGGACACAGCCGGTTCGGGTCGAGGGCTGCCCTGGCGAGGCCTGTGGCGCTGGACCGGTGGTCGTGGTCGACGAGGTGTGCGAGTTTTGCGAAGCCGGGTTGGTGACACAAGGAGATTGGTGTGATGGTGTGCGGCGACGGGGGTTCCATCGATATCGTCGACGAGGTGGCGTTGCGGGACGTGGGTGCGGGTTGACAGGCCTGTGCGTCACGGCGAGCAGCGGGAACCGCGCAGTCGCTGCGGTGGTCGGGTCCGAACTGTGACGGAGGTGCGTATGACGGTCGCTGACACCGTGGCGCCGCTGGTTCGTGCGGTGGTGGGCGAGGAGGCTCCGGTCGGGATCAGGTGTTGGGACGGCAGCCGGAGTGGGCCTGCGGACGCGCCCTGGCAGGTGCGCCTCGTCAATCGGCGTGGTCTCCGGCGGTTGCTGTGGGCGCCCAACGACCTCGGTTTCGCTCGGGCCTACGTCTCCGGCGACATCGACATCGAGGGAGACCTGCTCGCCGGCCTGGACGTGTTGGAGCAGGTGTCGGACCCGAGCCGGGGCCCGGGTGTCCGGGTCGACGGGCACACGAAGAAGGCGCTGGTGAAAGCGGCGCTGCGCCTGGGGATCCTCGGCCCGCCCCCGAGGCCGCCGGCGGAGGAGATGAAACCGGTGCGCGGGCGCCGGCACGACAAGGGGCGTGACGCCGCCGCGATCAGCCACCACTACGACGTCGGCAACGACTTCTATCGACTCGTGCTCGGAGAGTCGATGACCTACTCGTGCGCGTACTGGGCGGCGCAGAGCGAGAATTTGGACGCGGCCCAGTACGCCAAATGTGATCTGGTGGCCCGCAAACTCGGTCTGACCGCGGGGATGCGGGTGCTCGACGTCGGCTGCGGGTGGGGGACCTTCGCGCTGCACGCGGCACGTCACTACGGCGCGCACGTCGTCGGTGTCACCTTGTCCCACGAACAGGCGGACTACGCCAGCAAACGGATGGTCGACGCGGGCGTGGGCGAGTTGGTGCAGATCCGGGTCCAGGACTACCGCGACGTCACCGACGGCCCCTACGACGCGATCTCGAGCATCGGCATGGCCGAGCACGTCGGCGCTGCGATGCTGGCGACCTATGCCGCGGACCTGTTCGCGCTGCTACGCCCGCAAGGGCGATTGCTCAACCACGCGATCTCGCGGCGACCGGGCAAATCCGTCGCCGAGTTCTCGAAAACGTCGTTCATCGATCGCTATGTGTTCCCCGATGGCGAGATCTTGCCGCTCGCGACCATGATCGAGGCGCTCGAAGGGGCCGGTTTCGAGGTGCGCGACGTCGAGTCGCTGCGCGAGCACTACGCGACGACCCTGCGGGCCTGGGTGGCGAACCTGGAGTCGAACTGGGACGAGGCGGTGGCCCACAGCAGCGCCGGGCGGGCACGAGTATGGCGGCTGTACATGGCCGGCTCGGCGTTGGCATTTGCGGCGAACCGGCTCGGGATCAATCAGGTTCTGGCGGTCAAATGCACCGAACGGGGTCACAGCGGCATGCCCAGCACCCGAGCCGAACTCTTACAGCCATCCGCACCGAACCCTTCTACGCTGGGTCACAGTCGCGAACAGTGATGTTGGTCCTCTTGCCGGCACACGGACACGATGCGGAGTTCTACCGGCTGCTGACGATGTGGCCGGAGTTCGCTCGGCTCGACCACGAGCCGGACACTCTGCACGAGCGTTGCGATCTCGGTTGGACGGGTTCTGACGACTGATGCGCGGCGCCGACGCCGGGATGGTCCGAGCATCGCATCGAGCAGTTCCGGACGCAGCGTGTCCCAGCCGACGCTCCGTTACCGTCCTCTGCCTCCATACCCCACTCCGGGTCCTGCCCCGGCGCATCTCACGGTCCGGCCGAGACCGCCTCGACCGTCGCTCGCAGGTCACCGAACCCCGCTCGGACCGGGTGCACCCGCTGCAACGGCGCCGCGAGTGATATCCGCTTCTGCTCGCCGACCGTCTCGTCGAGCTTGCGGGCGCTCGCCAGCGTCGGGTGTCGAGCACGTTCTTCTGCAGCAGGCTGAAGAAGGACTCCATGGCGGCGACCCGCTTGATTCCTCTCGGCTTGACGCATGCCGATATGGGAATATGATGGCTGCCATGGCACGCGCAGCGACGACGTCGGACGTCTTCAATGCGATCGCCGAGCCGCAGCGCCGGGAGATCCTGGTGCTGCTGCGGGCGGGTGAGCGGCCGGTGACCGAGTTGGCCCGGGAGTTGGGGATGACCCAGCCGCGCGCGTCCAAACACCTGCGGGTGCTCCGGGAGGTCGGGTTGGTGCGGGACCGCAAGGCAGGCAAGCAGCGCCTGTACGGCCTTGACGCCCGCGGGCTGCGACCGCTCCACGAGTGGACCGGTGGGTTCGAGCGGTTCTGGAACGAAAGCTTCGACCGGCTGGACGCGTACGTGCAGGACCTCGAGCAGGCAAGGCAGGAGGAGTAGCTGATGAGCGCGACGGGACGAGGAGGGCCGGCGCAGTCCGCGACGGCCGACCGCGAGATCGTCATCTCCCGGGTCATCGACGCCCCACGGGAGCTGGTGTTCGAGGCGTTTACCGAGGTGCGGCACCTGTCGCGGTGGTGGGGGCCGGAGGGGTTCACCACCACCACGCGGTCCTTCGAGTTCCGCGTCGGCGGGGCGTGGGACTTCGTGATGCACGGACCGGACAGGACGGACTACCAGGAGTGGATCTCCTGGACCGAGATCGCCCCGCCGGAGCGGATCGCGCTGCTCCACGGTGAGTTCCGCGGCGACCCGAACGCCTTCGTGTCGGTCCTGACGTTCGAGCCCGACGGTGTGGCGACCCGGATCGAGATGCGCACGGTGTTCCCCACCAAGGAGCTGCGCGACGAGGCGGTCGAGAAGTACCACGCGATCGAGGGCGGCCGGCAGACCCTGAGCAACCTGGCTGCCTACGTCACCGAGATCGTTCGGAAGGGGGCGCAGGGCTGATGGCCGGGAAGGTGTTCTTCAGCGTGTCGATGTCGCTGGACGGCTACATCGCGCCCGAGTCCGTGCCCGTCGAGGACCTCTTCGCGCCCGAGAAGCAGGACGACCCGGACGTGCAGCGCTGGATGGCGCAGTGGATGGAACTGCAGCAGTGGATCTTCCCGCAGCGGTTCTTCCGGGAGAACCTGAAGCTCGGCGAGGGCGGCGAGGAAGGGCGCGACAACGACATCGCGCGGGAGACGTTCGAGATCACCGGCGCGAGCGTGATGGGCAAGCGCATGTTCGACGCCGGCGAGCAGGCGTGGCCGGAGGAGGCGCCGTTCCACACGCCGGTGTTCGTCGTGACGCACGAGAAGCGTGACCCGTGGGAACGGCCCGGCGGCACGACCTTCACCTTCGTCAACGACGGCATCGAGGCCGCGCTCGACCAGGCCCGCGAGGCCGCCGGCGACCGGGACGTCCGCATCGCGGGCGGCGGCGCGACGATCCTCGAGTACGTGAACGCCGGCCTGATCGACGAGTTCTCGATCGCGCTCGCACCCGTGCTGTTCGGCTCCGGGATCCGCCTGTTCGAGGGCGTGGACGCGGGCCGCGTGGCCCTGGAGCCGGTCCGAGCGGAGCCCTCCCCGAGGGTGACGCACCTGACCTACGCCGTGCGCCCACGGTAGCCGCGCCACCACTCCACCCCTGCGACCCGAGCACCCAGGGTGGCCACTGGACTCCTTCAGGGCCCGGCTCCCGCCCCCACCCTGATGAGGTTGGAGGGTAGGTCCGCCCCCGGCCGGACTCGTGCAGCGGTTCGTCCCCGGTCTTCGAGACCGCGGGCGTCGCGTCGAGGTTCGGTACACCCATTCCGCGACCTTGCCACGGGTCTCGACTGGGATGATCCGACCTGACACGATTCGTACCCGTCGCGGCGACCGCCGTCGCACCCGAGAGTCCGAGGAGCCCCATGCCGAGTCGCGCAGCCGGTGTCACCCTTGTGTCGATCGCCGCGATTGCGATCCTGGCCGGGTGCGCGCAGGCGCAGGACGGGCAGCCGGTGGCCGAACCGACCACCGAGACGTCCTCCCGTCAGGCACCCACCGGTGGGGCCGCCGTGTCCACGGCGATGGACGAACAGCCGTGCGACCCGGACGTCGACCTCGACGCACCCGAGGTGTTCGCGGTGATCGAGCAGCTACCCCCGCCGCAACAGATCCCCGATGCCACGTGGCTGCAGGCGTACAACGGCAACTACAACCGCTGCAGCGACCTCAGCTACGCGCAGGTCGGCATCGTGGGGGCGACGGGGTCGTCGCCGACGCACCTGCTGATGTTCCACCGCGGCGAATATGTCGGCACCGCCACGCCGTGCGCGCTGAACCCGGCGGTGGTCGCAACGGCCTTCGACTCCCTCGACGTCGAATACAACTACCCGCGCGAGGGCGAGCCGAACGCGGCCGCTACCGGTTTCGCGGAGCTGACGTTCACGTGGTCCGACGGCGGGGTCGTCACCGACGGGCGACTGCCGGACGAGTACCTGGAGTTGACGGGATGCGACGAAATGCGGTGACATCGCCGGGCACTTCGATTGCCGCGGCATCGACGCGAACGTCGGTACGATCGCGGCAAGTTCGGGAAGCCACCCTCAGGACTGCCCGACGGAACAGACAAGGCAGAAACGATGGCAGTCGCCCCCATTCCGGTGGACCAGCGTGTGATCGGGATCGATTCGCGGCGCTTCGCCTCGATCGAGAAGGCGCTCGTCGAACTGATCACCAACAGTGACGACAGCTACTCCCGGCTGGACAACGGCCGCGCGCAGGCGAACGGCCGCATCGACATCACCTACGAGCGCCACCAGTCGGGCGCGGTCCTGCAGGTCACCGACCATGCCGAAGGGATGCCGTTCGACCAGGCCGCCCGCATCCTGGCGTACGGGGCAGCCCACAGCCCGCTGTCGCGGGGCGAGGGCCATGGGCGGGGCTACTTCGGGCGCGGCCTCAAGCAGGCCGTGTTCGGTGTCGGCGCCGGAACGGTCGAGACCGTCAAGGACGGCCGGCTCACCCGCATCGACCTCTTCCGCGGCGAGAACGGCGGATACCTCTACGACGACCACGGCGGCGACCGGCCGGTCTCGGACGACGACCGCGAACGCCTCGGCATCCCCGGGAACGGTACCCGGGTGACGTTGGTCGTGGAGAACCCGCACGTGGTCATCTCCCGGTACCAGACCGTGGTGCAGGCGCTGTCCGACAACGTCTACCTGCGTGAGGTGCTGTCGCGGCGGAGCGTGGAGGTGGTGCACGTCGCCGGTCGGCACGAGATCCACCGCAGCGGCCGGGTGCTCTTCGACGAACCCCCGGCGCTCGTGCTGATCGGTCCGGACGCGCCCGGCAGCTTCGTCTTCGACGGCGACGAGTACACCTTCACCCTCACTCTGAAGCGGGCCGAAGGCGCCGAGCTGACCATGTCGGGGGACGAGCGCACGAACGGTCTCGTCGTCGTCTCGGGCCTCGCCGTGCTCGACTGTCAGATGTTCGAGTACGAGAACCAGGTGGGCGCCGAGTACCTGTTCGGCACCGTGCACTGCGCGGCCCTGATCGAGCGGCTCGGGCAGGGTGAGCCGATCATCAGCGACGAGCGTGAGGGTCTGAACCACAAGGACCCGTTCGTCGCCGCGTTCGCGCAGGCGGTCAGTGTCCGGCTCGCCGAATATGTTCTGGCCGAACGCGATCAGCTCAGACACCTCGAGCACGCGATAACCTCCGAGCACACCGCGCACATGATCGACCGGCTGCTGCACCGGATGAGCGAGTCGGCGATCCGGGATCTCGGGATCGGGCCGGCGCCGGCATCGACACCGCTGACGACCGCGACCGCCACGGAGAAGTCGGTTGTCCTTCAATTCACGACGCCCTTCTACTACCGCAGGCCCGGCCATCAATTCCACATCACTCTGGAAGTCGACACCGAGCGCCTGCCCGGCGACGACAGGCTGACGATCACGTACACGCTGCCCGACTCGATGCGGATCGACCCGCGGCCCACCGAGATTGCCGTGGAGCAGAAGACCGGTGTGCAGCGGCTGGAATGGACGGTCGTCGGCGAGGCGGCCCGGGAGCGCGGCGAGATCATGGTGCGATCCGGGGCGTTCTGGGCGTGGTGCGAGATCGTCATCGCCGAGAACGCGCCGTCGCCGCACCATGTGCCGCGCCCGCACACACCGCCCCATCCGGAGGAACACCGACGGCCGCCACGCGACCACGGCGAGGACATGTTCGTCGGCTACGACCTGCGCTATCTCGGGGACGAGGGTGGACGTGCCGTGTACGACCCCGAGCAGCGAACGATCCTCATCAACACCGGCGATCCCACCGTGCAGCTGTATCTCGACGGCCGGGGCCGGTTCCGGGATGTGGCACGACTGCTGCTGGCCGAGTTGTTCCTCGACGTGATCGCCGGCGAGTTGGCGCGCCGATCGCTCGAGAACAAGGGCTTGCAGGACGACGTCCACGCCTACACCGCCGCCAAGCAGAAGATCATCCGCCGCTACGGTGCGCAGATCCACAAGTCGTTCGCCTGAGCGGGATTCGAGGTGACGCCATGACGGACCCGCGCAGGCCGCTCGGCATCCCCACCACCGATGCCATGCTCGAGGTCGCGCTCGAGGAGGCCCGGCTCGGGCTCGCCGAGGGCGGCATCCCGATCGGCGCGGCCCTGTTCACCGCCGACGGGAGGCTGCTCGGCCGCGGCCACAACCGGCGGGTGCAGGAGGGCGACCCGTCGCTGCACGCCGAGACCGCCGCCTTCCGGGCCGCGGGCCGCCGGCGCGACTACCGCTCGACGATCATGGTGACGACGTTGTCGCCGTGCTGGTACTGCAGCGGCCTGATCCGGCAGTTCGGCATCGGCGCCGTGGTGATCGGGGAGAGCGTCACGTTCACCGGCGGCCACGGCTGGCTCGCCGAGCACGGGGTCGAGGTGACGGTGCTGAACGATCGACGGTGCATCGACATGATGGCGACGTTCGTCGCCGAGCACCCGGACCTGTGGCACGAGGACATCGGCGTCACACCCCCCGAGTAGGAGCGATCACCGAGTAGGAGCGATCACCGAGTAGGAGCGATCACCGAGTAGGAGCGATCACCGAGTAGGAGCGATCACCGGGCCGTCGGTGGGGGAGCGGCCGGCTCGCACCCCTCGACGGTGATGCGGGCCAGTTCCGCGACGAAGTCCGCCGTGCTCCGGGACGCCGCGAGCGCTCGCCGCTGACGGCGCGCGCCGTTGCCCCGGCGCAGGATCCGCCGCACCGACGCGCGCGCGGACGAGAAGTCGCCGGCCTCCTCGAGGCCGGGCCGCACGTGCTCGAGCAGCGAGCCCAGCAGCTGGGCGGCGGGGACGGGCCGTTGTGTCAGCGGATCCATCCCGTAGCCGTCGATGCCCTCGCGCGCGGCGCGCCAGCACGCGGCCTTCAGCCGGTCGGCCTCGAGCCGGGGCGCCGGGTCACCGCGGTGGACGGCGGTGAGCGCGGTGGACACGAGTCCGCGGACGAGGGTGGCGGCGGTGACGGTCTCCTCGATCGTGGCGGGCACGTCGCAGACCCGGATCTCGAGGGTGGGCAGGTGCGGCGAGAGCCGGATGTCCCAGTAGACCATCGCGGGGTCGAGGACGGTGCCGGCGTCGAGCATCATGGCGACGACGTCGTCGTAGTGCCGGGCGGACCGGAAGAAGGGCGGCGGCCCGCCGCTGGCCCAGCGCCCCCACTGGATGTGACGCCAGCTGGCGTAGCCGGTGTCGGCGCCGGCGGTGACGGACGAGTTCGCCGTGAGCGCGAGCAGGGCGGGCAGCCAGGGCCGCAGGTGATTGCAGACCTGCACCGCGACGTCGCGATCGCGCACCCCGACGTGGACGTGGCAGCCGCAGATCACCTGGTCGGTCACCGCCCCGAAGTGCTCGGCCATCCGCCGGTACCGGGCGGCGTCCGTGAGCGCCCCGGGCGGGGTGGTGTCGAACGGGGGCACTGCCGCCGCGAGCAGGCGGGACCCGGCGCGTGCGGCGGCCGCCGCAGCCATCGCGCGCGAGACGCGCAGTTCCTGTCGCAGGTCGTCGATCCGGGTGCAGACCGGTGTGGCGGTCTCGACCTGGCAGCGCGACAGCTCGAGCTGGAGGTCGAGCCCGGCCTCACGGGCATCGGCCACGACGGCGGCGTTGCTCAGCCGGGGCCGGCCGGAGTCGGCGTCGACGAGCAGCAACTCCTCCTCGACGCCCATGGTCAGCAGCCGGTCCGGGACATCGCCACGGTCGGATCCGGCACGGCGCGGCAGCGTGGACGTCATCGTCTCCTCCAACCGGAACGGCCGAAACAGCTCGGCAGGACCGTGGCTCCAGCCTGGCACGCGTCCCGGGCAGGTGGGAAGGGAACGGGAGGGAAATCAGGCGGCGCCGACCGCGTGGATCCCGCGTGCCCACTGCTGCAGCCGCCGGTCTCCGAGTGCGATCGCGAGGGATTCGAGGGTGCGGATGCGGTCGGCCAGCTGGTCCGCGAGGACGTGTTCGAGGGCGGCGACGCTGCGCCTGTCCGCCGAGCCGGCGATGGTGGCGATGCAGTCGCTCAGCCGCGCCGCCCGAGACGACGACGCGTTCGCGGATGTCGTGTGCGAATGCAGAATTCGTTCGAGGGCGTCGCACCGTTCCGACATATAGCGGATGTCCGCCGCAATTTGCTGCTTCGCCATCGGATGCGAGCTGCGCTCGTGGCGAATTTCGAGTATCTGCAGTTGCGTCCGCACCAATTGGTGTACGGCCCGAATCTGGTCGCTCAGTGCGCTCGTGTTCGTGTTCATCGGGTTCCCTCTGCCGGATTCGATGATAGCCCCCGCGCCGGGCGATCCGGCGCATACCGGAGAATCTCGACTTCCGGCCGAGAAAGGACAAAAACGGCGATGCGGAACTCGGATCGGCACGGCGGCGAAGGGAAACGGCGACGAGGAACGCCGCAGCAATAGCAATTGTTGCCGCGTCCCACACCGAGCCGGTCACCGCCTCGGTGAGACCCGCTGCCGCGCCCGCGGCGAGATACCGGGGCCGGGAACCGCCCGCCGCCGGCGGTTCGAGCTCAGTCCTCGGGCAGCGGCGCCGACCAGAGCAGGCGGGTGCCGCCGGTGTCGACCGCGGTAGCGGTGAAGGTGCCCGCGACCTCCTCGGCGCGGGAGGCGAGGTTGTGCAGTCCGCTGCGCGCGACGGTGGCCGGAATGCCGACGCCGTTGTCGGTGACGTCGATGGTGAGGTAGTCGTCGACCGACACGGTGACGGTGACGTTGTCCGCGCCGGAGTGGTGCACCACGTTGCTCATCGCCTCCCGCAGCACCGCCTCGGCGTGATCGGCGAGGGTCCCGGTGACCACGTTGAGCGGCCCGGACATGCGCACGACGGTGCGCAGGCCGACGTCGGCGGTGTGTTCGGCGACGATGTCGTGCAGGGCCTGCCGCAGTTGCCGGGTGCCCTCCATCCCGCCGTGCAGGTCGAAGATCGCGGTGCGCACGTCGGTGATGATGTTCTGCACGTCGTCGATCATGTCCGCCAGGCGCCCGCGGATCTCCGGCGCCCGGGTGCGGGCGTGGGTGCTCTGCAGGTTCAGGCCGTGGGCGAACAGCCGCTGGATGACGTGATCGTGCAGGTCCCGCGCGATGCGGTCCCGGTCGGCGAGCACGGTCAGAGAGTTGAGCCGTCGTTGGTCGTCGGCCAGCTTCAGCGCGAGCGCCGCCTGATCGGTGAAGGAGGTGGCGAGGAAGAGTTGACGGTCGTCGAACGGCTCCCGCCCCGGATCGCGAATGACCGACAGCACCCCCGACACGGTGTCGGTCGCCGCACGCAGCGGCAGCAGCAGCGCCGGCCCGTGCCGGTCGCCGTCACCGTCGAACTCCGTGACCTGCAGCGGCTCACCGTGCCGGTACACGGTTCCGGTCGCGGTTCCTTCGACCCGGATCCGCTTGCCGCCGAACCCGGCCGGGTCCGAACCGGCGTACGCGGTGACGATCAGGGCGGCCACCTCCTCCGGCGGCACGTCGGGATCCTCGGGTTGGGCGATCTGCACGTGGTCCGCCTCCGACAGGGCCAGGGCGCGCCGGGCGATGAGGTCGAGCACCTCCTCCGGTTCGGTGTCGGCGAGCAACTCGGCGCGGATCTCGCTCGTGGCCTCCTGCCAGCGCTGCCGCAGCCGGGCCTCCTCGAACAGGCGCGCGTTGTCCACCGCGATGCCGGCGGCGGCCGCGAGGGCCTGCACGATCACCTCGTCGTCCTCGGTGAACGACTGACCGTTCGCCTTCTCGGTGAGGTAGAGGTTGCCGAACGCCTCGCCGTGCACCCGGACCGGCACACCCAGGAAGGTCCGCATGGGCGGGTGGTGGGCCGGGAAGCCGGACGAGGCCACGTGCTGGGCCAGGCTGTCGAGGCGAATCGGTTTCGGCTGTTCGATCAGCAGGCCGAGCAGTCCGTGGCCGGTGGGGAGGTCGCCGATCAGCGCGCGGGTGTCTTCCTCTATGCCCTCGTACACGAAGTTCTGCAATCCGTCGCCGCGGCGGTTGAGGACGCCCAAGGCGCCGTAGCGGCAGTCCACAAGCTCGATCGCGGCGTGCACGATGCGCTCGAGCGTCGCCTCGAGCTCGAGCCCGGACGCCACCGTGAGCACGGCCTCGAGCAGACCGTCGATCTGATCGCGCGCGACGATCACCTGGTCGATGCGGTCCTGGACCTCCGCGAGCAGCTCCCTCAGTCGCAGCTGCGAGAGGGTCCCCGCGAGCAACGTTTCCTCGTCGGCGGCCATCGCTCACCCCTTCGGTGGATCACGGCCCCTGCGCCGCGTGCCCGGGCCGCTTCGAAAGGCCCGGTTTTTCCCATTGTGCCGAGGGTAATCCGCGGGTGACCCCCGGCGCGGTGACTTGCGCCCCGGTGGTGACGACTTTTGACCCTGCCGCGTGCCGCCTCGACGGGCGAGGGTGGAGTGCGGAGATGTCTTTGCAGGAGGGGAGCCCAGGATGACGACGGGTCCGGAAGCTCCGCTCGCGCCGGGTCGGTGCATGGCGTTGCTGCGGTCGGTGTCGACCGGCCGTCTGGTCTACACCGACGGGGCGTTGCCCGCGGTGCACCCGGTGACCTTCGCGGCGCCGAACGGCGAGATCGTCGTTCCCACCGGCGACGACGGGTGGTTCGAGCGTTTCGACGGCAGGCTGCTCGCCTTCCATGCCGAACAACTCGAGCCGCCGACCCGGTCGGGGTGGAGTGTGGTCGCGATCGGCCGCGCCCGGCTCGCGCGCGGCACGGACGGTCTCCGCGGATTCGACGGCACCGGCGGCGTGCCGTGGGGCATCGGCACGGAGGATCCCCTCCTCGTCATCGACGTCGAGCACATCAGTGGGCGACGTGCCACGCTGCCGTGGTGGCCCGGCGAGCGCAGTTGACAGTCCTGTCCCCGAGCCGACCGTGAGCCGGCACACCGTGCGGTACCGTGCTGACCGGGGATTGGAGGCTGCCGCATGGTCAAGGTCTTTCTCGTCGATGACCACGAGGTCGTCCGCCGTGGCATCGCGGACCTGCTCACCACGGATCCCGAACTGACGATCGCGGGGGAGGCGTCGTCGTTCGGCGAGGCTCTCGTGCGGGTTCCTGCCGCGGAACCCGACGTCGCCGTGCTCGACGTCCGGCTCCCCGACGGCAACGGCATCGAGCTGTGCCGGGAACTGCTCTCGCAGATGCCGCGACTGCGCTGCCTGATGCTGACCTCGTTCACCGACGAGCAGGCGATGCTCGATGCGATACTCGCCGGCGCGAGCGGCTACGCGCTCAAGGACATCCGCGGCACCGAGCTGATCCAGGCCGTGCGGGACGTCGGAGCAGGCAAGTCCCTGCTCGACAGCCGCGCCGCGACCACGCTGATGGCGAAACTGCGCGCCGACACCAGCAACGACGGCGGACCGTATGCGAACCTGACCGATCAGGAACGGACCCTGCTCGCGCTGCTCGGCGAGGGGCTGACCAACCGGCAGATCGCCGAACGGATGTTCCTGGCCGAGAAAACGGTGAAGAATTACGTGTCGCGGCTGCTGGCCAAGCTCGGGGTCGAACGCCGCACCCAGGCCGCGGTACTGGCGACGAAGGTGCCGCCGAGACGCCCCGGCGGGCGCTGAACGTTCCGTAGCCGCGCCGTCCGGGCGTTGGGTGAAGGCAGGACGGGCACCATGGCGGACGACCGGCCCCGATTCGAGCGGCTGAGCCCGCTCGACGTAGGGAACCTGCGCGTCGAGGACCGCGGGGTGCCCATGCACGTGGCCGCGCTCGCCGTCCTGGACGGGGCACCGCTGCGCGATGCGGCCGGACGTCTCCGGCTGGCGGCGATCCGCGAGCACGTCGAGCGGCGCACCCGCCGCGCGCCCCGGCTGCGGCAGCGGCTGCACCGCCCGCCGCCGGGTGCCGGACCGCCCGTGTGGGTCGACGACCCGCGCTTCGACATCTCGTGCCACGTGCGGACTCGCGCCCTGCCCGCTCCCGGCGACGAGGCCACCCTGTTGCGCACCTGCTCGGAACTCGACGAACCACGCCTCGACCGGTCCCGGCCGCTGTGGGAGATGTGGCTGCTCACGGACCGGGACGACGGGACGATCGCGCTGCTGCTGCGGCTCCACCACGTGGTCGCCGACGGCATCGCCGCACTCGAACTGTTCGGCGCCCTGCTCGATACTGCCGCGGCCGCGCCCGACGAGGAACCCGGTCCCGTGCCCACCCCCGCACCTCCGCCCTCCGTGCGTGCGCTCGTCCGCGACAACCTGCACGGCCGGACCGGGGCCGCGTGGCGGTGGATCCGGGCAGTGCGGCCGACGGTGGCGGCGCGACGTGCCGCCCTGCGGGTGCGGCAGCTGCGCTCGCTCGCCCGGCAGGGCCGGGCCCCGCGGGTGTCGTTCGACGGTCCCGTCGGGCCGCACCGCCGGCTGAGCCTGGTGCGCTGCGACCTCGCCGAGGTCAGGCGCGTCGCCCACACGCACGGTGCGACGGTCAACGACGTCGTGCTCGCCGCCGTGGCCGCCGGCGCACGGCGGCTCCTCGCGGCGCGCGGCGAACTCGATCCGGACCTGATCCTGAAGGCGTCGGTGGCGGCGTCGCTGCGCACCGCCGACGACCGGAGCCCGGGGAACCGGGTCGGGATCCTGCTCGTGCCCCTGCCGGTGGGGCCCGGGTCGGTGGCCGCCCGGGTCGCGGCCGTCTCCCGCGAGACCGCGCGGCTCAAGCGGGAGCCGCCGCTGCAGCCCGGGGGACGGCTGCTCCAGCGGTGGACGGTGCGGGTGATGCGGCGCCAACGGCTGGTCAATCTGTTCGTCAGCAATCTGGTCGGCCCACCCGTGCCGCTGTACTTCGCGGGTGCCCGCGTGCGCGAGCTGTTCCAGGTGGGCGTGGTGCAGGGCAACGTCGGTGTCGCCGTCGGCGTGCTGTCCTACGCAGGCCGGTTGAACGTCGACGTGGTCGCCGATGCCGATCTCGTCCCGGACGTCAACGAGTTCGCCGGCGGGATCGTCGACGGCCTCGCGGCACTGGGCGTCGCGGCGGTCGGCGGCCCGCCGCACCGTTGACGCGGCCCGCCAGAGGCGCGATCGTGCCGACCGTGCGCGACAGCAATTGCATTCGCGGATACCTGAGAATTTCGCGGAACTCGATTTCCCTCCACAGCGTGCGGCAGCCGGGTCCGCGCTCGAATTGCGGGACCCGGCGCGTTTGGTAACAATTGGGTTCGGTGCACGGCACCGGTACGGTATGTACAAGATCAGAAATGGAGCTCCAGCATGGACTTTGGAACGTTGGCCGACTTCTTCGGAGCAATCGCCGATCTCTTCGGCGCGTTCGACTTCTTCTCCGGTTCCGCCGAGGACATGAACCTCAGCTGATCCCGGGGAAATAGAGGGGGCCTGCGGGTTGAGGACGCAGGCCCCCTTTTCCTATCCGGGCCCCGGATACCGGTCGCCCGGTCGATCCCTTTCTTTACCTGGCGTTGATGTTCGATAAAGGTGAGATAACGCGAGATTGAATTTTCGAAAGCGCCGCCGTCTCCGGTGAACCTCATTCGACGTCGCGATCGGCCAGGGCCACCGGCCGCATGTAGTCGGTGATGTACTCGCGCACCCACCACGCGCCGGTCTCGCGGCGCTCGCGCCACGTGGTGTACCGGTAGCTGAAGTACCGCGCCCGCACCCAGCGGGGCGGCGCGTCGGGGAACGGGTTACGGCGCAGCAGTGCCGTCACGTGCTCGTCGTTGGTCAGCAGCTTTTCGAGCAGTCGCCCGAACCAGGAGCGCGCGTAGTCGGGGGACAGCGCGGCGAACCACATCAGCCAGTCCAGCCGCAGGTGATACGGCGCGTACTGGCGGGGCCGGCGGCGCACGTCGCCGGGCTTGCCCTTGAACTCGTACTCGCGCCACACGGTGCCGGGACCCACCTCCCGATCGGAGGTGCCCTCGACGATCACCTCGTGCCGGTGCCGGGTGATGCTGCCGAACGCACCGTAGGTGTTGACGAAGTGCCACCGGTTGAACGAGGCGTTCATCGCCTGCCGGTGGGAGAGCATGTTCCGCACCGGCAGGTAGCTGAGCACCGCGACCGTCCCGGTCAGCGCCACGACCGCCGCCACGAACACCGTCGGCGTCGTCCCGTACCCCGGCCCGGGTTCGAGCGGCAGCAGGCGCTCCCACCAGCTGTCCGGGATCACCGACAGGCCCAGCACGATCGCCAGCCAGTTCAGCCAGGAGAAGTTGCCGCTGACCACCAGCCACAACTGGGTGACGATCATGATCGACGCCGCGATCCCCGCGATCGGTTGCGGCGCGAACAGGAAGAAGGGCACCACGAGCTGGGTGACGTGGTTCCCGGCCACCTCGACCCGGTGCAGGGGCCTGGGCAGGTGGTGGAAGTACCAGCTCAGCGGGCCCGGCATCGGCTGGGTCTCGTGGTGGTAGTACAGGCACGTCAGATCCCGCCAGCACCGGTCGCCGCGCATCTTGATCAGGCCCGCCCCGAACTCGAGCCGGAACAGCAGCCAGCGCAGCAGGATCAGGACGAGCAGTGGCGGGGCGGTGTCCGCGTTGCCGAGGAAGATCGCCAGGAAGCCGGTCTCGAGCAGCAACGATTCCCAGCCGAACGAGTACCAGACCTGTCCGACGTTGACGATCGACAGGTACAGCAGCCACAGCAGAAACCAGACGAGCATCGACGCGATCAGCGGCAGCCGGTCCGTCACCCCGAGTGCCGTGGCGGCGGCGAGGACCGCGCCGAGACCGGCGACCGCCGCGAAGAGACGGTCCGAGTAGCGCAGGTGGAACACGCTCGGGGCCCGGCCGAACGACGTCGCCTTCAGGAAGCGGGGAATCGGCGTCAGGCCGGTGCTCCCGAGCAGCGCCCGGAACTGGTTGAGCGCCACCAGGAACGCGACGAGGTACACCAGGGCCAGCGCGCGCGTGCACAGCAGCCGTCCCAGCGAATACCCGTCGGCGTCGTACCATTCCACGGCAGGTCACCTCGTACCGGTGCGGACCCCTCGAGCATGGCACGCGCACCGCGTTTCGGGAGTGGATTCCCCGTGGTGGGCGGCGGGGTCAGCGCAGCGCCGGCGGGTTGTCCAGATCTCGCGCCGTGTACGTGTCGCACGCCGCGATCTGCCCGGTGGTGTACCCGGCGAGGAACCACTTCTGCCGCTGGTCGGACGACCCGTGCGTCCAGCCCTCGGGGTTCACCCGCCCGCCGGCGGAAGCCTGGATCCGGTCGTCGCCGACGGCGGACGCCGCCGACAGCGCGTCGCGGATGTCCTGCTGGGTGAGGGGCTTCAGGAACGGCTCCCCGGTGTTCGGATCCGGCTGCTTGTCGGCGTGGTACGCCCACGCCCCGGCATAGCAGTCGGCCTGCAGCTCGGTGCGGACGGCCCCGGAGTCGGCGCCGCGCGGATCGGTCTGCGCGCGGCCGAGGTCCCCGAGCTGGTTCTGCAGGTGGTGGCCCACCTCGTGCGCGACGACGTACTCCTGCGCGAGCGGACCGGCGTTGGCGCCGAATCGGGTGACCAGGTCCTGGAAGAAGCTGGTGTCGAAGTACGCGGTCCGGTCGGCCGGGCAGTAGAACGGTCCGACGTCGCTCGTGGCGTTGCCGCAGCCCGTCGCGACCGCGCCGGAGAACAGCACGACCGCGGGCCGGACGTACTCGACGCCGGTCTGCGGCTCGAGCTGCTGTTCCCACACCGCGTCGAGGCTGCCGACGGTGAACTGGACGCGGCAGTCGACGCTCGCGTTGGCGTCCGCCCCGGTCTCACAGCCCTCGAGGGTGCCCGAGCCGTACTGCCCGGACTGCTCCGCGGCGCCGCTGCCGAGGAGCGAGCCGGGATCACCCCCGAGCAGCAGTGCCAGGATCAGCACCAGCAGGCCGCCGGCGCCACCGCCGATCGCGATCTTCCCGCCCGGGCCGCCTCCGCCGCCGAGCTGGATGCGGCCGCCCTCCATCCGAGCGCCCTCGTTGAACGTCATCGCCGCCTTCACTTCCTCGTCGCAGGGGGACCGATCGGTTCAGCTTGGCACGGCCGATCGGGTACGGGTGTCCTCGGCGGATGTGTGTCTTTCGTAGGATTGCAACGACGACGTCCCTCGTTAGGTTGTTTCGAAAGGAATTCCGTGCTGCGCACCCATCTCGCCGGCTCGTTGCGAGCCGAGCACGCCGAGCAGACCGTCACCCTCACCGGCTGGGTGGCCCGGCGCCGCGACCACGGCGGGGTGATCTTCATCGACCTGCGCGACGCGTCGGGTGTGTCGCAGGTCGTCTTCCGCGAGGGCGCCGTCCTCGAGCAGGCGCACCGTCTGCGCGCCGAATACTGCATCAAGGTTGTCGGAGTGGTCGAGGTCCGGCCGGAGGGCAACCAGAACTTCGACATCCCCACCGGTGCCGTCGAGGTCAACGCCTCGACGCTCGAGGTTCTCAACGAGGCTGCGCCGCTGCCGTTCCAGCTCGACGACCAGGTCGGCGAGGAAGCCCGCCTGAAGTACCGCTACCTGGACCTGCGGCGCGAGGGCCCGGGCAAGGCGATCCGGCTGCGCAGCAAGGTCAACGCCGCCGCCCGCGCCGTGCTCGCCCACCACAGCTTCGTGGAGGTCGAGACCCCGACGCTGACCCGCTCCACCCCGGAGGGCGCACGCGACTTCGTGGTGCCGGCGCGGCTGCAGCCCGGCAGCTTCTACGCACTGCCGCAGTCGCCGCAGCTGTTCAAGCAGTTGCTGATGGCCGGCGGCATCGAGCGGTACTACCAGATCGCCCGCTGCTACCGGGACGAGGACTTCCGCGCCGACCGGCAGCCGGAGTTCACCCAGCTCGACATCGAGATGGCGTTCGTGAGCCAGGACGACGTGATCCTGCTCGCCGAGGAGATCCTGCACGCGCTGTGGCGCCTGGTCGGGCACGAGCTGACCACCCCGATCCCGCGCATGACCTACGCCGACGCGATGCGCCGCTACGGCTCCGACAAGCCCGACCTGCGTTTCGGCCTCGAACTCGTCGAGTGCAGGGAGTTCTTCAAGGACACCACCTTCCGGGTGTTCCAGGCCGAGTACGTCGGCGCGGTCGTCATGCCCGGCGGCGCGAGCCAGCCGCGGCGCCAGCTCGACGCCTGGCAGGAGTGGGCCAAGCAGCGCGGGGCGAAGGGCTTGGCGTACGTGCTGGTCGGCGAGGACGGGGAGCTGTCCGGACCGGTCGCGAAGAACCTGACCGACGCCGAGCGGGAGGGCCTGGCCAAGCACGTCGGCGCCCAGCCGGGGGACTGCATCTTCTTCGCCGCCGGCGCCACCAAGCCCATGCGCGCGCTGCTCGGTGCCGCTCGCGGCGAGATCGCCCGCAAGCTCGATCTCATCGATCCCGACGACTGGAAGTTCGTGTGGGTCGTCGACGCCCCGCTGTTCGAGCCGGCCGCCGACGCCACCGACTCCGGCGACGTTGCTCTCGGCAGCTCCGCGTGGACGGCGGTGCACCACGCCTTCACCTCGCCGATGCCCGAGCACCTCGACACGTTCGACACCGATCCCGGCTCGGCCCTCGCCTACGCCTACGACATCGTGTGCAACGGTCACGAGATCGGCGGCGGCTCGATCCGAATCCACCGCACCGACCTCCAGCAGCGCGTGTTCAAGGTGATGGGTATCTCCGAGGAGGAGGCGAACGAGAAGTTCGGCTTCCTGCTCGAGGCCTTCAAGTACGGCGCGCCGCCGCACGGCGGCATCGCCTTCGGGTGGGACCGCATCACCGCCCTGCTCGCCGGTGCGGACTCGATCCGCGAGGTCATCGCGTTCCCGAAGTCCGGCGGCGGCGTCGACCCGCTGACCGACGCTCCGGCGCCGATCACCCCCGAGCAGCGCAAGGAGTCCGGCATCGACTTCAAGCCGGAGCCGAAGAAGGCCGAGAAGTAGGGCACCGACAGGACCGTATCGGCGGCGCCTGCCCACGGGCCGGCGCCGCCGCGGTGTCACAGAGGGCGGCTCCGCCGCGGTGACACGGCGCGGCGCGCACGGCGGGGCGCGGCCTGGCACAGTGACAGCAGGCGCCGGGACGGACGGAGAGGCGGCAACGGCATGACCGACGTGGTCGCCACGCAGTCGCTGCGGGCGCGGTACGCCCACCGCGGACCGGAATTCGACGAACTCTTCGACCCCGCGGGCGACGTCCGCGACCACTGGGCCGAACTGGCGGAGGGCCTGCAGGCACGTGGCCCCCAGGCGCTGGCCCGCTACCGGCAGCGGGTGCGCCGGCTCGTCGACAACCACGGCATCACCTACAACCCCGTCGACGCCCGCACCGACGAGACCGGTCCGGCCGCGCCGCACCGGTGGGAGCTCGACGGGGTGCCGTTCGTCCTCTCCGCCGACGAGTGGGGCACCCTCGAGCAGGGTCTGCTGCAGCGCTCACGGCTGCTCGACACGCTGCTCGCCGACCTGTACGGGCCGATGCGCACGCTCCGGGAGGGACTGGTGCCCCCGCAACTGGTGTTCGGCCATCGTGGCTACGTGCGGGCCGCGCACGGGCTCTCGCTCCCCGGGCCGCATCAGCTGTTCTTCCACGCAATCGACGTCGCCCGTGCCCGCGACGGCCGGTTCCGGGTGGTGCGGGACCACACGCAGGCCCCGTCCGGCGCCGGGTACGCCCTTGCCGACCGGCGGGTGACGGCACGCGCCATGCCCGACCTGTACCAGGCGACGAACCCACGGCCGCTGTCGCCGTTCGTCGAGGCGATGCGGCTCGCGCTGCGCGAGGCCGCACCCGCCGGCGCGGAGGACCCGGTGGTGGTCGTCCTGGGCCCGGGCGCGCACTCGGAGACCGCCTTCGATCAGGCCCACATCGCGGGCGTCCTCGGGTTCCCACTGGTCGAGGCCGCCGACCTGGTGGTGCGCGAGGGCCGGTTGTGGATGCGCTCGCTCGGCTCGCTCACCCGCGTCGACGTCGTGCTGCGCCGCGTCGACGCCGCCTACGCGGACCCGCTCGACCTGCGGCCGGACTCGCGGCTCGGCGTGGTCGGGCTCGTGGAGGTGGTGCGGCGCGGCGCCGTCACCGTCGTCAACACCCTCGGCAGCGGGGTGCTCGAGAATCCGGCCCTGGCGGAGTTCCTGCCGTCGCTGTGCCGGGCGCTGCTCGACGAGGACCTGCTGCTCGAGCCGGTCCCCGCATACTGGGGCGGCACCCCGGCCGGGGTGGCGGCGCTGACGGAGAGGTTCGAGCGGCTGGTGCTGCGGTCGGCGGTCACCGCCCGGTCGGTGATGGTCGGCAGCCTCGACGCGCAGCACCGCGAGGGCCTGCTCGCCCAGGTGCGAGCGCAGCCGGGGCGGTGGGTCGGCCAGGAGATTCCCGACCACTCGTACGTCCCGTCGCTGTCCGGAATCTCCGGCGGGCTCGGTGCCGCGCCGGTCGGCGTCCGGCTGTTCACCGTCGCCCAGCGGGTCGGATTCACCCCCATGCCCGGTGGGCTCGGCGAGATCGTCGTCCCGGGCGCGACGCCGCGCACGCGGCCGCCGATGCGCGTCGTCGCCAAGGACGTGTGGGTGCGCACCGCCGCGCCCACGGCCACCACCGGCGCGACGAGCGTTCCGGCCGGGGAGGAGGTGTCCACCTTCGCCGTGCCCCCCGTCGACGTCGTCGCCTCGCCTCGGGTGCTCAACGACCTGTTCTGGCTGGGCCGCTACGGCGAGCGGGCCGAGGACACCGCCCGCCTGCTCGTCGCGGTCCGCGAGCGCTACCAGGACTACCGCTTCCGGCCCTGGCTGCCGGGCAGCGAGTGCCTGCCCGTGCTGCTGTCGGCGCTCACCGCCGCGGCTCCCGGACCGGCGATCGCGGCGCAGCACACCGGTGCCGACGTCATGGACGACTACCACTCCGCCACAGCGGAATTCCGCTCCATGACCGTCGATCCGGAACGGCTCGGCTCGCTCGCCCAGTCGTTCGCCGGACTCGACCAGGCGGCCCGGGCCGTGCGCGACCAGCTCTCCAACGACACGTGGGCCGTGCTCGCCGACGTCCAGCGCGCCCTCGACGCGCTCGCCGAGGACCGCGACGACGACGGCTCCCTGCTCGGCGCCACCCAGTCCGCCGTTCTCGCCGGGATGCTCGCCCTGTCCGGGCTCGGGGCCGAATCGATGGTCCGTGACCTGGGCTGGCACGTGATGGACCTCGGCAAGCGGATCGAGCGGGCGCTGTCGCTGACCACCCTGTTGGCGACCACCCTCACCGTCGTCCGCGACGCCGCCACCGACCGGGCGCTGATGGAGACGGTGCTCGGCGCCGCGGAGAGCTCGGTGACCTACCGCCGCCGCAACCACCGGGTGCGCCCGGCCGCCGTCGCACAGCTGCTGCTGCTCGACACCACCAACCCCCGCTCGCTGGCGTGGGTGCTCGAACGGCTGCGCGAGAACCTGCGGGCGCTGCCCGACGCCTCCGGCTCGACCCGGCCCGAACGCCTCGCCGACGAGCTGCTGACCCGGCTGCGCCGGGTGGACCCGGTCGATCTCGAGACCGCCACCGACGGCGTCCGCCGCGAGCTCGCCGATCTCCTCGCGGCCGTCCACACCGGACTCGAGCAACTGGCCGAGCAGCTGCTGCGCGGGCCGCTGTCGCTGCCCGGCGGCACCCGGCCGCTGTGGGGCGGCGCCCAGCGGAGGACCCTGCCGTGACCGATCCGCTCGACCCCGCCCTGCGCCGGTACCGCATCGTGCATCGCACCACCTACCGGTACTCCGGTGTGGTGACCTCCTCGTACGGCCGCGGCTACCTGCTGCCCCGCGACACCGACAACCAGCGGGTTGTCTCGAGCAGCGTCACCGTCGACCCCGCCCCGGCCGACACGTCGATCGGGGCGGACCTGTGGGGCAACCGCGACATCTACTTCCACGTCGCCGAGCCACACGACACGCTCGTCGTCACTGCGGAGTCCGAGGTGACGGTGACCCCGCCGGATCCGGCGCGGCTGGTCGCCGGTCCCGCCGTCGCGCCGTGGGAGTCGGCGCGGCCGGTCGGCACGTCCGGCGCCCTGGCCACCGACTTCGTCCTGGACCTCGACCCGTCCGAGATCGACGCCGAGGTACTCGCCTACGCCGCGCCCACCTTCCCTCCGGGCCGGCCGCTGGTCGAGGCGATCGCCGAACTCACCCACCGCATCTTCACCGACTTCGCCTATCACTCCGGATCGACGTCGGTGTCCACGCGCGTCGCCGAGGTCCTGATCGCGCGCTCCGGCGTGTGCCAGGACTTCGCGCGCCTGGCCCTCGCCTGCCTGCGCGCGCACGGCCTCGCCGCCCGCTACATGTCCGGCTACCTCGCCACCGATCCGCCGCCCGGACGCGAACGCATGGTGGGCGTCGACGCGACGCATGCCTGGGCGGCGGTGTGGCTGCCCGGCGACACGTGGCTCGCCTTCGACCCGACCAACGACCAGCTCGTGGACGAGCGGTACACCACCGTCGCGTGGGGCCGCGACTACGCCGACGTGCCGCCGCTGCGCGGGGTGATCTACACCGAAGCCAAGGACAGCACCATCGACGTGTCCGTCGACGTGGCGCCGCTCGCGCCCGCCGGCGGCGACGGCACCGACCCCGAACCGACAGGAGCGGCCGATGCGTGACTTCTCGTGCCCGATGTGCGGGCAGCAACTGGCCTTCGAGAACTCGGTCTGCCTGCGCTGCGGCAGCGCAATCGGCTTCGACCTCGGCACGGTCTCGATGGTCGCGATCCTGCCCGAGGACGACGCCGACGGCCCGGCCTCCGGTGCGGTGCCCGCCCGCCGCTACCGGCTGTGCGACAACCTGCACCTGGCCCGCTGCAACTGGATCGTCGGCCGCGACGAGCCCGGGCTGTGCCGGTCGTGCCGGCTCACCCGCACCCGCCCGGCCGACGACGACACCGACGCGCTGGCGGCGTTCGCCGACGCGGAGGCCGCCAAGCGCCGGCTGATCGTCGAACTCACCGAGCTCGGCCTGCCGCTCACCGGCCGCGACACCGACCCGGACACCGGCCTCGCGTTCGACCTGCTGTCGAGCCGCGACGAGCAGGTCCTCACCGGACACGCGTCAGGAGTGATCTCCCTCGATCTCGCCGAGGGCGACGACGTGCACCGTGAGCAGCTGCGGATCGAGATGGGCGAGCCGTACCGCACCCTGCTGGGCCACTTCCGGCACGAGATCGGGCACTACTACCAGATGGTCCTGATCGGCACCCCCGCCGTGCGGGCCCGGTTCGAGGCGCTGTTCGGCGACCCCGACGCCGACTACCAGGCGGCGCTGGACCGGCACTACTCCGAGGGGGCGCCCGACGGGTGGGAGGACGAGTTCGTCTCCTCGTACGCGACGATGCATCCGGCCGAGGACTGGGCCGAGACGTTCGCGCACTATCTGCACATGCGGGACGCCCTGGACACCGCCGCCGGATTCGGGTTCGCACCCGCCGGCGTCGCCCTGGACCGGCCCCAGCCCGGTCCGGCCGGCTTCGACAAGCTGCTCGAGCGCTGGTTGCCGCTGGCCTGGTCGCTGAACATGGTCAACCGGTCCATGGGTCACGCCGACCTGTATCCGTTCGTGCTGCCCCCGCACGTTTTGGTCAAGATGCGGTTCGTGCACGAACGGATCGTCGCCCGAACCGGGTAGATTGTCAGACGATGACTGCAACATTGGCGGAGCCCATGTCGGAAGTGGTGGAGGCGGCGGAAAAGCTGCTGACCCGGCGCACCGGCGCACCCGTGACCTTGGCCGATCCGGTGGATCTCGGCGGCAGTGGCCGCTCGGTGGTCCTGCGCGTCCGGGTGGCGGCGAACCCGTTCTCCCTGCCGCGCACCCTGGTGCTCAAGCAGGTGCCCCCGCACGCCGAACGGCGGGTGGGCTTCCGGGGCGCCGCCACCGACGACGAGGTCGCGTTCCTGCGCGAGGCGGTCTCCTACCAGTTCGCCACCGCCCTGGCCAAGGACGACCGGCCGGGCGCCGAACTGCTGGCCTACGACTTCGAGTCGCGGCTGCTGGTGCTCAGCGACCTCGGCGACGCCACCCCGATCGCCACGCTGCTGCGCAGCGACGACACCGACACCGTCACCAACACCCTCATGGCGTTCGCCCAGGCGCTCGGCCGGATGCACGCCGCGACCGTCGGGCGCGAGGAGGACTTCGCCGCCCTGCTGCGCCGTGCCGAAGTGGCGCACTTCGCCGACGCCGTCGTCGAGCAGGCCACCGGTGCGCTGCGCGTCGTGCCCGACCGCTTCGCGACCGAGTTCGGCCTCGACGTGCCGCAGAGCGTGATCGACCGCGCCGAGCGGGCCGCGAAGCTGTTCACCGCCGGCCGGTTCCGGGCCTTCAGCCCCTCGGACCTGTGCCCGGACAACATCGTCGTCGGCGACGAGGGCGTGCAGTTCCTCGACTACGAGTGGGGCGGCTTCCGCGACGCCACTCTCGACATCGCCTACGCCCTGACCTCCTTCCCGGCGTGCCTGTGCAAGGCGCCACTCACGCTCGAGCGGGCCCGCGCGATGGCCGACGCGTGGCGCGCCGAGGTGGTGGGCATGTGGCCCTCGCTCGGCTTCGACGAGGTGCTCGCCGAGCGGCTGCTCGACGCGCAGCTCGCGTGGGTGTGGCTGAGCACCTACCTGTTCGTCCCCGAGGACCATGCCCGCATCGCGGCGGTGCGGGACCACCACCTCTCCGTGCCGTGGTCCGACGCGCTGCGCAGCCGCTGGTCGCTGCTCGCCGACTTCGCCGCCGACACCGGACACGACGACGTCGCCGGGCATGCTCGAGACGTCCTCGAACGTCTCGAGCAGCGCGTCGGCGACTGACCGCGGTGCGCCCGGCCCGCCTACGGCGCGGTACGCCCGGCCCGCCTACGGCGCGGTACGCGCGCAGATGGCCTCGACGAACCGGCCCACCTCCGACTCGGGCAGATGCGTGGCCAGGTCGGCCTCGCTGATCATGCCGATCAGCCGATGTTCCTCGACCACCGGCAGCCTGCGGATGCGGTGTTCCTCCATCACCGTCAGGACCCGGTCGACGTCCGCGTCCGCGTCGACCACGTAGGGCTTGCCCTGGGCGAGCTCACCGGCCGTCATGGAACTCGGGTCGCCGCCCGCGGCCACGCACTCGAGCACGATGTCGCGGTCGGTGATGATGCCGTGGAGCCGGTCGTCGTCGCCGCAGATCGGCAACGCGCCGATGTCCAGTTCCCGCATCCGCCGGGCCGCGGTCTCGAGGGTGTCGTGTTCGCCGATGCAGACCGCGTCGCGGTGCATGATGTCGCGTGCAGTGGTCATCACTGCCTCCTCCGTTGAAAACGGTTACTGCACTTCCATTGTCACGCGCGAGGGCGACCGGCGGAAGGGCTGCGGAGGTATCGGCCTCACCCGGCGAAGGCGTGCGTCGCCGCGCGGCCGTCCCAGCCGCCCGCCGGCTCGGCCAACCCGAACAGCGCCGCGACCGTCGGGGCGACGTCGAGGGTGCGCACGGGGTCGGCGACCGTGAGGCCGCGGCGGATACTCGCGTGCCCGCCGGCGACGAAGAACGGGATCTCGACGGTCGCGGCGTGACCGTGATTGCCCGGAATCGGATTCGACAACGGGCTCGGATCGGAGAACCGCCACCCCGCGTCGCACAATGCCACCAGATCACCCGCGGCGGCGCCGAGACCCAGATCCGCACCCGCGTACAGTGCGGCCACGCCCGGGACGGCGGCGGCCACCTCCCGCATCCGCGCCACCGCGTCCACCCGGGCCGCCGGATCGCCGACCCAGTACAGCAGGTTCGCACCGCCGTTCTGGGCGGTGCGCACCGATCCGGCGAGCAGCGGGCCGGCGCCGAGCACGTCGACGAGGCCGATCAGCTGGTCCGGCGCCGACCAGTCCATCCCGTGGTCGGCCAGCACCACCAGCACCGACCGTTCCCACCGTCCCGTCGCACGCAGGAACTCCACGAACCGGGCCACCTGCTCGTCCGCCGAGCGCAGCGCGGCGGTACGCGCGAGCCGCAGCGACGCGCCGAGCACGTCCAGGTGCCCGACGCGGTCCACGTCGCCGAGGTTGGTGAACGTGAACCGCGGCGACCGCTCGTCCACCACGGAGATCAGCGCGTCGACTGTGAACCGGTCCGGCGCGTGTTCGGTGACCGGTAGCAGCGGCACCGGATCCCACGTCACCGACGCGCGGCCGCCGAACAGGCCGTGCAGGTACCGCTTGGACAGCACGCTCGCGGTCGTCAGCCCCAGCTCGCGGGGCAGCCGGTCGAGCACCGTCCCGGCGCGCAGGTCGGTCGGCCGGTCGAGGTCCCGGGTGCGGCCGAGCACCGGGTCGAAGATCGAGTTGGCGGGCACCCCGGAGCGGTGCGGCAGCACACCGGTCATCATCGCCGCGTGGTTCGGCAGCGTCTCGGCCACCGAGATCGCCCGGGCCGCGGTGTACCGGGTGCCGGCGTCGGCGAGCGCGACGAGATGCGGCGTGAGACCCGGCGCGAGCTCGTCCGGGCGCATCCCGTCGACGACGAGGACGTGCACGTCCGCGTCCGGCAGCAGCGCCGACGGCGTCGCCGCCCGGGCCGGAGCCGTGCCGATCAGGGCCCGAGCCGTGCCGATCAGGGCCGCGCCGGCCAGCACGGCCGTGCCGGCGAGCATCGTGCGCCGGTCGATCGCTCCGGCGGGTCGCGTCACGGCCGGGCCTGCCGGCCGTGCGCACCCGGATCGAGAGCGGCCGCCGGCTCCAGCCGCGGCGTGCCGGCGGCGACCCGCCGGCTCGTGCCGTACCGCACGCCGGTGCCCGGGTCGGTCGGATCGAGCACGTACAGCCAGTCCATCTGCACCGCGTCGGGTGTCACGTCGAGAACACCGAAACCGTGCGAGTCCAGTTCGACGTACCGGATGTGGTGGTTCGTCGCCAGCACCGCCGCCTCGATCGACGGGGTGACGGTGCGGGGCGCGACGCCCAGCATCTCGTCGATGTTCGCCGAGGTCACCGACGGCACCACCAGTTCGGTGGCCACGGTGCCCGCGCCGGGGTAGTTCGCGGCGTCGACGGGGAGGTCGGCGGCCCACGACGAGTGGATGTCGCCGGTGAGGAACACCACGTCGCGGCCGGAGGCACGAATCGCGTCGAGCAGCCGTCGCCGGTCGGCGGGATAGCCGTCCCACTGGTCGACGTTGAACGGTGCCCCCGCCGCGGGGAGCCCCGCGACGGCGGTCAGCGCCGCCGTGGTCCGCTCGTCCAGCGGCGGCAGGAGTACCGGGGCGATCATCACCGGGTTCCCGATGAGCTGCCATCGCGTCCCCGAACTCGTCACGCCCGCGGTCAGCCACGCCATCTGCTCCGCGCCGGTGATGGTGCGCGCCGGGTCGTCGATGCGGCGCCCGTTCACCTGCTCGGAGCGATAGCTGCGCAGATCCAGCATCGACAGCTCGGCCAGGTCCCCGAACTGCAGCCGCCGGTACAGCCGGGGTGCGTCGGCGGTGCCGCCCGGCCGGAGGGGCTGCCACTCCAGGTAGGCCTGCAGGGCCGCGGCCCGTCGCTCCGCCCAGGCTCCCTCGATGGCGGGGTCGTGGTTCTGGGCGCCGCCGGACCACGCGTCGTTGGCGCTCTCGTGGTCGTCCCACACCACGATCCACGGCAGCAGCGCGTGCAGCCGCTGCAGATCGGGATCGCTCTTGTACTGGCCGTGCCGGATCCGGTAGTCGGCGAGGGTGACGATCTCGTGCCGCGGGTCGTGCGGGCGCACCACCCGGTTGCCGCCGGAGGCGTATTCGCCCGTGCCGTACTCGTACAGGTAGTCGCCGAGGTGCACGACGGCGTCGAGGTCCGGGCGCGCCGCCAGGTGCCGGTAGACGCCGAAGAACCCGGCCTCCCAGTTCGAGCAGGACACCACCGCGAACCGTAGGCGGGCCAGCGCGGCCCCCGGCCCGGGCGCGGTGCGGGTGCGGCCGACCGGGGAGGCCGCGTCGCCGGCGGTGAAGCGGTAGAAGTAGGCGGTGTCCGGCTCGAGGCCCGTCGCATCGACCTTGACCGTGTGGTCGGACGCCGGGGACGTCGTCACGGACCCCGAGGTCACCACGTCGCGGAGGTCACCGTCGGTGGCGATCTCCCAGCGGACCGTCGTCGCGGCGCCGAGGCCGGAACCGGGCACGGCGTCCGGGGCGGGCGTGACGCGGGTCCACAGGATCACCCGGTCGGGCAGCGGATCGCCGGAGGCCACGCCGTGCGCGAACACGGCGCTCCCCGCCGCGGCGGGGGAGACGGAGACGGCCGCCAGGGCCGCGGCGCCGAGGGCGACGCCGCCCGCGCGCAGCGCGGTCCGTCGCGACACGACACGGGTTTCGGTGGGGGGCACCGGACGATCAGACCAGCGTGCCCCGCGATGAGCAAGTACCGCGACGGAATGTCCCGAACGTTCACGGCCGGTTCACGCGCCGTCGGCCCGACCTGCCGTCGGGCCGGGACGGTAGCGTCGTGGGGTGAGCACCTTCTTCGGAGCGGAGGAACCAGCCGGACCGGACGCCCTGTTCGAGACCCCCCGCCCCACCGAGCCCGACCCCGCACCCGAACCACCGGCGTCGCGCCCGTCCCGCGGTGCCGGACCGAACGCGCCGCTCGCCGCACGCATGCGCCCGGCCGACCTGAGCGAAGTCGTCGGCCAGCAGCACCTGCTCGCCCCCGGTGCGCCGCTCCGCCGCCTCGTCGAGGGCTCCGGCGCCGCGTCCGTCGTGCTCTACGGCCCGCCCGGGACCGGCAAGACCACCCTGGCCTCTCTCATCTCCGGTGCCACCGGCCGCCGCTTCGAGGCGCTGTCCGCGCTGTCGGCCGGCGTCAAGGACGTGCGGGCCGTGATCGACCTGGCCCGTCGCCGCCTGAGCGCCGGTGAGCAGACCGTGCTCTTCATCGACGAGGTGCACCGCTTCTCCAAGACCCAGCAGGACGCACTGCTCGCCGCGGTGGAGAACCGGATCGTGCTGCTCGTGGCGGCCACCACCGAGAATCCGTCGTTCTCCGTCGTCGCCCCGCTGCTGTCCCGCTCGCTGGTGCTGCAGCTGCAGCCGCTGGGCCCGGACGACATCCGGGCCCTGCTCGAGCGGGCCCGCACCGACGAACGCGGTCTCGGCGGCGGTGTGGAGATCACCGACGACGCGCTCGACCACCTGGTGCGCCTCGCGGGCGGAGACGCACGTCGCGCGCTGACCGCGCTCGAGGCGGCGGCCGAGACCGCGCTCGACCGCGGCGGTACGGGCGCGACGATCGACCTGCCGACCGTCGAGTCGAGCATCGACAAGGCCGCGGTGCGCTACGACCGCGACGGCGACCAGCACTACGACGTCGCGAGCGCGTTCATCAAGTCGCTGCGCGGCTCCGACGTCGACGCGGCGCTGCACTATCTCGCGCGGATGATCGTCGCGGGGGAGGACCCGCGGTTCATCGCGCGGCGGCTGATGATCCAGGCCAGCGAGGAGGTCGGCATGGCCGATCCGACCGCGCTGCAGACCGCGACGGCGGCCGCGCAGGTCGTGCAGCTCGTCGGCATGCCCGAGGCGCAGCTCGCCCTGGCGCAGGCCACCATCCACATCGCGACCGCGCCCAAGTCGGGCGCGGTGACCGCCGCGCTCGGCGCCGCGATCGCCGACGTCAAGGCCGGCCGGTCCGGGTCGGTGCCGGCGCATCTGCGCGACGGCCACTACGCCGGCGCCCAGAAGCTCGGCAACGCCGTCGGCTACCGCTACCCGCACGACCACCCCGACGGCGTCCTGGCGCAGCAGTACGCGCCGGACGAACTCGTCGGCGTCGACTACTACACCCCGACCGGCCACGGCGCCGAGCGCGAGCTGGCGCAGCGGGTGCCCAAGCTGCGCCGGATCGTGCGCGGCGAACGGTAGGGCACCGCGTGCGCCGCAGGTCGCGCGGCAGGCGCCGAGCGAATGAGCCATGCCGTCGGACTACGGAGGTGAACGATACATTCGCTCGCCTACCGGCGGGGGGCGGAGCCGTGCGGGTGGCGAGAACGGCCACCGTCGCCCGCGCGATAAGCTGAACGATGGCCGATTCGCCGTGCCCGCGCGGGTTCGGCAGCCCACACCGTCAGACAAAGAGGACCATCGACGTGCAGACCCACGAGATCCGCAGGCGCTTTCTCGACCACTTCGTGAAGGCCGGCCACACCGAGGTGCCCAGCGCGTCGCTGATCCTCGCCGACCCGAACCTGCTGTTCGTCAACGCCGGCATGGTCCCGTTCGTGCCCTACTTCCTCGGCCAGCAGACCCCGCCGTTCAGCACCGCGACATCGGTGCAGAAGTGCGTGCGCACCCTCGACATCGAGGAGGTGGGCATCACCACCCGGCACAACACGTTCTTCCAGATGGCCGGCAACTTCTCGTTCGGCGACTACTTCAAGGAAGAGGCGATAGGCCATGCGTGGTCGCTGCTGACCAGCCCCGTCGAGGACGGCGGCTACGGCATCGATCCCGAGAAGCTCTGGGCGACGGTGTATCTGGACGACGACGAGGCGTACTCGATCTGGCACGACAAGATCGGCGTCCCCGCCGAGCGCATCCAGCGTCGCGGCATGAAGGACAACTACTGGTCCATGGGCATCCCCGGCCCGTGTGGCCCCTGCTCGGAGATCTTCTACGACCGCGGCCCCGAGTACGGCGCCCCGGGCGGCCCGGAGGCCGACGAGGACCGCTACATCGAGATCTGGAATCTCGTGTTCATGCAGAACGAGCGCGGTGAGGGCGGCGCCAAGGAGGGCTACCCGATCCTCGGGCCGCTGCCGAAGAAGAACATCGACACCGGCATGGGCGTCGAGCGCGTCGCGTTCCTGCTCCAGGGCGTCGAGAACGTCTACGAGACCGACCTGCTGCGCCCGGTCATCGACAAGGCCGCCGAGCTGACCGGCAGCGTCTACGGCGCCGACCACGCCTCCGACGTGCGGTTCCGCGTCATCGCCGACCACGCCCGCACCGCCGCGATGCTCATCGTCGACGGCGTCAACCCCGGCAACGACGGTCGCGGCTACGTGCTGCGCCGCCTGCTGCGCCGGATCGTGCGCTCGGCCCGGCTGCTCGGCGCCGACACGCCGACGATGGCCGAGTTCATGGCCGTCGTGCGCGACACCATGAGCCCGTCCTACCCGGAACTGGCCACGGACTTCTCGCGCATCGAGACCGTCGCCGTCGGCGAGGAGACCGCGTTCCTCAAGACCCTGGGCACCGGCAGCAAGCTGTTCGAGGGCGCGGTCGAGACCGCGAAGGCGCAGGGCAGGTCCGTCCTCGGCGGCACCGAGGCCTTCACCTTGCACGACACCTACGGGTTCCCCATCGACCTGACGCTGGAGATGGCCTCCGAGGCGGGCCTGACCGTCGACGAGGACGGGTTCCGTTCCCTCATGGCCGAGCAGCGCCAGCGCGCCAAGGACGACGCCCGCGCCCGCAAGCACGCCCACGCCGACCTGACCGTCTACAAGGAGCTGCTCGACCGCGGCCCCACCGAGTTCACCGGCTTCACCGAGCTGGTGACCGAGGCGACGGTGCTGGCCGTCATCACCGGCGGCGAGCGGCTGCACGCGGCGCAGGCCGGCCAGGACGTCGAGCTGATCCTCGACCGCAGCCCCCTCTACGCCGAGTCCGGCGGCCAGATCGCCGACGTCGGCACCATCACCGCCGGCGGCCTGCGCATCAAGGTCAACGACGTCCAGAAGATCGCCAAGCAGCTGTGGGTGCACAAGGTGACCGTGCTCGAGGGACAGGTCACCGAGGGCGACGCCGTGCTCGTGCAGGTCGACCCGTCCTGGCGCAAGGGCGCCACCCAGGGCCACTCGGGTACCCACCTGGTCCACGCCGCGCTGCGTGAGGTCCTCGGCCCCAACGCCGTGCAGGCCGGCTCGCTGAACAAGCCGGGCTACCTGCGGTTCGACTTCTCCTGGCCCGGCGCGCTCAGCGAGCAGCAGAAGACCGACATCGAGGCCGTCACCAACGAGGCCGTCGCCGCGAACTACCCGGTGAACACCTTCGTCACGGACCTGGACAAGGCCAAGAAGATGGGCGCGATGGCGCTCTTCGGCGAGAACTACGGCGACGAGGTCCGCGTCGTGGAGATCGGCGGCCCGTTCTCGATGGAGCTGTGTGGCGGCACTCACGTCGAGCACTCCTCCCACGTCGGCACCGTCACCCTGCTCGGCGAGCAGTCCGTCGGTTCGGGCGTGCGCCGCGTCGAGGCATACGTCGGCCTGGACTCGTACCGGCACCTGGCCAAGGAGCGGGCGCTGCTCGCGGGTCTCTCCTCGACGCTGAAGGTGCCCTCCGAGGAGGTGCCCGCGCGGGTCGAATCCCTGATCGAGCGGCTGAAGGTGGCCGAGAAGGAGCTCGAACGGACCCGCGCCGCCGCGGTGCTCGCCTCGGCCGGCACCTTCGCCGAGAAGGCGCAGCGCACCGGGGATCTGCTCGTCGTCGCCGAGACCGCCCCCGAGGGCGTGGCCGGGAACGACCTGCGCAGCCTCGCCTCCGACGTCCGCGGCCGGCTCGGCAGCGAGCCCGCCGTGGTGCTGCTGCTCGGTTCCGCCGACGGCAAGGTGCCGTTCGTCGTCGCCACCACCAAGGCGGCCCAGGCGAGGGGCATCAAGGCCGGCGACCTGGTGTCGAGCTTCGGGCCCGCCATCGGTGGCCGCGGCGGCGGCAAGCCCGACATGGCGCAGGGATCCGGCTCCGATCCGGCCGGGATCCCCGCGGCGTTGACCGCGTTCCGGGCCCGGCTGAGCGAGCTGGCCGGCTGACGGTGGCCGACTTCGCCGGTCCCGACCGTCCGGGCGTCGACGACCCCGGCCGCGGCCGCCGCATCGGCATCGATGTCGGAAGTGTCCGAATCGGGGTCGCCTCGTCCGACCCCGACGGCATCCTGGCCACTCCGGTCGAGACCGTGCCCCGCTCGAAGGAACGCGGGTCCGACGCGCCGGATATCCGGCGCATTGTGGACATCGTCACGGAGTACGAGGCCGTGGAGGTTATCGTCGGACTGCCGCAGACCCTGCGCGGGGAGCCCGGCAAGGCCGCGAAACTGGCCCGTGATTTCGCGGGACGGCTGCGCCGGCGCCTGACCGGGATCCCCGTGCGGATGGCCGACGAACGATTCACGACGGTCACTGCGGCGCGGGCGCTCCGCGAGAGCGGAGTCAGCGCGCGCGGTGCGCGGCCGGTGATCGACCAGGCCGCCGCCGTCGCCATCTTGCAGGGTTGGTTGGACGAGCGGAGTGCAGTTGTGAACGTGGCCGAGGACGGCAAGCCGGGGAGCGGGCAGTGAGCCGGCACGGGCGGCCGGACGACGAGTCCACCGGGGCGGACCACGACTTCCCCGGGGAGCGCTCCGGCTTCGGACCCGCGCAGCAGGACGAGTGGTACCGGCCGCGGCACGGGTCTCCGGGGCCCGACCTCCCGGAGCCGCCGGCCCCGGCCGGGGACGGTTACCGATACGAGCCCCCACCGCATCCGGCGGCCGGACATCCTTTCGACGACGCGCCGACCACCGAGCACGTCTACCGGCTCGACGACTACGCCCCCGGCCCCCCGTCGCAGCCCGACCCCCGCCACGACCGGCAGGACCTCGATCCCCACGGCCGGCATCCCTCCGGCGGGCCGGGCCACGAAACCCAGGTCTTCGAGGCCCGGACCTACGAGACGCAGGGCTACGAGCCCCGGGACTACGACCCCCGCGACCACGACGGGTACGACCCCGAGCCGGGGGCCTACCGGCACGACGACTACGAGCAGGGGCCGACCTACGACGAGTCGGGCTACGACCAGTTCGGCTACGCCGCGGTGGACGACGACCCCCGCGGATACGCCGAGACGCCGGCCGCAGGGCAGGACTGGACCGACTCCGCCGACCGCGCTGCCCCCGAACCCGTCGGGGTGTCCCCGGCCCGCCGGGCCCACGCCCGCTCGGCCCGGGCCCGCCGCACCCGCGGCCGGATCGTCGGGATCCTCGCCGTCGCGGCCGTGCTGGTCCTGCTCCTCGGCGGCGGATTCTTCGCCTACCAGAAATTCACCGGCCCCGACCTGCCGCCCGACTACACCGGTGCGGGCGGTCCCGCGGTCGTGGTGCAGGTGCACCCGGGCGACACCGCCGAGCAGATCGGCGCCGCCTTCAAGGAGGCGGACATCGTCGCCAGCTCCGATGCCTTCTACAACGCCGCCGTCCAGGACCCCGGCATGAACTCGCTGCAGCCGGGCTTCTACTCGATCGCCAGCCGGCTTCCCGCCCGCGAGGCCGTCGCCGCCCTGGTCGACCCCGCGAACCGGGTGGGGGCGGTGGTGATCTCCGAGGGCCGGCAGTTGCACGACATCCGCGATGTCAACACCGGCGCGGTGCGCAAGGGCATCTACACCCTCATCGCGGAGGCCAGCTGCCTCGACCGCGACGGGCAGCGCACCTGCCTGACGTACGAGGAGCTCGACGCGGCCGGCGCGAGCACCGACCTCGCCGCGCTCGGCGTGCCGGAATGGGCGCGGGGCGCGGTCGCGAACGTGCCCGACCGCAACCGTCAGCTCGAGGGGCTCATCGCGGCGGGCCGCTGGGACTTCGACCCCAGTGCCGGGGCCGCCGAGACCCTGCGGTACCTCGTCTCCACCAGCGCGCAGCGCTACGACGAGACCAGCATCACCCAGGCCGCGGCGAAGGTCGGGCTGACCCCGTACGAGATGCTCGTCGCCGCGTCCCTCGTGGAACGCGAGGCGCTGCCGGACGACTTCGCGAAGGTCGCGCGGGTGATCCTCAACCGCCTGAAGATCGGGCAGCCGCTGCAGTTCGACTCGACGGTCAACTATGCCCTCGACGAAACCGAGCTGGCGACCACCGACGCCGACCGGGCGCAGGTCACCCCCTGGAACACGTATGCGAGCCCCGGACTGCCCGCCACGCCGATCTCGTCGCCGAGCATCGAGGCGCTGCAGGCCGTGGAGAACCCGGAGGCGGGGGACTGGACGTACTTCGTGACCATCGACGCCCAGGGCACGACCCTGTTCACCAACAGCTACGACGAACACCTGACGAATACGCAGCAGGCTCTGGAAAGCGGAATCCTCGACAGTGGCAGATGACATCGTGACCGGCGGCCGCAAGGCCGCGGTCCTCGGCAGCCCCATCGCGCATTCGAAGTCCCCGCTGTTGCACCTGGCGGCCTACCGGGCGCTGGGGCTCACGGACTGGACGTACGAGCGCATCGAATGCACCGGCGAGCAGCTGCCGGCGCTGGTGGCGGGGCTCGGCCCCGAGTGGGTCGGGGTGTCGGTGACGATGCCCGGCAAGTTCGCGGCGCTCGAGTTCGCCACCGAGCGCACCGACCGGGCGGTGCTGATCGGCTCGGCCAACACCCTGGTGCGGACCGCGGACGGCTGGCGGGCCGACTGTACCGACGTCGACGGCGTCACCGGCGCGCTGCGCGGCGCCGGCGTCGGGGATCTGACCGGCGCCTCGGCGGTGGTGGTCGGGGCCGGGGGGACCGCGCGCCCGGCCCTCGTGGGGCTCGCCGAGCTCGGGGTCGCATCGGTGACCGTCGTCGCCCGCAGCGAGGTCCGGGCCGCCGAGACGTTCGACTGTGCCGAGGCGGTGGGCATGAAGCCGCGCTGGCTGCCGTTCGACGCCCCGGAACTCGCGGAGGTGTGCGCGTCCGCGGGCGCGCTGGTGAGCACCGTGCCGGCGGCAGCGGCCGCACCCTACGCGCAGCAGCTCGGCCGCGCGCCGTTCGTCCTCGACGCGATCTACGACCCGTGGCCCACGCCGCTCGCCGAGGCCGCCGCGGCGCACGGCTCGGTCGTCGTGGGTGGCCTGCAGATGCTGCTGCACCAGGCGTTCGGCCAGGTCGAGCAGTTCACCGGCCAACCGGCCCCGCGGGAGGCGATGGCGGCGGCCGTCACCGGCTGAACCACCGGTACGTGCTACCGTCCGGTTGCACATCGTCCGGGTGGGTGCAACCATGAAGTTGCATGTCATCGGACGAGGAGGTTCCCATGGACACGCAGGACCGGATCGAACGGGAGATCCGCATCGAGGCGCCCGCCGCTCGGGTGTGGCAGCTCGTCGCCCGGCCCGGCTGGTGGATCGGCGACGGCGACCGTTCCGGGCACACCGTCACCACCGACGGCGACCTGATCGTCGTCCACGACCCGCGGTACGGGAACTTCCCGATGTACCGGGTGGCATCCGACGAGCCCCGGTATCTCGCGTACCGCTGCTCGGCGGTGATCGACGAGCCGCCCCGTGACGGCGCCACCACCCTCGTCGAGTTCTTCCTCACCGAGGTCGGCGGCGGCACCGTCCTGCGCGTCGTCGAGAGCGGGTTCAGCGCTCTGGACGGGACCCCCGAACAGCGCCACGAGGCGTTCGAGGGCAACACCGACGGCTGGCGGCAGCAGCTCGACATCGCCAAACGGGACGTCGAGAGTGCCTGACCCCGCCGATTCCGCCGTCGGCGCGGTGCTCGCGGCGCTGGCCGACCCGACCCGCCGGCGCATCCTCGGCACGCTCGCCGAACTGGGGAGGGCCAGCGCCACCACGCTCGCCCGGCGGGTCCCGGTCTCGCGCCAGGCCGTGGTCAAGCAACTCCAGATCCTCGAGACCGCGGGCCTGGTCGACGCCGCCCGCGCCGGCCGGGAGGTGCTCTACACCCCGCGCCCCGAGACCCTGGACGGCTCGGCCCGGTGGCTCGCCGAGCTGGCCGACGCCTGGGACCGCCGTCTCGGGGCCGTGAAGCGCGCCGCCGAAGAGGGCCGGCCCTCCCGCTGACCGGCCGGAAGAAAAAAATTCCACGCCGGATGTCGATCCACCCGCCGGCCGTTCGTGTACAGGTTGGATCACCGGCACCGGGCCGGGGACCGCCACCGCGAGGAGGATCGGCCATGACCCAGTACCTGCTCAGCATCTACCAGCCCGACGGTGACCCGCCGCCGCCGGAGTTCCTCGACCCGATCATGCGCGACGTCGAGGCCGTCGATGCCGAGATGCGTGCCGCCGGCGCCTGGGTGTTCGCCGGGGGACTGCACCCCCCGAGCACCGCCACCGTGCTCCGGCTCGAGGGCGACGGCATCCTCACCACCGACGGCCCGTATCTCGAGGGCAAGGAGCACATCGGCGGGTTCACCGTGATCGAGGCGCCCGACCTCGACGCCGCCCTCGAGTGGGGCCGCAAGCTCGCCCGCGCGATCACGCTGCCGATCGAGGTGCGGCCGCTGCAGGGCGGGCACTGCGGGTGACACGTCCGTGCCCGAGGTGACGGACGCGGAGATCGCGCGCGTGTTCCGCGCCGAACACGGCCGTGCGGTCGCCGCGCTCGTCCGCGCCTTCGGGGACATCGACCTGGCCGAGGAATCCGTGCAGGACGCGTTCGCCGTCGCCGTCGCCCGGTGGCCGGTCGACGGGCTGCCGCCGAGCCCGGCCGGGTGGATCGTCACCACCGCCCGGCGCCGCGCGATCGACCGGATCCGCCGGGAGAAGGCCCGCGCCGGCAAGCACGCCGAGGCCGCCCGGCTGCACGAGCCCGGGGACACCGCCGGCGCCGTCGACCGCGAGGAGACCGACGTGCCCGACGACCGGCTGCGCCTGATCTTCACGTGTTGCCATCCCGCGCTGGCGCCCGCCGCCCGCGTCGCCCTCACGCTGCGGTTGCTCGGCGGCCTGACCACGGCCGAGATCGCCCGGGCCTTCCTCGTCCCGGAGACGACCATGGCGCAGCGGCTGGTGCGCGCCAAGGGCAAGATCCGCGACGCCCGCATCCCGTACCGCGTTCCGGACCCCGGTGAGCTACCCGCCCGCCTCGGCTCCGTGCTCGCCGTCGTGTATCTCGTCTTCACCGAGGGGCACACCGCGGCCGGTGGGGACCGGCTGGTCCGCGACGACCTGTGCACCGAGGCGATCCGGCTCGCCCGCCTGCTGGCCGAGCTCATGCCCGACGAGCCCGAGGTGCTGGGCCTGCTCGCGCTGCTGCTGCTCGCCGACGCGCGACGACCGGCCCGCACGAACGCCGCCGGGGATCTGGTGCCCCTCGCCGAGCAGGACCGCAGGCTGTGGGACCGCGACCGGATCGCCGAGGGACAGGCCCTCGTCCGGCGCTGCCTGCGGCTCGGGCGGCCCGGCCCGTACCAGATCCAGGCCGCGATAGCCGCCGTCCACAGCGACGCCGCCACGGTCGAGACGACCGAATGGCGGCAGGTCGTCGCGCTCTACGATCAGCTGCTCGTCGTCGCACCCACCCCGGTCGCCGCCCTGCACCGGGCAGTCGCGGTGGCCGAGGTCGACGGCCCCGCCGCGGGTCTCGCCCTCGTCGACGCCCTCGACCTGGACCGCTACCACCTGTTCCACGCGGTGCGCGCCGACCTGCTCCGCCGGCTCGGCCGCATCCCGGAGGCCGCCGCGGCGTACGACGCGGCGCTCGCGCGGACCGCCAACGCCGCCGAGCGCGGCTTCCTGCAGCGCCGGCGCGCCGAGCTCAGCTGACCGACGGCTCCTCCGCCGGCGGCCCGGTCCTGCCGTTCTGCCACGGCCACCGGCCGGAGATCTCGAGCTGCAGGGACCAGCTCAGGAAGGTCCGGATGAGGACGATGACCGCCAGTACCCCCACCGAGGTGAAGGTGGGGGTGACGGCGACCGTCTTGATGATGTCCGCGGCCACCAGGAATTCGAGGCCGAGCAGGATCGACCGCCCCAGATCGCGCCGGTAGCGTTCGTAGATCGGCGTGGCGGCGGAGCGGCGCCAGGACCGCACGGCGACCCAGCTCGCCACCGCCGCACCGACGACGATCACCGCCACCCCGACCACGTCGACGGCGCCGCCGACGGTCTCGAGCACGCGGGACAGCTCCATGCGAACCTCCGGGGTGCGGACGGGACGATTCGGTCATGTTCGCAGGTCCGGCTCGATCCGTCCCGGCAACCGGTTGTCCACACCCGGACCGTCCATCCACAGATTTCGCCCGCGGGCGGCGAGAGCGCCGTGCCGGCGCCGCGCGCGCGGCACGCTGCCGCCATGACCGTATTGCTGTTCGCCGTGCTCGGCGCCGCGGCCGGTGCCGGCGCGCGCCGGCTCGTCGCCCGCCCCGACGGGCACCACCCACCGCGAGGGGTGTGTGAGACCGCCGCCGCGGCCGGCGGCGCCGTGGCCGTGCTCGCCACCTCCACGGCGCCGGGGGCGGCCGCCGTCGCGGCGCTGATCTGGTGGTGCGTGTGCCTGAGCGCGGCCGACCTGTCGGCGCGGCGGCTGCCGAACGTCCTGACGGTGCCGGGCGCCGCCGTCGTCCTCGCGGTCGCCGCAGGAGCGGGACACGCGGCCCCTGCGCTCGCCGGGGCGTTCCTGCTGGCCGGGCCGTACCTGCTCGCCCACCTGGCCGCCCCGCGGAGTCTCGGCGCGGGCGACGTGAAGCTCGCCGCCGGGCTGGGGGCGGCCGCGGGTGCGAACGGCGCGGCGGCGTGGACGACGGCAGCCCTGCTGCCACCGCTGCTCACCGCCGCGGCGGGCGCCGTGGTCGTCGGCGCGGGTTGGGTACGGGCACATCGCCGCCCGCGCGGTGTGGTGCTACCGCACGGGCCGTCGATGTGCGCGGCGGCCGTCGCCGCGGTCCTGGCGGCGGGTTGACCGGGGCGGCGTCCTGCCGGTGGCGGTGCACGTGGAAGGATGGGATTGTGCTGCGCTGGATAACTGCTGGAGAGTCCCATGGTCCCGCCCTCGTCGCGATGCTCGAGGGGATGGTCGCCGGCGTCGAGGTGACGTCGAGCGACATCTCGGAGCAGCTCGCGCGGCGCCGCCTCGGCTACGGCCGCGGCGCGCGCATGAAGTTCGAGGCCGACAAGGTCACCATCCTCGGCGGCGTCCGGCACGGCCACACCCTCGGTGGCCCGGTGGCCATCGAGATCGGCAACACCGAGTGGCCCAAGTGGGAGACCATCATGTCCGCCGACCCGGTGGACGCCGAACTGCTCGCCGGGCAGGCCCGCAACGCGCCGCTGACCCGTCCGCGGCCCGGCCACGCCGACTACTCCGGCATGCTCAAGTACGGCTTCGACGACGCCCGGCCCGTCCTCGAGCGCGCCAGCGCCCGGGAGACTGCGGCCCGCGTCGCCGCCGGCACCGTGGCCCGCAACTTCCTGCGCCAGGTGTTCGGCGCCGAGGTCGTCTCGCACGTGATCTGCATCGGCGCGTCCGAACCCTACGTGGGTGTGGAGCCGACCGGGGCCGACCTCGCCGCCATCGACGCCAGCCCGGTGCGGGCCTTCGACAAGTCGGCCGAGGAGTCGATGATCGCCGAGATCGAGGCCGCCAAGCGTGACGGGGACACCCTCGGCGGTGTCGTCGAGGTCGTGGTGCACGGCTTGCCCGTCGGTCTCGGCTCGTTCATCAGCGGCGCTGACCGGCTCGACGCCCGGCTCGCCGCGGCCCTCATGGGCATTCAGGCCATCAAGGGCGTCGAGGTCGGCGACGGCTTCGAGACCGCCCGCCGCCGCGGCAGCGTCGCCCACGACGAGATGCGGCCCGGCCCCGACGGCGTGCTCCGCTCGACCAACCGGGCCGGTGGCCTCGAGGGCGGCATGACCAACGGCGAGGCGCTGCGGGTGCGGGCCGCGATGAAGCCCATCTCCACGGTGCCGCGCGCCCTCGCCACCGTCGACATGTCCTCCGGCGAGGAGGCCGTCGCGATCCACCAGCGCTCCGACGTGTGCGCCGTGCCCGCGGCCGGCGTCGTGGCCGAGGCGATGGTGGCGCTCGTCGTGGCGCAGGCCGCGCTCGAGAAGTTCGGGGGCGACTCGATCGACGAGACCCGCACCAACGTCCGCAACTACCTCGAGGCCGTCGCGGCCCGGGTGCCACGGTGACGACATGACGCCACGCGCAGTTCTGATCGGGCCGCCCGGGGCCGGCAAGTCGACCATCGGCCGCCGGCTCGCCCAAGCCCTCGACCTGCCGTTGCTCGACACCGACGCCGAGATCGAGCGCACCACCGGGCGCACGATCCCGGACATCTTCGGCACCGACGGCGAACCGGCATTCCGGCGGATCGAGGAAGAGGTGGTGGCCGACGCGCTCGCCCGTCACGACGGGATCGTCTCGCTCGGCGGCGGCGCGATCCTGTCCGAGCGCACCCGCGCCCTGCTCGAGGGGAGGACGGTGATCTACCTCGAGATCAGCGTCGCCGAGGGCCTGCGCCGCACCGGGACCAACACCACGCGGCCGCTGCTCGCCGGGGCGGATCCCGCGGCGAAGTACCGGGAGCTGATGCGCCGGCGCCGCCCGCTGTACCGGCAGGCGGCCACCATCCGGGTGCGCACCGACGGGCGCAGCCCCGGCCGCGTGGTGCAGCAGGTCCTTGCCAAACTGGAGGCGCAGACGGATCTGGCCGCCACCGGTGCCCACCCGTCCGCTGCCAGCGGGACCAGTACAGAGAATCGGAGCAATCAACCGTGACCGAACCGGTACGCGTCGACGTCCAGACGGCCCAGCCCTACCCGGTGATCATCGGCCGAGGCCTGCTCGGTGAGCTCGTCGACGAACTCACCGGCACCCGCACCGTCGCGATCCTGCACCAGCCGCCGCTCGCGGAGACCGCCGAGGCGGTGCGCACCGCGTTGGCGGAGAAGGGGATCGACGCCCACCGGGTCGAGATCCCCGACGCCGAGGACGGCAAGGACCTCGCCGTCGCGGGATTCTGCTGGGAGGTGCTCGGGCGCATCGGGCTCACCCGCAGCGACGCGATCGTCAGCCTCGGCGGGGGAGCGGCCACCGACCTGGCCGGGTTCGTCGCCGCGACGTGGATGCGCGGGGTGCGGATCGTGCACGTGCCCACCACGCTGCTCGCGATGGTCGACGCCGCGGTCGGCGGCAAGACCGGCATCAACACCGAAGCCGGCAAGAACCTCGTCGGCGCCTTCCACGAGCCGTCCGCGGTGCTCGTCGACCTCGCGACACTCGAGACGGTGCCGCGCAACGAGATCGTCGCCGGCCTCGCCGAGGTCGTCAAGACCGGCTTCATCGCCGACCCGAAGATCCTCGAGCTGATCGAGGCCGACCCGGAGGCCGCGCTCGACCCGGCGGGAACGGTGCTACCCGAACTGATCCGACGCTCGATCGAGGTCAAGGCGAAGGTCGTCGCCGCGGACCTCAAGGAGTCGAGCCTGCGCGAGATCCTCAACTACGGGCACACCCTCGGCCACGCCATCGAACGGCGCGAACGCTATCGGTGGCGTCACGGCGCCGCTGTCGCCGTCGGCCTGGTCTTCGCCGCCGAGCTGGGCCGCCTCGCGGGGCGCCTGGACGACGCCACCGCCGACCGGCACCGCAGCATCCTCGAGCTCGTCGGGCTGCCCACGACCTACGACGCCGACGCCTTCCCGCAGTTGCTCGAGGGCATGCAGTCCGACAAGAAGAACCGCGCGGGCATGCTCCGGTTCGTCGTCCTCGACGGCCTCGCCAAGCCCGGCAGGCTCGAAGGACCGGATCCGTCGCTGCTCGCGGCGGCGTACTCGGCCGTCGCGCGGGAGGGGACCGCCGACCCGGGCACCGTGCTCCTGTGATTCGCTGAGCCCCGTCGACGGGCCGGCGCACCGAAGGGTGCGCCGGTCCGTTTCCCTTTTTTCGGGACCCCCTCGGCCCACCCGGCCCCGAGGAAATTCGAACTGGACGGAATCAAAGAATTTTCCGAACAGGGGATCGCGGCCTCGGCCGACCGGCCGTCCGCGGAAGCGAACATGAAAGGTTTTCCGCCGCAACGTGTTCGGATTCGTTTCCGACTCTTCGTTGATTTCCGGGTGGAACCGGCCGTACGATTCCCGTCATGATGAACGCTCAGCAGGTCACGACGACGCCGGATGCCTTCCGGCGCCGCGTCGCTCACTGCTGACCCACCACGCGAGCCCCGGGAGTCGACGTCCCGGGGCTTTCGTCGTGTTCGGGCACGTCGCTTCCTCTCGCCGACACGAGAGTCGAGGAACGGATCATGAACGGTGCAGATCACCGAGTGCTCGGTCGCGAACTCGAAATGTTCGCCACCGCACCGATAGTGGGTGCGGGCCTTCCGCTGTGGCTGCCGGACGGTGCGGTGATCCGTGCCGAACTCGAGGCCTTCGCCGCCGAGGTGGCGGCCGACACCGGCTGTCGCCGCGTCTACACCCCGGTGCTCGCCAAGAAGGAGTTGTTCGTCCGGTCCGGCCACTGGTCCAAATTCGCCGACGACATGTTCCCCGAGATGCGGGTCGGAGGCGAAAGTTTCGTTCTCCGGCCCGCCAATTGCCCCCACCACGCCCAGATCTTCGCCTCGCGGGGCCGCAGCTACCGCGACCTGCCGATCCGCCTGTCGGAGCTGGGATCGATGTTCCGCAGCGAACTGTCCGGCGTGCTCGGCGGCCTGAGCCGGGTTCGGCAGATCAGTCTCGACGACGCGCACGTGTTCTGCGCGCCCGAACAGGTCGGCGCGGAGGTGGAACTCGCGCTGAGCGCGATCGAGCGCTGCTACGGGGTCCTCGGGCTCGACGACCGGCGTTACCGCCTGTCCCTGGGTGGCGCCGGCGGGCGGTATCTCGGCACCGACGAGCAGTGGGCGCACGCCCAGGATCAGCTGCGCGGTGCGCTCGAGCGGCGCGGGCTGGACTTCTTCGAAGCCGAAGGGGAGGCCGCGTTCTACGGTCCGAAGATCGACATCCAGGTCGCCGGTGCGCACGGGCGCGAGGAGACCGTGTCCACCGTCCAGCTCGACTTCACTCAGCCCGAGCGTTTCGGCCTCGAATACACCGGCGAGGACGGGCGCAGGCACCGGCCCGCGATGATCCACCGGGGTGTGCTCGGGTCGATGGAGCGGCTGATCGCGATGCTCGTCGAACGCTTCGAAGGGCGCATGCCGCCCTGGCTGTCGCCCCGCCAGGTGGCGGTCCTGCCCGTCGGTGACGTCCACGGCGACGGGGCCGGCAAGCTGCGGGACAGGTTGGTGGACGAGGGGATTCGCGTCGACGTGCTCGCCGGTGGATCGCTGGGCAGCCGTATCCGGGCCGCGCGCCTGCACCGCGACCCGTACATCGCGATCGTCGGCGACGAGGAACTCGCGGAGGAGACCGTCAGCGCACTGGTGCCGCAGTCGGGGCAGCGGGTGTGCGTCGGGCGCGAGCAGTTCGTGCAACGGGTGCGGGCCGACGTCCGGGGCCGGGTCCTGCGTCCGTCCGCACTGCCGTGAACGCTCCCTCGTAGACACCGGCCGAGGGGGGAGCCGGAGTCTCGAGTCATGACCGGGTTCCGGCGATCGGCTCGGCCGCCGTCGGCGCTGGTCGTGCCGTCGCAGTCGGGCTGTGGGCGCGCCCGGCCCGGACTCCGTTGGCGATCACGACGATCTCGGCGACCTCGTGGACGAGGACGACCGCGGCCAGGCCGAGGACTCCGAACAGGGCGAGTGGCATCAGAACGGTGATGATCGCCAGGGACAGCCCGACGTTCTGCAGCATGATCGTCCGCGACCGTCGAGCGTGGCGGAGCGCTCGGGGCAGGTGCCGTAAGTCCTCGCCCATCAGGGCGACGTCGGCGGTGTCGATGGCGACGTCGGTGCCCATCGCGCCCATCGCGATGCCGAGGTCGGCGGCCGCGAGCGCAGGGGCGTCGTTGACCCCGTCGCCGACCATCGCGGTCGGCCGGGTGGCGCGCAGGGTCTCGACGAGGCGGGCCTTGTCCTCGGGGCGCAGGTCGGCGTGCACCTCGTCGATACCGGCGTCGGCGGCCAGGGCTCGGGCGGTGCGGTCGTGGTCGCCGGTGAGCATCGCGACGGTGTAGCCGTCACGGCGCAGCCCGGCGACCACCTCGCGCGCTTCCGGGCGGAGCTCGTCGCGGACGGCGACCGCCCCGATCGCGGCGCCCTCGCGTTCGACGAGGACCGCGGTGGCCCCGGCGTGCTGCATCCGCTCGATGGCCGCGGCGAGCGGACCGGGGTCGATCCAGCCGGGCCGGCCCAGCCGGACAGGAGCGCCGGCGATGCGGCCGGTCAGGCCGGCACCGGGGACCGCGTCCACATCTTCGGCCGGCACGTAGTCGTCGACGGCGGCGAGAATCGCCCGGGCGAGGGGGTGTTCGCTGCGGGCCTCCAGAGCGGCGGCCACGGCGAGAACGTCGTGGGGGGTCGTTCCAATCGCGGTGGCGACGTCGAGCACGGCGGGCCGGTTCCGGGTGAGGGTGCCGGTCTTGTCCAACGCGATGCCGCGGATGCGGCCGAGGGCTTCGAGGGCGGCGCCGCCCTTGACCAGGACGCCGAACTTGGATGCGGCGCCGATCGCGGCGACGACCGAAACCGGGATCGCGATCGCCAGCGCGCACGGTGACGCGGCGACCAGCACGACCAGGGCGCGTTCGATCCACACGCGCGGATCCCCGGCCAGGCTGCCGACGACGGCGATGGCCGCGGCCGCGACCATCACGGCCGGGACGAGTGGCGTGGCGATTCTGTCGGCCAGACGTTGCGCGTCGCCTTTGCGGGACTGCTCGGCCTCGACGATCCGCACGATCCTGGCCAGTGAGTTGTCCTGCGCGCCGGCGGTGACCTCGACCTCGAGGACACCGGTGCCGTTGATCGACCCGGCGAACACCTCGTCGCCCGGACCGGCCTCGACGGGCATCGATTCCCCGGTGACGGCGGAGGTGTCCAGGGCGGTGCGCCCGGATCGGACGACGCCGTCGGTGGCGATCCGCTCCCCGGGTTTGACGATCATGACCTCGCCGAGCGCGAGGTCGGCAGGCGAAACGGCCTGCTCGCGACCGTCGCGCAGCACCGTGGCGGTGTCCGGTACCAGGGACAGCAGTGCGCGCAGGCCGCGGCGGGTGCGGGTGACGGCGTACTCCTCGAGTCCCTCGCTGATCGCGAACAGGAACGCGAGCATCGCGGCCTCGCCGACCTCACCGAGCAGCACCGCGCCGACGGCCGCGATCGTCATCAGGGTCCCGACGCCGATCCTGCCCTTGGCCAGGCGTTCGAGCGTGGAGGGGACGAAGGTGTAGCCGGCGACGATCAATGCCACCGCCTCGAGTCCCACACCGAGAGCGTCGGGTCCGCCGCCGACACGGACGATCAGGGCCGCCACCAGCAGGACGCCCGCGGCGGCGGCCGCCCGGATCTCCGTGACCTGCCACAACTTCTCGGGCGCGTGCCCGTCCTCGCCGGGGAGGCGGGGTTCGGCGTGGCCGCAATCGCAGGCGTCGCTCACGACGCGCTCCCGGTGCCGGTGCCGTAGTTCGGGCACAACGCGACCGCGTTCCCGGTCGCAGCCAGCAACGTCTCGGCCGAGGCGAGCAGATCCATCAACTCGGGTCGGGCCAGCGAGTAGAACACCTGCCGGCCCTGGGGGCGGCCCTCGACGAGGTTGCAGTCCCGCAGGCACGCCATGTGTGCAGAGACCGTCGACTGCGCCAACCGCAGCTCACCGACGAGGTCCGCCACCCGCGCCTCACCCTCGGCGAGCCGTCGCACGATCGCCAATCGGGTGCCGTCCGAGAGGCTGTGGAACAACGCCACTGCGGCGTCGAGGTCCGACACCGCCCCGGTCGACGTCCGGACCACGCCACCGTCGCGATTGATCGTCATATGGCGATGATAGCGGTTCCAGGCGATGTAACGCTGCGACTACTCGGCGCCGTGCACGACCTGCAGGCCGGGACGGCCGGCACGCGCCGGCACGCGCGTTCCGCGGCGGCCCCGGTCGTCCCGGGCGGGATGGGAGATCCGGTGGGCGTGCAGGTAGGCGACGCCCACGCGGGAATACCAGGCGGCGGTCCAGGACGGGATGCCGCCCAGCATCGACAGCGCGAACCCGTGGTGGCGGTCGACGAAGTCGACGGTCACCGCGTATAGATCCACACCCGGGCACTTCCTGGCCGCCGCCTCGATGTCGAGGTCGTCGGGCCACCAGCTCGCGGGCAGGACGGGATCGGCCGCCTCGGGGGTGCCCGGGTGGCGGCGACCGAGCACCCGTCCGCTCACCACCGCGGCGGCGGCGCTGCACGAGCCCTTCGCGAGGCCCCACGCCGTGGACCACAGGCCGGCGGGGTGCGTCAGCGGCAGGATCGCCCCGAGCAGTCGCCCCAGCTGCGGTTCACCGCCGGTCCGGGAGCGCCAAGGCCCACCCTCGTCCGAGCCGTTCGGGGTCGTCTTCCCGTCGGGGCATACCGGAGCGCGCTCTCCCATGGTTCCCTACTCTAAATGTATTGGGCGCCAGTCAGATTGATTTTCGGTGATCGCATCGCGGCAGGGGGATCCGACCGGGCGGCTCCGCCTGCCCGGCACCCCGGGGCACGGACGGGGCGGTGCTTGTGCGGTCGCTGCGCGTGGGGACTCTGCCGAGGGTCGGTCTCATCCGCCGTCGAGGCTCCGGTGGGCCAGTTCCTCGCGCGCGGCGGTCTCGACGCCGACCGGGAGGGCAGGGGTGCGGCCCAGTTCGAGGTCGGCCACGAACTCGGCGAGCAGGTCGGTCGGCCATCGATCGAAGTCGGCCATCGCAATCCCCCTCGGTGCGTCCGATCGGGCGAGCGGCTTTCCCTCGCCTGCTCCCGATTCTCGATCCCGATGTTTCACAATTACACCACCGGCACGTCGTGTGACACGACTCCTCGCATAATCGGTCCGTTCCGCCCGTCACGTCCGGTTCTTCGCCGGTCGGGGGCGTCGCGAGTCGGGGTGCGCAGACGGTCGACCCGGCACCCCCTCCTCGTTCGGTGGTTCCGAACGTGCCGGGTGCACGCTCCGGTGTCCGGAACGGCGCGCCGATCCGGAATGCGCCACGGGACGTTCCGGGGATTCCGTCCGGGGGTGGATCACGCTCTGATGCCCTCCACGGCCGGCGCGGAGCTCGGTTCGGCGCCGTGTTCGCGGCCCAGGTCGGCGATCGCGGAGGTGAACTCCGGGTCGAACAGCAGGAAGCTGAGCAGGTCTCCGCGATCCTCGTCATCGCCGCCGATCAGCCGCGCGACGACGGACGGCGCGGGGTTGCGCAGGAACCGGCGCACGGCGGGCCGGCGCCGAACCACGTCCTCCGCGATCTCGGCGATCCGGCCGGCCTGGCCCGGCGGTGGGCCGGCGAAGTCGATCCCGATGGGACGGTCGGTAGGGGACACCGCGCGGGTCTGCGCGATCCGTGCGTTGCGGAATTCGAGCGTGTGCAGATCTTCGATCATTCGGTAGCCGAGCATCGCGCGCAGTGCCAGGGCCGCGACGCCGGCCACGTCGGGAGGCGCCGGCCGGTGCCTCCCGACGTGCGCGGAGACCGGCGGGGGCCACACCCGCGGCTGCGTCGCCACGACGCCGACGTCGTTCGCGCCCAGCAGCAGCGCGGGTTTGATCGGGGTGTTGAGCAGCAATCCGCCGTCGATGTACCAGCCGGAGCGCTGCGGGGCGCATCGGTCGGTGACGTGGATGGGCCGGAACAGGATCGGGACCGCCGAGGAGGCCAGCAGGTGGTCGACGGTCAGCGTCGTCTCGACGTAGCTGATGTTGCGGCGGATGTCGTACTCGGGCAGGCGCACCGAGTCGTTCTTCTCCACGAAGACCACCGTCCCGCCGGTGGCCACGGACGTCGCCGCGACGGCGACCGCGTCCACCAACCCGGCCCGGATGTTCTCGTGCAGCCGGGTCCACGGGACGAGGCGCTGCAGGGTCCCCCGGATCGGGGTCGTATCGAGCAGGCTGACGAGACGCGTGCGGGGAAAGCCGATCGCCTGGCCCAGGAAGGCCGCGCCGGTGCCGAGAACGCTGTGCACCGACGAGTACACGTCGGACGAGACCACCCCGGTCCACAGGTCCACGACCCGTTCCGCGGCCGTGGGCAGTCCCTCGTCGGCGAATGCGGCGAGCCCGAGCACGTTGATCGCGCCCGCGCTGGTCCCGACGAGGATCGCGGGCGCTGCGCCGTGCCGCGTCATCCGGGGAAGCAGGGACGTGATCGCACCGGCCTGATATGCGCCGCGCGCGCCCGCGCCCGCGACGACCAGCGCCGTCCGCCGGCGTCCGTGGGTACCGCGCGTCCCGCGTCCGGCCATGGGCGGAACGGTACCTGCCGGCCTCCGGCCACGGACCCGATTCCGCAACCGGCCGGGTCCGATCGGGAGGCGCTAGGGGCGGCGGTCCGGATCGATCCGCTCGAACACCTCGGTCGGGGCGTCGTCGTCGCGCCACCCCGGATCCGGCGCCGCGGCCGCCCCGACCGGCGCCGGCCCGGCTTCGGGCTTCGCCGCCGGCGCGGACTTGCGCTGCTCCCGACGCACCAGGAACCGACCGAGCATCACCGCGGCCGTCGCGGGGACGAACACCAGCAGCACGGTGAACGCCGCACCCGAGGTCAGTTCGAACAACAGCGACTTGACCCCGACCTGGATCGGGCCGACCGTGTCGATCAGCCAGGTGAGCAGGCCGGCGACGAGGCCGGTGACCGCCGCCGCCTTCAGCCACAGCATCGTCAGATCCGCACCGTCCTCCGACTGCGGGTGCGCCCGCTGGTCGCGGATCCCGTCGAGCCCGGCCCACACGATCGCGGCGAGCACGACGACGGCGAGCGCGACCATCCGCAGCACCGAGCCTTGCAGCGGCCATTGCACCAGGGCGGCCCCCAGCAGGACCCGCACGAGCACGTGCACGAGGGTCAGGCCGAGCCCGCGAAGCAACCAGGGTTTCATGTACCTCAGGGTAACGTCTGGATCGGCGGAAGTGTGTCCCGCCCCACATCGTCCCCGCCCCGGCGACGGCCGTCCCGGCTGCCGCCGCGGGAGTACGTTGAGCCCATGCCCGCCGATCACGCCTCCCGCCGCGCCGCGCTGCGCCGGCTGCTCGCCGACCGGGACCTCGATGCGCTCCTGGTGACGGACCTGCTCAACATCCGGTATCTCACCGGATTCACCGGTTCGAACGCCGCGCTGCTCGTCACCGCCGACGACGACGCCGACGAGTCCCGCACCGTCGTGTGCACCGACGGCCGCTACCTCACCCAGATCGCCGCGCAGGTGCCCGACCTGCGGGCCCGGATCGCCCGCGCCAGCGCCGATCACCTGGTCGGTTCCGCGGCGACGCCGGCCCGGTGGGGCTTCGAGAGCCACATCGTCACCGTCGATCAGCACGTGCGCTGGGCGGGGCTGGACAGCCCGCTCACCCTCACGCCCGCGCCCCGGCTGGTCGAGCAGTTGCGCATGGTCAAGGACGAACACGAGGTCGGGTTGCTGAAGGCGGCGTGCGCCGCCGCGGACCGGGCGCTGGCCGACCTCGTCGCCGCCGGCGGGCTGCGCCCGGGCCGCACCGAACGTCAGGTCGGCCGCGATCTGGAGGCCCGCATGCTCGACCACGGCGCCGACGGCATCTCCTTCGAGACGATCGTTGCGACCGGGGCGAACTCGGCTGTGCCGCACCACCGGCCCACCGACGCGGTGCTCGCCGCCGGGGATTTCGTCAAGCTCGACTTCGGCGCGCAGGTCGGGGGATACCACTCCGACATGACCCGCACCTACGTCCTCGCGCGGGCCGCCGACTGGCAGCGGGAGGTGTACGACCTCGTCGCGCGCGCCCAGGCGGCCGGGCGGGCGGCACTCGTGCCGGGCGTCGACCTGGCCGCCGTGGACGCCGCGGCCCGCGGCGTCATCGCCGACGCCGGGCACGGTGATCTGTTCCTGCACGGACTCGGCCACGGGGTCGGTCTGGAGATCCACGAAGCACCCGGAATCGGCCAGGCCGCGACCGGTACACTTGCCTGCGGTGCGGCGGTGACCGTCGAACCGGGCGTGTACTTCTCCGGGCGCGGAGGCGTGCGGATCGAGGACACGCTCGTGGTGCGTGAGCAGGGACCGGAACTGCTCACACTCACCGACAAGACATTGACCGTCGTATAAGGGCGGTACCTCGACTCTAGGAGACGCGAAACCAAGTGGCCGATACCAGCGATTTCAAGAACGGGCTCGTGCTGAAGATCGATGGTCAGCTGTGGCAGATCATCGAATTCCAGCACGTCAAGCCCGGCAAGGGGCCGGCGTTCGTCCGTACGAAGATCAAGAACGTGCTCTCCGGCAAGACCGTCGACAAGACCTGGAACGCCGGTGTGAAGGTCGAGACCGCCACCGTCGACCGCCGCGACATGACGTACCTGTACCACGACGGCACCGACTACGTCTTCATGGACGGTGAGACCTACGACCAGATCTCCATCAACGAGGAGACCCTGGGCGACGGCGCGAAGTTCCTGCTCGAGAACATGCAGGTGCAGGTGGCCACCCACGAGGACACCCCGCTGTTCGTCGAACTGCCGGTCACCGTCGAACTCGAGGTCACCCACACCGATCCCGGCCTGCAGGGCGACCGCTCCACCGGCGGCACCAAGCCCGCGACCCTCGAGACCGGCGCCGAGATCCAGGTCCCGCTGTTCATCAATACCGGCGACAAGCTCAAGGTCGATTCCCGTGACGGCAGCTACCTCGGGCGAGTGAATTCCTGAGTGTCCGGTACACAGAAGAAACTCGGAGCCCGGCACAAGGCGCGTAAGCGCGCCGTCGACCTGCTGTTCGAGGCCGAAGCCCGCGACATCGACCCGGTCGGTCTCGCAGCCGACCGGATCGCGCTCGCCGTCACCGACGACCAGGTCGCCCAGGTGCCGCCGTACACGCAGACCGTCGTGCGCGGCGTGGCGGAGCATCTCGACGAGCTCGACCAGGTGATCGCCGAGCACCTGCACGACTGGACGCTCGAGCGGCTGCCCGCCGTGGACCGGGCGATCCTGCGCATCTCGGTGTGGGAGCTGTTCCACGCCTCCGACGTGCCGCCGGTGGTGGCCGTCGACGAGGCCGTCGAACTGGCCAAGCAGCTGTCCACCGACGACTCGCCCGCCTTCGTCAACGGCATCCTCGGCCAGATCGTGGCGCTCGCCGACCAGGTCCGTGCCGCCGCGGCGGCCACCTCGTCGCGCGCCGCCGAGCCGGCCGAGCAGCGGGAGTCCGAGCGGCCCTGACACCGCAGCGTGAGCGGGCCCGGCCGGGACGGATGTCGCCGGCCGGGCCCGCTCGTCGCTACCGGGACGGCGGCCTGTGGCACGCCTCACCCCTCACCCGTGTCTGGGGGTCACCGGCCGCTGATAGGCTGATGCACCGTCAGGCATCCTTTAACGATCCGTCCAGCGAGGCGGAGAAGGAGGTCGCAGTATGGCCATGTCCGAAGACGGGTCACCGGTATCCACGCCCGGTCCGGCCCGCGAATTGCTCTCCGCAGCCGACGTCGGCCGCACCGTCGCCCGCATCGCGCACCAGATCATCGAGAAGACCGCGCTCGACGCCCCCGAGGGCGAGGCCCCACGCGTCGTCCTCGTCGGTATCCCCACCCGCGGCACCACCCTCGCGCACCGGCTCGCCGAACGCATCGCCGAGTTCTCCGGTGTGACCGTGCCGGTCGGCTCCCTCGACATCACCCTCTACCGCGACGACCTGCGCACCAAGCCGCACCGGCCGCTCGAGCGCACGTCGGTGCCCGAAGGCGGCGTCGAGGACGCCCTCGTCGTCCTCGTCGACGACGTCCTGTTCTCCGGCCGCTCGGTGCGCGCCGCGCTCGACGCCCTGCGCGACCTCGGCCGGGCCCGCGCCGTGCAGCTCGCCGTCCTGGTCGACCGCGGCCACCGCGAACTGCCGCTGCGCGCCGACTACGTCGGCAAGAATGTCCCCACCGCCCGCGCCGAGGACGTGCGGGTCCTGCTCACCGAGCAGGACGACCGCGACGCCGTGGTGATCTCCGGAGGCAAGATTTCGTGAAGCACCTGCTCTCCATCGCGGACCTGACCGAGGAGTCCGCGACCGAGCTTCTCGACGAGGCCGAACGGTTCGAGCAGGCGCTGCTCGGCCGTGAGGTGCGCAAGCTGCCGACCCTGCGGGGCCGCACCGTGATGACGGTGTTCTTCGAGAACTCCACCCGCACCCGGGTCTCGTTCGAGGTCGCCGGCAAGTGGATGAGCGCGGACGTGATCAACGTCAGCGCCTCGAGCTCGTCGGTCGCCAAGGGCGAATCGCTGCGCGACACCGCGCTGACCCTGCACGCCGCCGGCGCGGACGCGTTGATCGTGCGGCACCCCGCCTCGGGCGCCGCGCACCGCATCGCCGACTGGACCGGCGACGGCAACGGCGGCGGGCCGGCGGTGATCAACGCCGGCGACGGCACCCACGAACACCCCACGCAGGCCCTGCTCGACGCGTTGACCCTCCGGCAGCGGCTCGGGTCGATCGCCGGCCGGCGCATCGGGATCGTCGGCGACATCCTGCACAGCCGTGTCGCCCGCTCCAACGCGCTGCTGCTGTCCACGCTCGGCGCCGAGGTGGTGCTGGTCGCGCCCCGCACGCTGCTGCCGGTGGGCGTGGAGACCTGGCCGGTGACCGTGTCGCACTCGCTCGACGCCGAACTGCCCGGCCTCGACGCCGTGCTCATGCTGCGGGTGCAGGCCGAACGCATGAACGGCGGGTTCTTCCCGTCGGCGCGCGAGTACTCGATCGGATACGGGTTGTCGGAGAGGCGGCTGGCGATGCTCGGCGAGCACGCCGTGGTGCTGCACCCCGGCCCGATGCTGCGCGGCATGGAGATCGCCTCCGCGGTCGCCGACGCCCCGCAGACCGCGGTGCTGCAGCAGGTGAGCAACGGCGTGCACGTGCGCATGGCCGTGCTGTTCCGTCTGCTCGTCGGCACGGAGAGCGCGATCGCATGACCGGCTCGCACGCGGACCGGGCAGCCGCTCAGGATACGAAGAACACTGGGACAGGAGAAGATTCGGTGTCGCCGCAGGTGCTCATCCGCAACGTGCTCGTCTACGGGGAGGGCGCGCCGACCGACGTGCTGCTCGGCGACGAGCAGATCCTCGGGATCGGGACCGACCTCGATGCCGGCTCCGACGCCGAGGTGATCGACGGCGCCGGACGGGTCCTGCTGCCCGGCTTCGTCGACCTGCACACGCACCTGCGCGAGCCCGGCCGCGAGGACACCGAGACCATCGACACCGGATCCGCCGCGGCGGCGCTCGGCGGCTACACCGCGGTGTTCGCGATGGCCAACACCGACCCCGTCGCGGACTCCGTCGTCGTCACCGACCACGTGTGGCGGCGCGGGCAGGAGGTCGGCCTCGTCGACGTGCACCCCGTCGGCGCCGTCACCGTCGGCCTCGCGGGCAAGCAACTCGCGGAGATGGGCACCATGGCCGCCGGCGTCGGCCGCGTCCGGATGTTCTCCGACGACGGGCACTGCGTGTACGACCCGCTCATCATGCGCCGGGCGCTCGAGTACTCGAGTTCGCTCGGGGTGCTCATCGCCCAGCACGCCGAGGAACCGCGGCTGACCGCCGGTGCCGTCGCGCACGAGGGCCCCACCGCGGCGCGCCTCGGCCTGGCCGGCTGGCCGCGCGCGGCCGAGGAGTCCATCGTCGCGCGAGACGCCCTGCTCGCCCGGGACGCCGGAGCCCGCGTGCACATCTGCCACGCCTCCACCGCCGGCACCGTCGAGCTGGTGAAATGGGCCAAGGCGCAAGGGATCCCGATCACCGCCGAGGTCACCCCGCACCACCTCCTGCTGGACGATTCGCGGCTCGAGACCTACGACGGCGTCAACCGTGTCAACCCGCCGCTGCGTGAGCGCTCCGACGTCGAGGCGCTGCGCCGCGGCCTGGCCGAGGGCGTGCTCGACTGCGTCGCCACCGACCACGCCCCGCACGCCGAGCAGGACAAGTGCTGCGAGTTCTCCCAGGCCCGTCCCGGCATGCTCGGCCTCGAGACGGCCCTGTCGATCGTCGTCGAGACGATGGTCCGTCCCGGGCTGCTGGACTGGCGCGGCGTCGCGAAGGTGATGAGCGAACGGCCCGCCGCGATCGTCGGCCTCGACGACCAGGGGCGGCCCCTCGAGGTGGGTGAGCCCGCCAACGTGGTGCTCGTCGACCCCGACGCCGAATGGACCGTGCGCGGACCGGAGCTGGCCTCGGTCGCGCACAACACGCCGTACGAGGCGATGACCTTGCCCGGCAAGGTCGTCGCGACCGTGCTGCGCGGCCGGATCACCGCGCTCGACGGCACGGTCCGGCCGGCCACCGGAAGCGGGGTGCGGTGATGGACCGCGTGTGGCTCACGCTCGGCTTCGTCGCCCTGTGGGTGGTGCTGGCCCTGCTGATGTGGAAGGGCTGGCGCGGCCGCGGCCGACGCCAGGCCGACGCCGTCGGTGCCCTCCCGCCGGTGCCGGCCGAGCTGGGGGAGCAGCTGGTGGCCCCGAGCACAGGCCTGTACGTGGGCAGCACCCTCGCGCCGAGCTGGCAGGACCGGATCGCCGTCGGCGACCTCGGCCACCGCGCGGCCGGCGAGCTCAGCCGCTACCGCACCGGAGTGCTGCTCGAACGCGACGGCGCCTCGCCGATCTGGATCCCGCAGGACTCGATCCGGGCGATCCGCACCGAACGTGGCCTCGCCGGGAAGGTGATGACCAAGGACGGTGTGCTGGTGATCCGCTGGCAGCTGCCCTCCGGCACCGAGATCGACACGGGATTCCGCGGCGACGACAAGACCATCTACCCCCTGTGGGTGCAGGAGACGAACGAGAATTACCGGGACAGTGAAAGCTAGGACGACAGCCTGGACGGCTGGTACAGCGACGACGGTACGCGAGATTTCGGCTGATGCGGCGAGCTCCGGTGAGGTCGAGCAGAACGGAGAGAACGCATGAGCAGCAACAACTTCGACACGGACACCGCGATCCTGGTGCTCGAGGACGGGCGCACGTTCCGCGGCACCGTCTTCGGTGCCGTGGGGCAGACCCTCGGCGAGGCCGTGTTCAGCACCGGCATGACCGGCTACCAGGAGACCCTCACCGACCCGAGCTACCACCGGCAGATCGTGGTCTCCACGGCCCCGCAGATCGGCAACACCGGGTGGAACACCGAGGACAACGAGTCCGTCGGGCCCACCGGTGACCCCGCCGGCGCGAAGATCTGGGTCGCCGGCTACGTCGTGCGCGACCCGTCGCGCCGCACCTCGAGCTGGCGCGCGTCCGGTTCCCTGCAGGACGAGCTCGAACGGCAGCACATCGTCGGCATCGCCGGGATCGACACCCGCGCCCTGGTGCGGCACCTGCGCACCCGCGGCTCGATGCGGGCGGGCGTCTTCTCCGGCGATGCCCTCGCCGACGAGCAGACCCTGCTGGATCGGGTGCAGAGCCAGCCGTCGATGCTCGGCGCCGACCTGGCCGGCGAGGTCACCACCACGAGCGGCTACGTCGTCGAGCCCGACGGCGAGGCCCGCTTCACCGTCGCCGCGATCGACCTCGGGATCAAGACCAACACCCCGCGGATGTTCGCCCAGCGCGGCATGCGCGTGCACGTGCTGCCGTCCACCGCGACGCTGCACGACATCCTGGACCTGAAGGCCGACGGGGTCTTCCTCTCGAACGGCCCCGGCGACCCGGCCACCGCGGACGGCGCGGTGCACCTGACCAAGGAGGTGCTCGGGCAGGGACTGCCGCTGTTCGGCATCTGCTTCGGCAACCAGATCCTCGGCCGCGCCCTCGGCCTGGGCACCTACAAGATGAAGTTCGGCCACCGCGGCATCAACATCCCCGTGATCGAGCACGAGACCGGCCGCATCGCCATCACCGCCCAGAATCACGGCTTCGCTCTCGAGGGCGAAGCCGGGCAGGAGTTCGACACGCCCTACGGCCGGGCCGTGATCAGCCACACCTGCGCCAACGACGGCGCCGTCGAGGGCGTGCGCCTGCTCGACGGGTCCGCCTTCTCCGTGCAGTACCACCCCGAGGCGGCGGCCGGCCCGCACGACGCCTCCTACCTGTTCGACCGGTTCACCAGCATGCTCGAGGGAGAGAAGAACTAAATGCCACGCCGTACCGATCTCTCCCACATTCTCGTCATCGGCTCCGGCCCGATCGTCATCGGCCAGGCCTGCGAGTTCGACTACTCCGGCACGCAGGCGTGCCGGGTGCTGCGCGAGGAGGGCCTGCGGGTCTCCCTCGTCAACTCCAACCCGGCGACGATCATGACCGACCCGGAGTTCGCCGACTCCACCTACGTCGAGCCGATCACCGCCGAGTTCGTCGAGAAGGTCATCGCCGCCGAGCAGGCCAAGGGCACCCCGATCGACGCGGTGCTGGCCACCCTGGGCGGGCAGACCGCGCTCAACACCGCAGTCGCCCTGCACGAGCAGGGCATCCTCGCCAAGTACGACGTCGAGCTCATCGGCGCCGACTTCGACGCCATCCAGCGCGGCGAGGACCGGCAGAAATTCAAGGACATCGTCGCCAAGTGCGGGGGCGAATCCGCGCGCTCGCGGGTCTGCTACACGATGGACGAGGTGCGCGACACCGTCGCCGAACTCGGCTACCCCGTCGTGGTGCGCCCGTCGTTCACCATGGGCGGCCTCGGCTCCGGCATGGCCTACGACGAGGCCGATCTCGAGCGCATCGCCGGCGGCGGCCTCGCCGCCTCGCCGACCGCGAACGTGCTCATCGAGGAGTCCATCCTCGGCTGGAAGGAGTACGAGCTCGAGCTCATGCGCGACGGCCGCGACAACGTCGTGATCGTCTGCTCGATCGAGAACGTCGACCCGGTCGGCGTCCACACCGGCGACTCGGTCACCGTCGCCCCGGCGATGACCCTGACCGACCGCGAGTACCAGGAGATGCGCGACCTGTCGATCGCGATCCTGCGCGAGGTCGGCGTCGACACCGGCGGCTGCAACATCCAGTTCGCGATGGATCCGCGCGACGGTCGCCTCGTGGTGATCGAGATGAACCCGCGCGTGTCGCGCTCGTCCGCGCTGGCGTCGAAGGCCACCGGCTACCCGATCGCGAAGATGGCCGCCAAGCTCGCCATCGGCTACACCCTCGACGAGATCGTCAACGACATCACCAGGGAGACGCCGGCCTGCTTCGAGCCGACGCTCGACTACGTCGTCGTCAAGGCCCCGCGGTTCGCGTTCGAGAAGTTCCCCGGCGCCGACGGCACCCTGACCACCACCATGAAGTCGGTGGGTGAGGCCATGTCCATCGGCCGCAACTTCACCGAGGCGTTCGGCAAGGTCCTGCGGTCGCTCGAGACCAAGCGTTCCGGGTTCTGGACCGGCCCCGAGGTCGAGACGGAAGATCTCGGCAGCCTGCTCGAGGAGCTGAAGGTCCCGCACGACGGCCGCTTCTACGGCATCGCCAAGGCCTTCGAGCTCGGCGCCACCGTCGAGCAGCTGTTCGACGCCACCAAGATCGACCCGTGGTTCCTCGACCAGATCCAGCAGATCGTCGAGCTGGGGGAGAAGGTGCGCGCCGCCGGGACGTTCGGTGAGCGGGAACTGCGCTTTTCCAAGCACCACGGCTTCTCCGACCGGCAGCTCGCGGCGCTGCGCCCCGAACTCGGCGACGAGGACGCGGTGCGTGCCCTGCGCGAGGAGCTCGGCGTGCACCCGGTGTACAAGACCGTCGACACCTGCGCCGCCGAGTTCGAGGCCAGGACCCCGTACCACTACTCGACGTACGAGCTCGACCCGGACGCCGAGACCGAGGTCGCCGAGCAGCACGAGCGGCCGAAGGTGCTCATCCTCGGCTCGGGCCCCAACCGCATCGGCCAGGGCATCGAGTTCGACTACTCGTGCGTGCACGCCGCCCTGACCCTGTCGCAGGCCGGCTACGAGACCGTCATGGTCAACTGCAACCCCGAGACGGTCTCGACCGACTACGACACCGCCGACCGCCTCTACTTCGAGCCGCTCACCTTCGAGGACGTCCTCGAGGTGTACCGGGCCGAGTCGCAGTCCGGCACCGTCGCCGGCGTCATCGTCCAGCTCGGCGGTCAGACCCCGCTCGGGCTCGCGCGGCGGTTGAAGGCTGCCGGGGTGCCGATCGTCGGCACCAGCCCGGAGGCCATCGATCTGGCCGAGGACCGTGGCGAGTTCGGTCGGGTGCTCACCGAGGCGGGCCTGCCGGCCCCGAAGTTCGGGACCGCCACCACCTTCGAGGGCGCCCGCGAGATCGCCGCCGGCATCGGCTATCCGGTGCTGGTCCGCCCGTCCTACGTGCTCGGCGGGCGCGGCATGGAGATCGTCTACGACGAGGAGGCGCTCGAGGGCTACATCTCCCGCGCCACCGAGATCTCCGAGGACCGCCCGGTGCTGGTCGACCGCTTCCTCGACGACGCGGTCGAGATCGACGTCGACGCCCTGTGTGACGGCACCGACGTCTACATCGGCGGCATCATGGAGCACATCGAGGAGGCCGGCATCCACTCCGGCGACTCGTCGTGTGCGCTGCCGCCGATCACCCTCGGCCGCTCCGACCTCGAGAACGTGCGCCGCTCCACCGAGGCCCTCGCGCGCGGCATCGGCGTCAAGGGCCTGCTCAACGTGCAGTACGCCCTCAAGGACGACATCCTCTACGTGCTCGAGGCCAACCCGCGCGCCTCCCGCACCGTGCCGTTCGTCTCGAAGGCCACCGCGGTGCAGCTCGCCAAGGCCTGCGCCCGGGTCATGATGGGCGAGACCATCGCCGACCTGCGCGCCGAGGGCATTCTGCCCGCCCACGGCGACGGCGGGCACGCCCCGGCCGACGCTCCCGTCGCGGTGAAGGAGGCGGTGCTGCCGTTCAACCGGTTCCGCCGCGCCGACGGCACCGGCATCGACTCGCTGCTCGGCCCGGAGATGAAGTCCACCGGCGAGGTCATGGGCATCGACGACGACTTCGGCACCGCGTTCGCCAAGAGTCAGACCGCCGCCTACGGGTCGCTGCCCACTTCCGGCTCGGTGTTCGTCTCGGTCGCCAACAAGGACAAGCGGTCGCTGATCTTCCCGGTCAAGCGGCTCGCCGACCTCGGCTTCCGGGTGCTCGCGACCATCGGCACCGCGGAGGTGCTGCGCCGCAACGGCATCCCGTGCGAGCACGTGTACAAGGTGTCGGAGGAGGAGCGGCCCGAGGGGGCACACACCATCGTCGAGAAGATCCGCGCCGGCGAGGTCGACATGGTGATCAACACCCCGTGGGGCAATTCCGGGCCGCGCATCGACGGCTACGAGATCCGCACCGCCGCCGTCGCCGCGAACATCCCGTGCATCACCACGGTGCAGGGGGCCTCCGCGGCCGTCCAGGGCATCGAGGCCGCCATCCGTGGCGACATCGGGGTCCGCTCGCTGCAGGAGATGCACGCCGGGCTCCGCGAGGACGCGGCGGCGGAGTCCACCGGCGTCGGCGGCCTGCCCGACGGCACCGCGGGCCCGGCGTCGTGACGACGTTCGGGCAGCGCCTGCACGCGGCCCTCGCCGAGCGCGGGCCGCTGTGCGTCGGCATCGACCCGCACCCGGAACTGCTCACCGCCTGGGGGCTGACGGTCGACGTCGCGGGTCTCGAGCGGTTCGCGGAGGCGTGCGTCGACGCCTTCGCCGGGCAGGTGGCCGTGGTCAAGCCGCAGGTGGCATTCTTCGAGGCGTTCGGTTCCGCGGGCATCGCGGTGCTCGAACGCACCGTCGCGGCGCTGCGGGGCACCGGCACCCTCGTCCTCGCGGACGCCAAGCGCGGCGACATCGGCTCGACGATGGACGCCTACGCCCGCACGTGGCTGACCGACGCGTCCCCGCTCGGCTCCGACGCGGTCACCGTCTCGCCGTACCTGGGGTTCGGGTCGCTCGAGCCCGCGCTGCGCCGCACCGCCGACGGGCGCGGGGTCTTCGTCCTCGCGGCCACCTCCAACCCGGAGGGGGCGCAGGTGCAGCACGCACGCGTCGCCGACGGGCGCAGCGTCGCGCAGGTGATGGTCGACGAGGCCGCGGCCCGCAACGCCGGCGCCGACACCCTCGGCTCGGTGGGTGTGGTCGTCGGAGCGACCCTCACCCGGGCGCCGGACCTGAGCGCGCTGCACGGGCCGATCCTGATGCCCGGCGTGGGCGCCCAGGGCGGCACCGCCGACGACGTGCGCCGTCTGGCGGGCGAGCACCTCGACGCCGTCGTGCCGAACGTCTCCCGCGAGGTGCTGCGGGCGGGCCCGACGGTCGCGGGGCTGCGCGGCGCCGTGGCGCGCACCGTGGACTCGTTCGCCTTCCTGCGGGCCTGACCGGCCCCGCACCGCCACCTCCGGCTCGGCCCGGATCCGTTTCCCGGATCCGGGCCGAATGTCCGTTCCGATGCAGGTGGGAGCGCCCCGACACGCTCGCGCGCGGAAATTTTTCCGATCCGTTTCCGACCGGGACGAGCCGGCGTCGGCGCCGCCTCGCAGGCGGACGCCCGCGCCGGCCCGCCACGCCGTGCGCAGCGTCTCTACCTGCGGTGATGCCGTGTTCGCCGAGGTGGTGGACGGTGCCCGCGGCGCCCGGCCGGGCCGGGCCGGGGACGGTGGTGAGGGCGCACTACCGCACGTGTTTTCGAGCCGAAACGGCGGGGGGTGGGTTCGCAATCGTCGTCCGGCGTGAGTACGGTCGCTATCGCCGCTGGTTAACCGGCGGATGAGACTGTTTGCCAACGATGAGACGGAGGAACCGTGGCCCTTCCCCAGCTGACCGACGAGCAGCGCGCCGCTGCTCTGGAGAAGGCGGCTGCTGCCCGTCGTGCCCGGGCTGAGCTCAAGGACCGCCTGAAGCGCGGCGGCACCGACCTCAAGCAGGTCCTGGCCGATGCCGAGAACGACGAGATCCTCGGCAAGATGAAGGTGTCCGCCCTGCTCGAGGCCCTGCCGAAGGTCGGCAAGGTCAAGGCGCAGGAGATCATGACCGAGCTCGAGATCGCCCCGACGCGTCGCCTGCGCGGCCTGGGCGACCGTCAGCGCAAGGCGCTGCTCGCCAGGTTCGACTTCGACGCCTGAGCGACCGGTGGTAGCTGACGCACACACCGTGTCGGACAGCGGTTCCACGATGCGGAGGGGCCGGCTGGTGGTGCTGGCCGGCCCCTCCGCCGTCGGGAAGTCGACCGTTGTCCGCCGGCTCCGCAGCCGGGTGCCCGACCTGCTGTTCAGCGTGTCGGCCACCACCCGCGATCCCCGGCCCGGCGAGGTGAACGGGGTGGACTACCACTTCGTCAGCCGCGACGACTTCGATCGGATGATCGAGTCCGGGGACCTGCTCGAGTGGGCCGAGATCCACGGCGGTCTGCAACGCTCGGGCACGCCCGCGGGGCCGGTGCGGGACGCGCTCGCCTCGGGACGCCCCGTGCTCGTCGAGGTGGACCTGACCGGGGCCCGGTCCGTGCGCGCCGCGATGCCGGAGGCCGTGCTGGCCTTCCTGGCGCCGCCGAGCTGGGATGTGCTGGTCGCCCGCCTCACCGGCCGCGGCACCGAATCGGACGAGGTGGTCCGCCGCCGGCTCGAGACCGCCCGGACCGAACTCGACGCGCGCGACGAGTTCGACACGGTGATCGTGAACGAGGACGTCGACCGCGCGTGCGACGAATTGGTATCCTTGTTGGTCGGTCCCCGCGACGATCCCGCCGACCGTCCGCGGCCGATCACCACATCCCCGGCCTCGACCCCGAACCCCGGACCCCACCAGAGCTCCGGAACGACACAGGAGAATACCGAGTGAGCAGCACCCAAGCAGCCGTGTCCGACACCGCCGGGCACGACCTGCCGGCCTACGACACCCCGCTGGGCATCACCAACCCGCCCATCGACGAGCTGCTCGAGCGCACCTCCTCGAAGTACGCGCTGGTGATCTACGCGGCCAAGCGCGCCCGGCAGATCAACGACTACTACAACCAGCTCGGCGACGGCATTCTCGAGTACGTCGGCCCGCTCGTCGAGCCGGGCCTGCAGGAGAAGCCGCTGTCGATCGCGCTGCGGGAGATCCACGCAGACCTGCTCGAGCACGCCGAAGGCGAGTGAGCCAGCGCGCCGCGGGCACCGCGGACCACTCGGAATTCGGGCAGCGCCGCCGCGTCGTCATCGGCGTCGGCGGCGGCATCGCCGCGTACAAGGCCTGTGCGCTGATCCGCGCCTTCACCGAGAGCGGACACCACGTACGGGTCATCCCGACGGACTCGGCGCTCGAGTTCGTCGGCCGCGCCACCTTCGAGGCCCTGTCCGGCAACCCCGTGCACACCGGCGTGTTCGCCGACGTGCCGCAGGTGCCGCACGTGCGGCTCGGACAGGAGGCCGACCTCGTCGTCGTCGCCCCCGCCACCGCCGACCTGATGGCCCGCGCCGCCCACGGCCGCGCCGACGACCTGCTCACCGCCACGCTGCTCACCGCGCGGTGCCCGGTCGTGTTCGCGCCGGCGATGCACACCGAGATGTGGGAACACCCCGCGACGGTGGACAACGTCGCCACCCTGCGCCGACGCGGCGTCGTCGTCGTCGAGCCCGCCTCCGGCCGGCTCACCGGGCACGACACCGGCGCCGGCCGGCTGCCCGAGCCCGACGAGATCTTCGGCCTGGCGTCGCTGCTGCTCGAACGGCCCGACGCGTTGCCGCGGGACCTGACCGGCCGGCGCATCGTCGTCTCCGCCGGCGGCACCCGCGAACCGCTGGACCCGGTCCGGTTCCTCGGCAACCGCAGCTCCGGCAAGCAGGGCTACGCCCTTGCCCGGCTGGCCGCCCAGCGCGGCGCCGACGTCACCCTCGTCGCCGGGGCCGTGGCCGGACTGGCCGACCCCGCCGCGGTGGACGTGGTGCGGGTGCAGACCGCCGCCCAGATGCAGGCCGCGGTCACCAAGCACGCCGCCGGCGCCGATGCGGTCGTCATGTCCGCGGCCGTCGCCGACTTCCGGCCCACCACCTTCGCCACCAGCAAGATCAAGAAGGGCCGGGGTGAGCCGGACGCGATCGCGCTGACCAAGAACGAGGACATCCTCGCCGGGCTGGTGACCGCCCGCACCGAGGGCACGCTGCCGGCGAGCACCGTCATCGTCGGCTTCGCCGCCGAAACGGGCGACGCCGAGGGCGACGTCCTCACCCACGCCCGCGCCAAGCTGGCCCGCAAGGGCTGCGACCTGCTGGTCGTCAACGCCGTCGGCGACGGGAAGGCGTTCGAGGTCGACCACAACGACGGCTGGTTGCTGGCCGCGGACGGTTCCGAGACCGCCCTCGCGCACGGCTCCAAGGCGCTGATGGCCAGCCGTGTCCTCGACGCGCTGCGGCCGCTGCTGGCGCCGGAACGTCCGTGACCCCGGGGGGCGGCGCGCCCGTGACCCCGGGGGCGGCGGACCGGTGACCCCGGGGGCGGCGCGTCCGTGACCCCGGGGGCGGCGCGCCCGTGAGCGAAAGTCTCGCGCCGGCGCGACCGGAACAGTAGCGTCGCCCATATCGTTGACATCAGTTCGTTCGTTCGAGCTAGACACAACCAGTCGAGAGGGAGTTCCGTGAGCAAGACCGGCGGTCGGCTTTTCACCAGTGAGTCCGTGACGGAGGGGCACCCGGACAAGATCTGTGACGCGATCAGCGACTCCGTCCTCGACGCGCTGCTCACCGAAGACCCTCGCGCCCGTGTCGCGGTCGAGACCCTCGTGACCACGGGGCAGGTGCACGTGGTCGGCGAGGTCACCACCTCGGCGTACGCGGACATCCCGAAGATCGTGCGCGACCGGGTCCTCGAGATCGGCTACGACTCGTCCTCGAAGGGTTTCGACGGCAACTCCTGCGGGGTGAACATCGCCATCGGCGCGCAGTCCCCGGAGATCGCCGGCGGCGTCGACGTCTCGCACGAGGCCCGTTCCGGGGTGCTCACCGACGACGAGGTGGCGCTGCAGGGCGCCGGCGACCAGGGCCTGATGTTCGGCTACGCCTGCTCGGACACCCCGGAACTGATGCCGCTGCCGATCGCGCTGGCGCACCGGCTCTCACGCCGGCTCACCGAGGTCCGCAAGACCGGGGTGCTGCCGTACCTGCGGCCGGACGGCAAGACCCAGGTCACCATCGAGTACGACGGGGACCGGCCGGTGCGGCTGGACACGGTGGTGATCTCCACCCAGCACGCGGCGGACATCGACCTGAACAACCTGCTCACCCCGGATCTGCGCACCCACGTCGTCGAGGCGGTGCTGGCGGATCCGAGCCTGGCCGGGCTCGACACCGCCGAGGTGCGGCTGCTGGTGAACCCGTCCGGGTCGTTCGTGCTCGGCGGCCCGATGGGCGATGCGGGCCTGACCGGCCGCAAGATCATCGTCGACACCTACGGCGGCATGGCCCGTCACGGCGGCGGCGCGTTCTCGGGCAAGGACCCGTCGAAGGTGGACCGCTCGGCGGCCTACGCGATGCGCTGGGTGGCCAAGACCGCCGTGGCCGCGGGCCTGGCCGGCCGGCTCGAGGTGCAGGTGGCGTACGCGATCGGCAAGGCCGCCCCGGTGGGGCTGTTCGTCGAGACGTTCGGCACCGAGAAGACCGACCCGACGCGGATCCAGCAGGCGATCACCGAGGTGTTCGACCTGCGGCCCGGCGCGATCATCCGGGACCTGGACCTGCTGCGTCCGATCTACGCGCAGACCGCCGCGTACGGGCACTTCGGCCGCACCGACATCGACCTGCCGTGGGAGAACACCGACCGGGCCGAGAAGCTGCGCGCCGCCGCCGGTCTGTAACCCGCCCCGTCAGGGGTCCGGGTGGCCACCGACCGGACCGCCGCCGAGACGGATCCGGTGGCGCGGATCCTGCCGCTGCTGCCGCTGCCGCATCTCGACCGCGAGTTCGACTATCTGATCCCGCGTGAGCTCGACGCCGAGGCGCGGGTGGGCGTGCGGGTGCGCGTCCGGTTCGCCGGCCGGCTCGTCGACGGCTTCCTGCTGGCCCGGGCCCCGAGCAGCGAGCACACCGGCCGGCTCGGCTGGCTCGACCGGATCGTCTCCCCGGAGGTCGTGCTGACCCCGGAGATCGCCGCCCTCGCCGACGCGGTCGCCGCCCGCTACGCCGGCACCCGGGCCGACGTGCTGCGGCTGGCGGTGCCGCCGCGGCACGCGCGGGTCGAGGCGGAGGACCCGCCGCCCGCCGCGCCGCCCCCCGCGCCGGAGGTCGACCGGGCCGCCTGGGCCCGGTACCGGCACGGCGAGAACTTCCTCGACGCCCTCGCCGCCGGCCGCACCCCCCGCGCGGCCTGGCAGGCGCTGCCGGGGGAGGACTGGCCCCGCCGCCTGGCCGAACTCGCCGCGTCGGTCGCCGCCACCGGGCACGCCGCGGTGCTCGTGGTACCCGATCAGCGCGACCTCGACCGGGTCGTGGCGGCCTGCACCGACCTCGCCGGCGCCGGCTGCGTCGTCGGGCTCGCCGCAGGGCTCGGTCCGGCCGTGCGCTACCGGCGCTGGCTCGCCGCGTTGCGCGGCACCGCCCGCATCGTCGTCGGGACCCGGGCCGCGGTGTTCGCCCCCACCCCGGCCGTCGGGCTGATCGTGGTGTGGGACGACGGCGACGACCTGCACTCCGAGCCGCGCGCGCCGTACCCGCACGCGCGGGAGGTGGCGCTGCTGCGGGCCCACGCCGCCGGCGCCGCCGTCGTCCTGGCCGGGCACGCCCGCACCGCCGAGACCCAGGCCCTCGTCGACGCCGGGTGGGCCCACGACCTCTCCGCGCCCCGCGACGTCGTCCGGGCCTGCGCTCCCAAGATCACCGCGCTCGCCGACAGCGACCAGGCGCTCGCGCGCGATCCCGCCGCCCGCGCCGCCCGCCTGCCGGCCATCGCGTTCGCCGCCGCCCGCGCCGCCCTGAAGGCCGACCGGGGGGTGCTGGTGCAGGTGCCCCGCCGCGGCTACGTGCCCGCGCTGGCATGCGCCAAGTGCCGGACCCCGGCCCGCTGCCGACACTGCAACGGCCCGCTCGCGTTGCCGCAGGCGGCCGGCCCGGACGGCGCCGCGACGCCCGCCTGCCGGTGGTGCGGTATCACCGACGCCACCCATCGCTGCCACGCGTGCGGCGCCCGCGCGCTGCGCGCCGTCGTCGTCGGCGCCGGGCGCACCGCGGAGGAACTCGGCCGGGCCTTTCCCGGCGTCCCGGTGGTCACCTCCGGCGGGGCGGAGGTCAAGGCCACCGCCCCGGAGGGGCCGGCGCTCGTCGTCGCCACCGTGGGGGCCGAGCCCGTCACCGCCGGCGGGTACGGCGCGGCGCTGCTGCTCGACGGGTGGGCGCTGCTCGGCCGCGCGGACCTGCGGGCCGCCGAGGAGACGATGCGCCGCTGGCTCACCGCGGCGTCGCTGGTGCGGCCCTTCGCCGACGGCGGCCAGGTCGTCGTCGTGGCCGACTCCGGCATTCCCACCGTGCAGGCGCTGGTGCGGTGGGACCCGATCGGGCACGCGCAGTCCCAGCTCGCCGAGCGCGCCGAGGTCGGTTTCCCGCCCGCGGTGCACATGGCCGCGGTCGACGGCACCGCGGCCGCGGTCGCCGACCTGCTGGCCGCCGCGACGCTGCCGCCGGAGGCGGAGGTGCTCGGGCCGGTGCCGTTGCCGCCGGGGGAGCGGTTACCGTTCGGGGCCGACGATCCCGAGCCGGACGAGGTGCAGCGCATGGTGATCCGGGTGCCGCGCGGTCGGGGCCTCGCCCTCGGCCGGGCGTTGCGCGAGGCGCAGGCCGCCCGCAGTGCCCGCCGCGGTGAGGGCGCGCTGCGGGTGCAGATCGATCCGCTGCGCATCGGGTGACAGCCGTCGCCTCTCCCGGCCGGGACGGTGCGCGCCGGCTGTGTCCCACCGGGCCCGCACCGAGTCCGCGTGCCCCGAGGGGGCGAGGTCCGCACCGTGCGACAGGACGGCAGAATCGCCCGCCACCTGCAGAAAGACGGCATGCCGCGAGAGGGCAACTGTGTCACGATAAGTCACAGGGGCAGGGGTCGATCCCGGTGAACCGAACCAGTGGCCGGCGGTGCGGACCGGCACGGGCCGACCGGAAGGGAGGGGCCGTGAACGGCACACGCAGGATCGTCGCGGCGCTGGCCGGTGCGGCGGCCGCCGCTGCCGTGTCCGTCACCGGCGCGGGCGCCGCGCCCTCGGGGTCGACGGCGTTCGTGCCCGTCACCCCGGGCCCCGTCGCCACCACGCATGCCCAGGCCGCCGGCTACGCCGAAGACCACCCCGGGGCGGCGCCGGCGCGGTCGAACGACTTCGGGTGCGTGCCCTCCCCGGACCATCCGCGGCCGGTGGTCCTCGCCCACGGCACCGACTCCAACTCCTACTCGGACTGGGCTGCGGTCGCCCCGATGCTCGCCGACGCCGGCTGGTGCGTCTTCGCCCTCGACTACGGAAAGGCCGACGGCGCCGACGACTACGGCACCGGGGACATCCGGGTCAGCGCCGCGCAGCTCGGCGGGTTCGTCGAGCGTGTGCGCGCCGACACAGGCGCCGACAAGGTCGATCTCCTCGGCTACTCGCAGGGCGCCACCGTCGCGCGGTACTACGTCAACCGCCTCGGCGGATCGACCGTCGTGGACCGCTGGGTGGGCGTGGCCTCGCCGAGCTACGGCGGCACCTTCTACGGGCTCGGCACCGCGGCCGTGGCCGCTCCCGGCGCCACCGACGCGGTCGAGGACTTCTTCTCGGTGGCCCTCGCGCAGCAACTGCAGGGTTCGGAACTGCTCACCGAACTCAACACCCCGGTCGACACCGTTCCCGGCGTCCGCTACACCACCATCGGATCCCGCGTCGACGAGGTCATCCAGCCGTCCACCAACGTGGCGCTGCGCGGACCCGGGGCGGTCAACCTGATGATCCAGGACCTGTGCCCACCGGATCAGACCGGGCACTTCAACATGGTGTACGACCCGTTCTCGCTCACCGTGATCCGGCACGCCCTCGCCCCCGAGCGGTACGCCCTCGGCGAGTGCGTCCCGGTGCCGCTCGGCACGGGCATCCCCGAACTGATCATCGAGAGCAACTCCTGACCCGATCCGCCCCCGGGGCGTGCCCGGTGCCCCGATCATGGGTATGCGGGCGGCACGCGCCCGTGCGGACGACGGTCACCGGCACCCGCGACAGCGCGCCGAAGGGAGGTAGCGGTGAATGCCCCCTCGCTTCCGGGACGCGCTCTCGCGGTGATGCGGGCGCCGCAGCTGGTGTCGCCGCGCCAGTACCTCCGGGTGGCCGCGCGGTGCGTGTACCTCGCTGCGTTGGTCGGCACCGTCGTCACGATGGGCATCCCCGCCGACCGGGTGTACCAGGCGGCCTGGATCGTCGCCGGGCTGATCGCCTTCGCGATCGACCGGCCGTGGCGCGGGCACGTGCGCGTCGTCGTCGACTGGCTGCCCCTGGTCGCGGCGCTCGTGGTCTACGACCACACCCGCGGCATCGCCGACGAACTCGGCCTGCCCGTTCGGGTACACGAACCGGTCGCCGTGGAGAGCTGGCTGTTCGGCGGCACGGTCCCGACGGTGTGGCTGCAGGAACGCCTGCTCGGCGCGGACGGGGAGCGGCCCGGCTGGACGATGATCACCGCCGTCGTCTACACCAGCCATTTCCTCGTGCCGTGGTTGCTCGCGGCCCTGCTGTACCTGTACTCGCGGTCGCGCTGGGCCGGCTACATGCGACGGGTGCTGCTCCTGTCGTACTTCGGACTGATCACGTACATCCTCGTGCCGGCGGCCCCACCGTGGTACGCCTCCCAGGCGGGCGTCCTACCGGACGGCATCGGGCGGGTCACCGGCTTCGGTTTCGGGGTGGTGCCGATCGACGTCGGCACCCGATGGCTGGAGGCGCAGGGCAACCCGGTCGCCGCGCTGCCGTCGCTGCACTCGGCGTTCGCGCTGCTCGTGGCGGTCGCCCTGTGGCCGATCGCGCGGCGCGCCTGGATGCGGGCGCTGCTGGTGGCGTTCCCGCTCGCCATGGCCTTCACGCTCGTCTACGGCGGCGAACACTACGTGGTCGACGTGCTGCTCGGCTGGGGTTACGTCGGGTTCGCCGCCCTGGCCGCCCGGGCCTGGGAGGCGCGCCGCGGAGCGCGGCGCGTCCCGCAGGTCAGTCCACCTGCTCCAGCGGCATCGCCAACGTCACCCAGTCGTGCAGGCCACCGCGGTAGTACGCCAGCGAGGACGCCGGATATCCCGCCTCGAGCAGCTCCCGGATCGCCATCGGGGACTGCGGACACTGCGGACCGTTGCAGAACAGGATCGACACCCGGGACGGATCGAGCCGGTCCCGCAGCTCCGTGATCCGGCCGTGCGGCAGGTTGACCGCGCCCGGAATGGACCTGCCCTTGCGCGAGTCCGGGACACGGGTGTCGACGAGCACGGCTCCTTTCGCGACCAGCTCCGTCAGTTCCAGCTCGCCGACGGTCACCACCCCGGGCGCGCACTGCAGCGGCTGCAGCTCGCCCCACGTGGTGTCCACCAGGACCACGTCCTGCTCCTGCGCCGCCGGCCAGGGCACGCCCGCGGGATCCGCCGAGCGCACACGGGGGGACCGTTCCATCCGTTCTCGCGTCACTGCCATCGGCTCAGCCTATCGACGCTGCGTGGCGGTTGCCGGGATTCGTCGCGCCCGGCCCGATCCCTCGGGTTCGCGGACGGCCGTCACCGCGCGTAGGACCGGTCCCTAGACTGAGCACCACCATTCGTCGTCGAGATCCGGGAGCAGCATTCGTGAACAGTTCGGTCGGCCCAGCGCACTCCGCCTCCCGGGGCCGGGGCCTCGCTCCCCACGCGCGGACGGGCCGCTGACGTGCGGCTGGTGTTCGCCGGGACCCCCGAACCGGCCGTACCGTCGCTGCGCCGACTGCTCGACTCGCCGCGCCACGAGGTGGTCGCGGTGGTGACCCGGCCCGACACCACCGCCGGCCGCGGGCGGCGCGTCGTCCGCTCGGCCGTGGGGCGGCTCGCCGACGACCACGGCATCGAGGTCCTCACGCCGGAGCGGCCCCGCGACCCCGACTTCGTGGCCCGGCTGACCGAACTCGCCCCCGACTGCTGCCCGGTCGTCGCCTACGGCGCGCTCATCCCGCAGCCGGTGCTGGACATCCCGAAGTTCGGCTGGGTGAATCTGCACTTCTCGCTGCTGCCCGCATGGCGCGGCGCCGCGCCCGTGCAGGCCGCGCTCGCCGCGGGGGACGAGGTGACCGGCGCGAGCACGTTCCGGCTCGAGGAGGGCCTGGACACCGGCCCGGTCTACGGGGTGGTCACCGAGACGATCCGGCCCGCCGACACCGCGGGGGATCTGCTCGCCCGGCTCGCCGACTCCGGTGCCGCGCTGCTCGAATCGACTCTCGACGGTCTCGAGGACGGTGCGCTCACGGCCGTGCCCCAGCCCACGGACGGCGTCTCGCACGCCCCCAAGGTCACGGTCGAGTCGGCCCGCGTGAGCTGGGACCGGCCCGCACACCTCGTGGACCGCCACATCCGTTCGGTCACGCCGGCGCCCGGTGCCTGGACGATGATCGGCGACCTGCGCGTCAAGCTCGGGCCCGTGACCGGCACCGAGGAGACCCTCGCGCCCGGGCAGCTCCTGGCCCGCAAGGACGGTGTCCTCGTCGGCACCGGCAGCACCGCCGTGCGGCTCGGACAGGTCCAGCCGCCCGGCAAGAAGACGATGGCGGCCGCGGACTGGGTTCGCGGCGCCCGGCTCGACCCGGAGGTACGCGCCCAGTGACCGAGTCCCGACGCCCCGCCCGCCGCTCGCGCCGCGGACCCGGCGACCGCAACAACAAGCCTCGGCAGGCCCGCCGGCCGTCCCCCGCCGAGGCCGGCCTCGACCAGGCCCGTCTCGCCGCCCGCGACGTGCTGCGCGCGGTCCGGGAGCGCGACGCCTACGCCAACCTGGTGCTGCCGGCGCTGCTGCGGGAGCGGCGTCTCGACGGTCGCGACGCCGCCCTGGCCACCGAGCTGACGTACGGCGCCGCCCGCGCCCAGGGGCTGCTCGACGCCGTGATCGCCGCGTGCGCCAACCGGCCCGTCACCGAGATCGACGGGGCGCTGCTGGACACCCTGCGGCTGGGCACGTACCAGCTGCTGCGCACCCGCATCGCCCCGCACGCGGCCGTCGCGACGAGCGTCGACATCGTCCGCAGCGAATTCGGCCACGGCAAGTCCGGATTCGTCAATGCGGTGCTGCGGCGCGTCGCGGAGAAGCCCGAGGAACAGTGGATCGTCGAGCTCGCCCCCGACCCGGCTCGTGACCCCGTGGGACACCTGGCATTCCGGTATGCGCATCCGGAGTGGATCGCGAAGGCCTTCGCGGTCGCGCTCGGCCCCGACGCCGGGGAGCTCGAGGAGGTGCTCGCGGCGGACGACGCCCGGCCGGTGGTGCACCTGGTGGCTCGTCCGGGGGTGATCACCGCGGAGGAGCTCGCGCTGGCCACCGGCGGGGAGATCGGCCCCTGGTCGCCCTACGCGGTGCATCTCGACGGCGGCGGCGACCCCGGCAAGCTCGACCCCGTGCGCGAGGGCATGGCCGGCGTGCAGGACGAGGGCAGCCAGCTGGTGGCGCGGGCGCTCACGCTCGCCCCGCTCGACGGACCCGACCACGGCCGGTGGCTGGACCTGTGTGCCGGTCCCGGCGGCAAGGCCGCCCTGCTCGGCGCCCTCGCGGACATCGACGGCTTCACCGTCGACGCCGTCGAGCCGGTCGAGCACCGCGCCGAGCTGATCCGCAAGTCCACCCGCGGCCTCCCGGTCACGGTGCACGTCGCCGACGGTCGCGATCCCGGCCTCGGGTCCGGCTACGACCGCATCCTGGTCGACGCGCCGTGCACCGGGCTGGGCGCCCTGCGTCGCCGGCCCGAATCACGGTGGCGGCGCAACCCCGGCGACGTCGCCGAGCTGGTGCGGCTGCAGAAACAGCTCCTCGCCTCGGCGATCGGCCTGCTGCGGCCCGGCGGCGTGGTGCTGTACGCGACGTGCTCCCCGCACACCTCCGAGACCCTCGCCGTCGTCGCCGACGCCGTCCGGCGGCACCAGGTCGAGCAGCTCGACACGCGCGAGCTCGTGCCCGGCGTGCCGCGTCTCGGCGACGGCCCGTCCGTGCAACTGTGGCCGCACCGGCACGGCACCGACGCGATGTTCATGGCCGCGCTGCGCACACCGGCGGGCTGATCCGCGATCCTGCGGCGCGAACGCCGGAAGAATCGGTCCGCGCTCGGATACGGTCGGACGCAACCCGACCGCTCCCTGCAGGAGGCACGTCGTGCCCGACATTGTCACCCTGACCATGAACCCGGCGCTCGACGTGACCACCTACACCGCCGAGGTGCGGCCCACCAGCAAACTGCGCTGCGAGGCGCCGCGGCTCGAGGCCGGGGGAGGCGGGATCAACGTCGCGAAGGTCGCCGGGGTGCTCGGCGTCTCGGCCGGGGCGGTGTATCCGGCCGGCGGACCGACCGGGGATACGCTCTCGGCGCTGCTGGCCGGCGCGGGTGTCGACAGCCGGCGCATCGACATCGACGGCATGACCCGCGAGTCGTTCACGGCGATCGAGCGCAGCACCGGCCACGAGTACCGGTTCGTGCTGCCCGGCCCGGAACTGAGCGTGGAGGACCAGGAACGGTGCCTGGACCTGCTCGTCGAGACCGCCACCGGCGCACGGTACGTCGTCGCCAGCGGCAGCCTTCCGCCGGGCGTGCCGGGCGAGTTCGTCCAGCGCGTGGCCGACGCCGCCACCGACGCCGGTGCGCGCTTCGTCCTCGACTCGTCGGGGGACGCACTGCGCCGCATCAAGTCGGGTGTGCACCTGGTCAAGCCGAGCCTGCGGGAGCTGCGCGAATGGGTGGGCCGGGAACTTCGCACCCCGCACGAACAGGCCGCGGCCGCCCACGAACTCGTCGACGCCGGCGTCGCCGAGGTCGTGGTGGTGTCCCTCGGGCCGGAGGGGGCGCTGCTCGTCTCCGCCGACACCACCGCCCGGCTGAAGGCCCTGGACGTGCCCGTGCGTAGCGCCGTGGGCGCCGGCGACAGCATGGTCGCCGGGCTGGTCGTGGGCCTGCTGTGGGGCCGCTCGCTGCGCGACGCCCTGGCGCTCGGCATCGCGGCAGGCTCGGCGGCCCTGCTCACCCCGGGCAGCCAGGTCTGCCGCCGCGACGACGTCGAACGGTTCGACGTCCTCGCCCGGCAGCGGTGACGCCGCGGCTGGCGCGCAGCGGTGACGCCCGAGCGAACGGATCGTTCACCTCGTCAGGCCGACAGCATGGTCCATTCGCTCGGGGGGGCTCAGTGCTCGTGCCGTGCGCGGTCCAGGACGATCCGTTGCTCGGCCTGCGCCACCGTGCGCCGGGTCTGCGCCGCCGCGTCCGGCGTCACCGACACCGACGTGATGCCCCGGCGCACGAGATGCTCGGCCAGCTCCGTGCTGGTGGAGACGGCCTGCCCGCACAGCGACGTGGTCAGGCCGGCCGCCGACGCCCGTTCGATGATGTGGTCGATCGCGTCCAGCACCGCCGGGTCGAGCGTGTCGAACAGGTCCTTGCACACCTCGGAGTCGCGGTCGACGCCGAGCACGAGCTGGGTCAGGTCGTTGCTGCCGATCGACACGCCGTGGATGCCGAGCTTCGCGTACTCGGGCAGCCAGTACACCACCGACGGCACCTCGGCCATGATCCAGCGCAGCATCCGGCGATCCGCGCCGAGCGGATGCGCGTCGAGCTGGGCCAGGCACTCCTTCAGCTCCCAGCGGGTGCGCACGAACGGGATCATCAGGTGCACGTTGGGGTGCTGCGCGCGCACGCGGTGCAGGACGTCGAGGTCGAGCGAGAACAGCTCGGGATCGCGCACATAGCGGAAGCAGCCGCGGTACCCGATCATCGGGTTCTCCTCGTCCGGCTCCACCTCACCCCCCTTCAGGTTCGCGAACTCGTTGCTGCGCAGGTCGATTGCGCGGTACACCACCGGCCGCGGGGCGAAGGCCGCCGCGATCCGCGTGACGCCCTCGGCCATCTTCGACACGTACTCCTCGCGCCGGCCCTGCGCGATCATGTAGGCGGGATGCTCCCCGGCGAGCGCCTCGGTGATCATGAACTCCGCCCGCAGCAGCCCCACCCCGTCGACGTCGGTGGCGGCGACGGCCGGCGCGGCGTCGGGGGTGGCGAGATTGACGTACACGGCCGTCGCGGTGACGGTCGGGGAGGGGGCCGCGGCCGCCGGGGCGGCGGTCTGCGCCGCGGCCGGCCGGTCGGCGCGGACCTCCCCGTCGAACACGACCCCGGCATCGCCGTCCACGGTGATCAACTGGCCGTCCCGCAGGTCCTGCGTCGCGGTGCGGGCGCCGACGACGACGGGCTTGCCGAGTTCGCGGCCGACGATCGCGGCGTGACAGGTGATGCCGCCACCGTCGGTGACGATGCCGCCGGCGCGGCGCAGGATCGGCAGCCAGTCGGGCCGCGTCATCGGGGCCACGAGGATCTCCCCGTCGGTCAGGCGCTTGCCGTCGACCAGTTCCTGCAGCACCCGGACCCGTCCGGTCGCCCGGCCGGGGCCGGCGCCGAGCCCGGTCAGCAGCGGCGTCGCCTGCCCGTCGCCGGACGTCGCGGCGGCCCCGGGCATGCCCAGGGTGGTGATCGGGCGGGTCTGCACGATCCACAGCTCGCCCTCGGCGAACGCGAACTCGAGGTCCTGCGGCTGCCCGTAGTGCTGCTCGACGCCCGCGGCGAGCCGCGCGACCTTCTCGAGCTGCTCCTCGTCGAGCACCCGCGTCTGCCGCGACGAATCGACCGCGACGCGGCTGTCGCCGGTGTCGGTGGAGGCGATCTGGAACTCCTGATGCCCGAGATGCACGTCGAGCACGGCGAAGCCGTCCTTGGCGACGACGTAGGTGTCGGGCTCGACCTGGCCGCCGACGACGACCTCGCCGAGGCCGAGGGCGGCCTCGACGACGATGCGGTCGAGCTCGCCGGTGCGGGGGTCGGCCGTGAACGCCACCCCCGACGCTTCCGAGCGCACCATCACCTGCACCACGACGGCGATGGACGGTTCGTCGGTCACCCCGCGCAGGCCCCGGTAGGTCCGGGCCCGCTCCGACCACAACGACGCCCAGCACGCCTGCACCGCGCGCACCACCGCGTCGGCGCCGGCGATGTTGGTGTACGACTCGTGGATCCCGGCGAACGAGGTGTCCGCGGCGTCCTCGGCGGGCGCGGAGGACCGCACCGCCACCGGCACGTCCACGCCCAGCTTCTCGTAGGCGGCGACGATGTCGGCGCGGATCTCGTCGGGCACCGCAGCCCCGGTCACCAGCGCGGCCAGTTCCGCGGAGGTGCGGATCAGCGTCGCGTCGTCGATGTCGGAGGCCGGGACGGCCTCGGCGCGCAGCTGTTCGCGCACCCCCGCGGCGGCCATCGAATCGAGATAGGCGGCGGTGGTTATCGCGAAGGCGGGCGGCACGGGGAACCCGGCCCGGGTCATCTCCCCGAGGTTGGCGGACTTTCCGCCCACGGTCGGCGCATCCTTCGCGCCCACCTCGCCGATCGGTCGAACCCACACCGTGTGCGTGGCCATCGTCGCTCCCCACTGCCGCATCGGGCCCAGCGGATCCGGGCCCGCCACCGTCCACTCAAGCATCGCCCAGAGGGGTGAACCAGGGGTCGAAAGTCATGAAAACCCGCGCCGGGCGCGCGGGCACCGCGACGCGCGGCGGGGGCCCGCCGGCGGGACCGTTAAACTCGGTGGACGTGGCCCACCCGATGATCGCCCCCTCCATCCTCTCCGCGGATTTCGCGCGGCTGGCCGACGAGGCCGCCGCGGTCGCCGACGCGCACTGGCTGCACGTCGACGTCATGGACGCGCACTTCGTGCCGAACCTGACCCTCGGGCTGCCGGTGGTGCAGTCGCTGCTGAAGGCAACCGACATCCCGCTCGACTGTCATCTGATGATCGAGGACCCGGGCCGCTGGGCCCCGTCCTACGCCGAGGCCGGCGCGCACAATGTCACCTTCCACGTCGAGGCCACCGAGAACCCCGTCGCCGTCGCCCGCGACATCCGGGCCGCCGGCGCCAAGGCCGGCCTGAGCGTCAAGCCCGGCACCCCGATCGAGCCCTACCTCGAGATCCTGAAGGAGTTCGACACGCTGCTGGTGATGAGCGTCGAGCCCGGCTTCGGCGGCCAGTCGTTCATTCCCGACGTGCTCGACAAGGCCCGCGCCATCCGCCGTCTCGTCGACGCCGGGGAGCTGACCCTGCTCGTCGAGATCGACGGCGGCATCAACGCCGACACCATCGAGGCGGCCGCCGAGGCCGGTGTGGACTGCTTCGTCGCCGGGTCGGCCGTGTACGGGGCCGACGACCCGGGCGAGGCGGTGCGCAAGCTGCGCGAGCGGGCCGCCCAAGCCTCCCCGCACCTGACCCTGGCCCCGTGACCGGTGCACCGCTCGAGGCGGCCGGGAGCGGTGCACCGCTCGAGGCGGCACTGCGCCTCGCGCTCGACGCCGGGGAGTCGGTGCGCGGCACCACCAGCCCCAACCCGCCCGTCGGCGCGGTGATCCTCGACGCCGCGGGGCAGGTCGCCGGGGTCGGGGCGACCCGGCCGCCGGGCGGCCCGCACGCCGAGGTCGTCGCACTCGAGGCGGCCGGGGAGCGGGCCCGCGGCGGCACCGCCGTCGTGACCCTGGAGCCGTGCAATCACACCGGCCGTACCGGCCCGTGCGCGCAGGCCCTGCTCCGCGCCGGCGTCGCCGCCGTCTACTACGCGGTGGCCGATCCCCACCCGGCGGCGGCCGGGGGTGCGCGGACGCTGCGGGACGGCGGCGTGCGCGTCCACGGCGGGTTCGGCGCCGAGCCCGCCGAGGCGGGTGCGCTGCGTGCCTGGCTGCACCGGCAGCGCACGGGACGGCCCCACGTGACGTGGAAGTACGCCGCGAGCCTGGACGGGCGCAGCGCCGCCGCCGACGGCACCAGCCGCTGGATCTCCGGCCCGCAGTCACGCGCCCGCGTGCACGCCGAGCGCTCGCGGCTCGACGCGATCGTCGTCGGCACCGGCACCGTCCTCGCCGACGACCCGTGGTTGACCGCCCGGCTGCCGGACGGCTCGCTGGCTCCGCACCAGCCCCTGCGCGTGGTCGTCGGCAGGAGCGAGATCCCGAAGACCGCAAGAGTTCTCGACGATGCCGCGCCCACCCTGGTGCTGCGCACCCACGATCCCGACGAGGTGCTCGGCGCACTCGCGGACCGGGTGGACGTGCTGCTCGAGGGCGGCCCGCGCCTGGCCGGTGCGTTCCTCGCCGCGGGCCGGGTCGACCGCATCCAGGCCTATCTCGCGCCGGTGCTGCTCGGGTCCGGACCGTCCGCAGTGCGGGACGCGGGCGTGCGCACGATCGCCGAGGCGCTACGGTTTCGTCGGGAGCGCGTCGAAACCGTCGGCGCCGACGTGTTGCTGACCCTGGTCCCCGACCGGGAGTGAAGGAGCGGGCTGTGTTCACCGGGATCGTGGAGGAACTGGGCGAGATCGTCGCGCGGGAGGACCTGGCCGACGCGGCGCGGTTCACCGTCCGCGGACCCGTCGTGACCTCCGACGCCGGCCACGGCGACTCCATCGCCGTCAACGGTGTGTGCCTGACCGTCGTCGACGTCCCGGGCGGCGACTCCTTCACCGCCGACGTGATGAAGGAGACCCTCGACCGTTCGAGCCTGTCGCAGCTCGGTCCCGGCAGCCGCGTCAACCTCGAACGGGCCGCCGCGCTGAACAGCCGCCTCGGCGGGCACCTGGTCCAGGGCCACGTCGACGGCACCGGCACCGTGCTCTCGCGCACCCCGTCGGAGAACTGGACCGTGGTGCGGATCTCGTTGCCCGCCGACGTGTCCCGGTACGTGGTGCACAAGGGCTCGATCACGGTGGACGGGGTCTCGCTGACCGTCTCCGCGCTCGGCGGTGAGCCCGGCGACGAGTGGTTCGAGATCTCCCTGATCCCGACCACGCTGTCGCTGACCACCCTGGGCAGCGCCGCCCCCGGCACGCTCGTCAACCTCGAGGTCGACGTCATCGCCAAGTATGTGGAGCGGCTGCAGGCCGCCGGCCGCTGAGTCGTACTGTTGAACTCGGCAATCAGTTTGTCCGTACACGAGATTTTGGAGCCCACGCAAGTGACGAGGTTCGACACCATCGAGCGCGCGATCGCCGATATCGCAGCCGGCAAGGCGGTCGTCGTGGTCGACGACGAGGACCGCGAGAACGAGGGCGACCTCATCTTCGCAGCCGAGAAGGCCACTCCCGAACTGGTGGCGTTCATGGTGCGCTACACCTCCGGGTACCTGTGCGTGCCGCTGGCCGGGGAGGACTGCGACCGGCTGGGCCTGCCCCCCATGTACTCGACCAACCAGGACAAGCACGGCACCGCCTACACCGTGACCGTCGACGCGCGGGAAGGCATCGGCACCGGCATCTCCGCCTCGGACCGGGCCACCACGATGCGGCTGCTCGCCGATCCGAACAGCACCGCACAGGACTTCACCCGCCCCGGGCACGTGGTGCCGCTGCGCGCCAAGGAGGGCGGCGTGCTGCGCCGGCCCGGCCACACCGAGGCCGCCGTCGACCTCGCCCGCATGGCCGACCTGCGCCCGGCCGGCGTGATCTGCGAGATCGTCTCGCAGAAGGACGAGGGCCACATGGCTCAGACCGAGGAACTGCGGGTCTTCGCCGACGAGCACAAGCTCGCCCTGATCTCCATCGCCGACCTGATCGCCTGGCGCCGCAAGCACGAAAAGCACGTCGTGCGCATCGCCGAGGCCCGTATCCCCACCCGGCACGGCGACTTCACCGCCGTCGGCTACCAGAGCGTCTACGACGAGGTCGAGCACGTCGCGCTGGTGCTCGGCGACATCCCCGGCCCGGACGGTGAGGGCGCCGACGTGCTCGTGCGGGTGCACTCGGAGTGCCTGACCGGCGACGTGTTCGGCTCGCTGCGGTGCGACTGCGGCCCGCAGCTCGACGCCGCACTCGAGATGGTGGCCATGGAGGGCCGCGGTGTGGTGCTGTACATGCGCGGGCACGAGGGCCGCGGCATCGGCCTGATGCACAAGCTGCAGGCCTACCAGCTGCAGGACTCCGGCTCGGACACCGTGGACGCGAACCTGCAGCTCGGCCTGCCCGCCGACGCCCGCGACTACGGCATCGGCGCGCAGATTCTCGTGGACCTGGGCATCTCGTCGATGCGGTTGCTGACCAACAACCCCGCCAAGCGGGTCGGCCTCGACGGCTACGGGCTGCAGATCACCGAGCGGGTGGCGATGCCGCTGCGCGCGAACTCCGAGAACATCACCTACCTGCGCACCAAGCGGGACCGCATGGGCCACGACCTGATCGGCCTGGACGACTACGAGGCGGGGGACGCGTAGATGAGCGGCGAAGGACTGCCCGAGCTGCAGCTGTCCGAGGCGGCCGGGCTGCGGTTGGCCATCGTCGCCGGCAGCTGGCACGCCGAGATCTCCGAGGCGCTCGTCGCCGGGGCGCAGCGCGTCGCCGAGCAGGCCGGCGTCACCGACGTCACCCTCGAACGCGTCGCCGGCGCGATCGAGCTGCCGGTCGTCGCCCAGCAGCTGGCCCGCACCCACGACGCGGTCGTCGCCCTCGGCGTCGTGATCCGCGGCGGCACCCCCCATTTCGAGTACGTGTGCGACGCGGTCACCTACGGGCTGACCCGCATCGCGCTGGACGAGGGCACCCCCGTCGGCAACGGGGTCCTCACCACGAACGACGAGCAGCAGGCGATCGACCGGGCCGGACTGCCCGGCTCCGTCGAGGACAAGGGCGGGCAGGCGTGCGCTGCCGCCCTCGACACCGCCGTGACCCTGCGGCGGCTGCGCGGGGCCGCGCGGTGACCTCGGCCGCCGGCACCCACTGGGACCTCGAGGTCCGCAGCCGCAAGATGTCCCGGTGGGCGATCGTCGCGGCGATCGTGCTCATGCTCGGGCACATCGGGGCCGCGCTCGTGCTGCGCGCCGGCGGCGACACCGGCGTGAACCTGCGCGTCGCCGACCAGATCGCCATCGTCTGTGTCGGCGTCGTCGTCTCCGGCAGTGTGCTGCTGCTGACCCGGCCCCGGTTGCGTGCCGGGGCGTCCGGCGTGGTGGTGCGCAACGTCCTCGGTGAGAAGTCGTTCGGCTGGGACCAGGTGCGGGGCATGACCTTCCCCCAGGGCAAGCCGTGGCCCCGGCTCGAGCTGCCGCAGGACGAGTACGTCCCCGTCGTCGCCGTCCAGGCCCGCGACGGGGAGCACGCCGTCTCGGCGCTGACCGCGTTCCGCGAGCTCGAACAGCGGTACGGCGGGGGTGTCGGCTCGGCCGACTAGCCTGGACCCGTGCCCGACCCCTCGACCTACCGCCCTGCCCCCGGCACCGTCCCGGTGGAGCCGGGGGTGTACAAGTTCCGCGATCCGCACGGCCGCGTCGTCTACGTCGGCAAGGCCAAGAGCCTGCGGTCGCGGCTGAACTCGTACTTCGCCGACGTCGCGTCGCTGCATCCGCGGACCCGGCAGATGGTGACCACCGCCGGGTCCGTCGAGTGGACGGTCGTGGGCACCGAGGTCGAGGCGCTGCAGCTCGAGTACAACTGGATCAAGGAGTTCGATCCCCGGTTCAACGTCCGCTACCGCGACGACAAGACCTACCCCATGCTCGCGGTGACGTTGAACGAGGAGTACCCACGGCTGTTCGTCTACCGCGGGCCGCGCCGCAAGGGCGTGCGGTACTTCGGTCCCTACTCCCACGCCTGGGCCATCCGCGAGACCCTCGATCTGCTGCTGCGGGTGTTCCCGGCCCGCACCTGCTCGGCCGGGGTGTTCAAGCGGCACGCGCAGATCGGCCGCCCGTGCCTGCTCGGCTACATCGACAAGTGCTCGGCACCGTGCGTGGGCCGGGTCGACGCGGCCGGTCACCGGCGCATCGTCGAGGACTTCTGCGACTTCCTCGCCGGCCGCACCGACAAGCTGGTCCGCGACCTCGAACAGCGAATGCAGGCCGCCGCCGAGGACCTCGACTTCGAGACCGCCGCGCGGCTGCGCGACGACCTCGGTGCGCTGCGCCGCGCCCTCGAGAAGCAGGCGGTGGTGCTCGGCGACGGCACCGACGCCGACCTCGTCGCGTTCGCCGGCGACGACCTCGAGGTGGCCGTGCAGGTGTTCCACGTGCGCGGCGGCCGCGTGCGCGGCCAGCGGGGCTGGGTGGTGGAGAAGTCCGGCGACGTGGTGGACCGGCCCGAGGCCGGGGCGGGTGCCTCCGGCGCCGCCGAGACGGAACTGTCGCTGCTGGTCGAGCAGTTCCTCACCCAGTTCTACGGCGAGGAGGCCGCCCTGTCGGCGGCCGGCGCCGAACCGGCGGGCAGTGCCGTGCCCCGCGAGGTGCTCGTGCCCGCCCTGCCGCCCGAGCCGGAGGAGATGAGCCGCTGGCTCGGCACCCTGCGCGGCGGCCCGGTGCGGCTGCGGGTGCCGCAGCGCGGCGACAAGAAGGCCCTTGCCGAGACCGTGCAGCGCAACGCGCACGAGGCCCTGACCCAGCACAAGCTGCGCCGCGCCGGCGACTTCACCGCCCGCTCGGCCGCCCTGCAGGGCATCCAGGAGGCCCTCGACCTGGACTCGGCGCCGCTACGCATCGAGTGTGTCGACATCAGCCACGTGCAGGGCACCGACGTCGTCGCGTCGCTGGTGGTGTTCGAGGACGGCCTGCCCCGCAAGGCGGACTACCGGCACTACGCCATCCGCGAGGCCGCCGGCGACGGCCGCTCCGACGACGTCGCCTCCATCGCCGAGGTGACCCGGCGCCGGTTCCTGCGGCACAACCGGGACCTCGCCGCGGCCGGCGGTGACCCGGCCGCGACCCGCGGCGGTGACCCGGCCGCGACCCGCGGCGGTGACCCGGCCGCGACCCGCGGCGGTGACCCGGCCGCGACCCGCGGCGGTGACGGCGGCGACCTCGCCCCGGAGGCCGCACTCGATCCGGCCACCGGGCGGCCGCGCCGCTTCGCGTACCCGCCGAACCTGTACGTCGTCGACGGCGGTGCCCCGCAGGTCGCCGCCGCGGCGGAGGTGCTCGACGAACTCGGCATCACCGACGTCGCGGTGATCGGACTGGCCAAGCGGCTCGAGGAGGTCTGGATCCCGGGGGAGGAGGACCCGGTCATCCTGCCCCGCACCAGCGAATCGCTGTACCTGCTGCAGCGGGTCCGGGACGAGGCGCACCGCTTCGCCATCACATACCACCGCAGCAAGCGGTCCCGGCGCATGACCGCTTCCGCACTCGACGGGGTGCGCGGGCTCGGGCAGGCACGCCGCAACGCGCTCGTCGCGCACTTCGGGTCGGTGGCCCGGCTGCGGGAGGCGACCGTGGAGGAGATCACCGCGGTCCCCGGCATCGGCGTCGCCACCGCCCGCGCGGTGCTCGACGCCCTGCGCGGCGACGTCCCGGACACCGCGCCGGCCCCGGCGGGTGAGGCTGCGCCGGACACGCCGGTGGGTGATGATGGCACCGTCGGCGTGTCGGGCGGACGAACGGAGTCGGAACTGTGACACACGAGGCGGAGACGGCGCAGCCTCGTCCCCGGTCCCGGGACGACCACCGCCCGCGGGCGGAGGTCGCCCTGGTCACGGGCCTGTCCGGGGCCGGTCTGAGCACCGCCGCGACGGCCCTCGAGGATCTCGGCTGGTTCGTCGCCGAGAACCTGCCCCCTCAGCTGGTCACCTCGATGGTCGATCTCGCGGTGCAGGCCGACCCGCCGCTGCAGCGCCTCGCCGTGGTCATGGACGTACGCAGCCGCCTGTTCACCGGCGACCTCGGCTGGGTCGTCACCGAACTGGCCGCCCGGCCCGTGCGCACCCGCGTGCTGTTCCTCGAGGCCACCGACGAGGTCCTCGTGCGTCGTTTCGAGCAGGTCCGCCGCAGCCACCCGCTGCAGGCCGACGCCGCCGACCGCACCCTCACCGACGGCATCGCCACCGAACGCGCCCAGCTCGCCGCGGTCAAGGCCGCCGCCGATCTGGTGGTCGACACGTCGTCGCTGTCCGGTCCGGAACTGCGCCGCAAGATCGAGTCCGCGTTCGGCGACGGCGACGCCGACTCGATCCGGGTCACCGTGGAATCGTTCGGATTCAAGTACGGTCTGCCGATGGACGCCGACGTGGTGTGCGACGTGCGGTTCCTGCCCAACCCGCACTGGGTGCCCGAGCTGCGCCCGCACACCGGCCAGGACGTCGACGTCCGCGACTACGTGCTGAGCCGGGACGGGGCGCAGGAATACCTGCAGACCTATCATCGGCTGCTCGAACTGACCACGGCCGGTTACCGCCGGGAGGGGAAGCGTTACATGACGATCGCGGTGGGCTGTACCGGTGGCAAGCACCGCAGCGTGGCGATGAGCGAGGCGCTCGCCGCGCAGCTCGACGCCGACCCGACGCTGTCGGTGCACGTCGCGCACCGGGATCTGGGGCGCGAATGACGGGGCCCGGTTCCGCGGCCCCGGCGTCCGGGACCGGCGGCCCGGCCGGCGGGCAGGGCACCGCGCCGAATCCGTCGATCGTGGCCCTGGGCGGCGGCCACGGCCTGTACGCCACGCTCAGCGCCGTCCGCCGGCTCAGCGACCGCGTCACCGCCGTCGTCACCGTCGCCGACGACGGCGGTTCCTCCGGCCGGCTGCGCGCCGAACTCGGCGTCATCCCGCCCGGCGACCTGCGCATGGCGCTGGCCGCGCTGGCCGCGGACACCCCCGGGGTGCACACCTGGACCGAGACGGTGCAGCACCGGTTCGGCGGCACCGGCGCGCTCGCGGGCCACTCGGTGGGCAATCTCATCCTGGCCGGGCTGACCGAGGTCCTCGGCGATCCCGTGGCCGCCCTCGACCGCGTCGCCGAACTGCTCGAGGTTCGCGGCCGGGTGCTGCCGATGTCGCCGATCGCCCTCGACATCGAGGCGGACGTGTCCGGCCTCGAATCGGATCCGCGGGCCAGCCGCATCATCCGCGGGCAGGTCGCCGTCGCCACCACCCCCGGCAAGGTCCGGCGCGTGCGGCTGATCCCGGCCGACCCCCCGGCGTGTCCCGACGCGCTCGACGCGGTGGGCGCTGCCGACCTCGTCGTGCTCGGGCCCGGCTCGTGGTTTTCGAGCGTCATCCCGCACGTGCTCGTCCCCGACCTGCTCGAGGCGCTGGTGACGGCGCCGGCCCGCAAGGTGCTGGTGCTCAATCTGGCCGCCGAACCGGGGGAGACCGCCGGGTTCTCCTCCGAGCGGCACCTGCACGTGCTGGCCCAGCACGCCCCGGAGTTCCGGGTCGACCACGTGGTGGTCGACTCCGCATCGGTGCCCGAGGGCCGAGAACGCGAACACCTGTGCCGGGCCGCCGCCGGATTCGGCGCCCAGGTGGTCTACGCCGACGTGGCGGAGACCGGCACCCACCGACACGACCCCGCCAAGCTGGCGGCGGTCCTGGCTCAACACCTGCCCGACGCGGCCCGCCCCCGGGACCTCGCGCAGCGGGACGGAAGGGAGATCCCCACGTGGCAATGACAGCGGAGGTCAAGGACGAGCTGAGCCGGCTGGCGGTCACCCGCACCAGCAGCCGCAAGGCCGAGGTGTCCGCCCTCCTGCGCTTCGCCGGCGGGCTGCACATCGTCGGGGGCCGTGTCGTCGTGGAGGCCGAGGTGGACCTCGGGTCGATCGCCCGCCGGTTGCGCCGCGAGATCTTCGAGCTCTACGGCTACTCCGCGGAGGTGCACGTCCTCGGTGCCGGCGGGTTGCGCAAGAGCTCGCGCTACGTGGTGCGCGTCGCCAAGGAGGGCGAGGCCCTGGCCCGCCAGACCGGTCTGCTCGACGTGCGCGGCCGCCCGGTGCGGGGCCTGCCCGCGCAGGTCGTCGGCGGCAGCATCGCCGACGCCGAGGCGGCGTGGCGCGGCGCATTCCTCGCCCACGGCTCGCTCACCGAGCCGGGCCGCTCGTCCGCCCTCGAGATCAGCTGCCCGGGCCCGGAGGCCGCGCTCGCGCTCGTCGGCGCCGCCCGGCGCCTCGGCATCGCCGCCAAGGCCCGCGAGGTGCGCGGCGCCGACAGGGTCGTCGTCCGCGACGGCGACGCCATCGGCGCGCTGCTCACCCACATGGGTGCCCAGGACACCCGGCTGACCTGGGAGGAGCGCCGGATGCGGCGGGAGGTCCGCGCCACCGCCAACCGGCTCGCCAACTTCGACGACGCCAACCTGCGCCGCTCCGCGCGCGCCGCGGTGGCCGCGGCCGCCCGCGTCGAGCGGGCCCTGGCGATCCTCGGCGACGACGTGCCCGACCATCTCGCCGCGGCCGGTGCCCTGCGCGTGCAGCACCGGCAGGCGTCGCTCGAGGAGTTGGGCCAGCTCGCCGACCCGCCGATGACGAAGGACGCCGTCGCCGGACGCATCCGCCGGCTGCTGTCCATGGCGGACCGCCGGGCCAAGGATCTCGGCATCCCGGACACCGAATCCGCGGTGACCCCGGAGCTGCTCGACGAGGCCTAGCCGGCCGGCCCCGGGCGGCGGCCGCGCCGCCCCGGGCCTCCTGCCGCGCCCCGCCGGCCCCGCAGATAGGGTAGGGGTCACATCGACCGATGAGTCCTGCCGAGCGGCGCCGATGTCTCCGGCACCGCGGTGGGCACCACTGGCACAACCAGCAGAAATGGGCAAAGGAGCGTAATTGTGACTGTCCGGGTAGGCGTGAACGGCTTCGGTCGTATCGGACGTAACTTCTTCCGGGCTGTCGAGGCGCAGAGGGCGCTCGGCACCACCGACATCGAGATCGTCGCGGTCAACGACCTCACCGACAACGCGACTCTGGCCCACCTGCTCAAGTACGACTCGATCCTCGGCCGCCTGCCGCAGGACGTCAGCCTCGACGGTGAGGACACCATCGTCGTCGGCGACCACCGCATCAAGGCGCTCGAGGTCAAGGAAGGCCCGGCCGCGCTGCCGTGGGGCGACCTGGGCGTGGACGTCGTCGTCGAGTCGACGGGCATCTTCACCGACGCGTCGAAGGCCAAGGGCCACCTCGACGCCGGCGCCAAGAAGGTGATCATCTCGGCGCCCGCCAAGGGCGAGGACCTCACCGTGGTGATGGGCGTCAACGACGACAAGTACGACGGCAGCCAGAACATCATCTCCAACGCCTCGTGCACCACCAACTGCCTCGGCCCGATCGCCAAGGTCCTCGACGACAGCTTCGGCATCGTCAAGGGCCTGATGACCACGGTCCACGCGTACACCCAGGACCAGAACCTGCAGGACGGCCCGCACAAGGACCTGCGCCGAGCCCGCGCCGCCGCCCTGAACGTCGTGCCCACCGGCACCGGCGCCGCCAAGGCCATCGGCCTCGTCCTGCCGCAGCTGGTCGGCAAGCTCGACGGCTACGCCCTGCGCGTGCCGATCCCGACCGGCTCGGTCACCGACCTGACCGCCAACCTCGCCACCCCGGCCTCCATCGAGGAGATCAACGCGGCGATGAAGGCGGCCGCCGAGGGCCCGCTCAAGGGCATCCTCAAGTACACCGAGGACGAGATCGTCTCCTCCGACATCGTCACCGACCCGCACTCGTCGATCTACGACGCCGGCCTGACCAAGGTCATCGACGACCAGGTCAAGATCGTCTCCTGGTACGACAACGAGTGGGGCTACTCCAACCGCCTGGTCGACCTCATCGGCCTGGTCTCGAAGTCCCTCTGACCGAACAGGACAGTCGAACAGTGGCAGTTCAGACCCTGAAGGATCTGCTCGACGCCGGCGTCGAGGGTCGTGGCGTGCTGGTGCGCTCGGACCTCAACGTCCCGTTGGACGGCGCGACGATCACCGACCCCGGCCGCATCGTCGCGTCCGCCCCGACGATCGCCGCGCTCGCCGAGGCGGGCGCGAAGGTCGTCGTCACCGCCCACCTGGGCCGGCCCAAGGGCGAGCCCGATCCGAAGTTCTCGCTCGCCCCGGTCGCGGCGAAGCTCGGTGAGGTGCTCGGCCGCAACGTCCAGCTCGCCGGCGACGTCGTCGGACAGGACGCGCTGGCCCGCTCGGAGGGCCTGACCGACGGCGACATCCTCCTGCTCGAGAACATCCGTTTCGATCCGCGCGAGACCAGCAAGGACGAGACGGAGCGGCAGGCACTGGCGCGCGAGCTCGTCGAGCTCGTCGGCGAGGACGGCGCGTTCGTCTCCGACGGATTCGGTGTGGTGCACCGCAAGCAGGCGTCGGTGTACGACGTGGCGAACCTGCTGCCGCACTACGCGGGCAACCTCGTCGCCGCCGAGGTCGGGGTGCTGGCCAAGCTCACGGCCGATCCGCAGCGGCCCTACGCGGTGGTGCTCGGCGGCTCGAAGGTCTCCGACAAGCTCGCCGTGATCGAGGCCCTCGCCCCCAAGGTCGACACCCTCGTCATCGGCGGCGGCATGTGCTTCACCTTCCTTGCGGCGCAAGGTATCTCGGTAGGCAACTCGCTGCTCGAGGAATCGATGACCGAGACCTGCAAGGGCCTGCTCGAGCGGTTCGGCGACGTCATCCACATCCCGCAGGACGTGGTCGTCGCCGACGCGTTCGCCGCCGACGCCGAGGCCAAGACGGTGCCCGTCACCGAGATCCCGGACGGCTGGATGGGCCTGGACATCGGCCCCGAGTCGGTGGCCCGGTTCGCCCAGTACCTCACCGGCGCCAAGACCGTGTTCTGGAACGGCCCGATGGGCGTGTTCGAGTTCGAGAAGTTCGCGGCCGGCACCAAGGGGGTCGCCGAGGCGATCGTCGAGGCCACCCGCGCCGGCGCGTTCAGCGTCGTCGGCGGTGGTGACTCGGCCGCGGCGGTGCGCCTGCTCGGCCTGCCCGAGGACGGGTTCTCGCACATCTCCACCGGCGGCGGCGCCTCCCTCGAGTACCTCGAGGGCAAGGAACTGCCCGGCATCGCTGCACTGGAGGCCTGAGATGACCCGAAAGCCGCTCATCGCCGGCAACTGGAAGATGAACCTCAACCACCTCGAGGCCATCGCCCTGGTGCAGAAGATCGCCTTCGCGCTGCCGGAGAAGTACCTCGAGAAGGTGGACGTGACGGTGCTGCCGCCGTTCACGGACATCCGCAGCGTCCAGACACTGATCGACGGCGACAAGCTGCTGCTCACCTACGGTGCCCAGGACGTCTCCGCCCACGACTCCGGCGCCTACACCGGCGAGATCAGCGGCGCGATGCTGGCCAAGCTGGGCTGCGCCTACGTCGTCGTCGGCCACTCCGAGCGGCGCACGCTGCACGGCGAGACCGACGAGATCGTGCTCGCCAAGACCAAGGCGGCCCTGCGGCACGGGCTGACCCCGATCGTCTGCATCGGCGAGGGCCTCGACATCCGCGAGGCCGGCCAGCACGTGTCCCACAACGTCGCCCAGCTGCGCGGGTCCCTCGCCGGGCTCTCGTCCGACGAGATCGCGAAGATCGTCGTCGCGTACGAGCCGGTGTGGGCCATCGGCACCGGCAAGGTGGCCTCGGCCGCCGACGCCCAGGAGGTGTGCGCCGCGGTGCGCGCCACCCTCGCCGAGCTCGCCTCCCCGGAGGTCGCCGCCGCCGTCCGCGTGCTCTACGGCGGCTCGGTCAACGCCAAGAACGTCGGCGAGCTCGTCGCCCAGCCCGACATCGACGGCGGTCTCGTCGGCGGCGCCTCGCTCAAGGCCGACGAGTTCGCACAGCTCGCCGCGATCGCCGCGGGCGGGCCGCTGTAAGCCACCCGCGGCGCCCTTCCGGATCCCCCCGAGGCCCGGAAGGGCGCCGCGGCGGCGCCCTGTAGTCTGGCGCCATGGCACTGTTCCTCGACATCCTGCTGATCACCACCAGCCTGCTGCTGATCCTGCTCGTGCTGCTGCATCGCGGTAAGGGCGGCGGTCTGTCCACCCTGTTCGGTGGCGGTGTCCAGTCCAGCCTGTCCGGCTCCAGTGTCGCCGAGAAGAACCTCGACCGGCTGACCGTCTTCACCGGCATCGTCTGGCTGATCGCCATCCTCGGCATCGGCCTGCAGATCAAGTTCAGCTGATCGCTCCGCACGACGGCGCGACCCGGAATTCCGGGTCGCGCCGTCGTGCGTCGGCCGCGATACTGACCGGATGACGGATACCGCCCGCCCGGCCGACCCCTCCGGGTCCCGCTCCGCCACCGAACCCCTGCGCCAGGACATCCGGCTGCTCGGCGGGATGCTGGGCCGCATCGTCCGGGAACAGGCCGGCGAGCACCTCTTCGCCCTCGTCGAACGCGCCCGCGTCGAGAGCTTCCGGGTGCGCCGCTCCGAGATCGACCGGGCCGAGGTCGCGGCGATGTTCGCCGACGTCCCCACCGACGACACCCTCCCCGTCATCCGCGCCTTCAGCCACTTCGCGCTGCTGGCGAACCTCGCCGAGGACCTGCACCGCGAACGCCGCCGCGCCGTGCACGTGCGCGCCGGGGAACCGTCCCAGGACAGCTCGCTGGCCGCCACCTACCGCAAACTCGACGCCGCCGAACTCGACCCCGCCGAGGTCGCCGCCGCGCTCGACGGTGCCCTCGTCTCCCCGGTGATCACCGCCCACCCCACCGAGACCCGCCGCCGCACCGTCTTCGACGTGCAGAGCCGCATCACCGACCTCATGCGCCGCCGCGAACGCGCCGAGCCCGACGAGCATTCCGACATCGACCTGCAGCTGTGGCGGCAGATCCTCACCCTGTGGCAGACCGCCCTCATCCGGCTCGCCCGCCTCCGCATCCAGGACGAGATCGAGGTCGGCCTGCGGTACTACGACGCCTCCCTGTTCCGCGTCGTCCCGGCCCTCAACGCCGAGGTCCGGCGCGCCCTGCGCGAACGCTGGCCCGGCGTCCCCCTGCTGCCGGACCCGTTGGTGCGCACCGGAACCTGGATCGGCGGCGACCGCGACGGCAACCCCAACGTCACCGCCGAGGTCGTCCACCGCGCCACCGACCGGGCCGCCGCGACCGCCCTCGGCCACCACCTCGCCGAGCTCGAACAGCTCGAACGGGAACTGTCGATGTCCGCGCGCCTGGTCCGCATCACCGACGACCTCGGCCGGCTCGCCGACGCCTCCGGTGACGACACCCCGTCGCGCGCCGACGAACCGTACCGCCGCGCGCTGCGCGGCATCCGCGGCCGCCTGACCGCCACCGCGGCGCGACTGCTGGACGAACCGCCCCCGCACGCGCTGCCGAGCCCACTGGCCGGCTACGACACCCCCGCCGACCTGCTCGCCGACCTCGACATCCTCGACGCCGCCCTGCGCGCCGGCGGCGGCGCCGCCCTCGCCGACGACCGGCTCGCGCACGTCCGCGGCGCCGTCGAGGCCTTCGGCTTCCACCTCGCCTCCCTCGACCTGCGGCAGAACTCCGAGGTGCACGGCCGGGTGATCGCCGAACTGCTCGCCTGGGCGGGCGTCACCGACGACTATCCGACCCTGTCCGAGGACGAGAAGGTCGCCCTGCTCGCCGCGGAGTTGCGCACCCGCCGTCCCCTCAGCGCGCCCGGCGCGCGGCTCGGCGCGGACACTACCCGCGAACTCGGCGTGCTGCGCGCCGCCGCCGACGCCGCCGCGCGCCTCGGACCCCAGGCGGTGCCGCACTACATCGTCAGCATGTGCGGGTCGGTGTCGGATCTGCTCGAGGCCGTGATCCTGCTCGACGAGGTCGGTCTCGTCGAGCACGACGTCGCGGGACCGCGCTGCCCGGTCGCGGTGATCCCGCTGTTCGAGACCATCGACGACCTGAGGCACGGCGCCGAGATCCTCACCGCCGCCCTTGCCGTCCCCGAGTTCCGCAACCTCGTCGACGCCGCCGGCGGCGTCCAGGAGGTCATGCTGGGCTACTCGGACTCGAACAAGGACGGCGGGTACCTCGCCGCGAACTGGGCGCTGTACCGGGCCGAACTCGACCTGGTGGAGGCCGCGCGCACCGCCGGGATCCGGCTGCGGCTGTTCCACGGCCGCGGCGGTACCGTCGGCCGCGGCGGTGGCCCGAGCTACGACGCGATCCTCGCGCAGCCGCCCGGGGCCGTCGCCGGCTCGCTGCGCCTGACCGAGCAGGGCGAGGTGATCGCGGCGAAGTACGCCGAGCCGAAGCTGGCGCGCCGCAACCTCGAATCACTCGTCGCCGCGACCCTCGAGTCCACCCTCCTCGACGTCGAGGGACTCGGCAGCAACGCCGCCCCGGCGTACGCGGTGCTCGACGAGCTCGCCGAACTCGCCCGCACCGCCTACAGCGACCTGGTACACGAGACCCCCGGCTTCGTCGAGTACTTCCGGACCGCCACGCCGGTCGCGGAGATCTGGGCCCTGAACATCGGCAGCCGGCCCACCTCCCGCAAGCCGACGTCGTCGATCGCCGACCTGCGGGCGATCCCCTGGGTGCTGGCGTGGACCCAGTCCCGGGTCATGCTGCCCGGCTGGTACGGCACCGGCACCGCCGTCGAGACCTGGATCGGCGGCGACGACGAGCGACTGGCCACCCTCACCGGCCTGTACCGCCGCTGGCCGTTCTTCCGCACCGTGCTGTCCAACATGGCGATGGTGCTGGCCAAGTCCGACCTCGGTCTCGCGGCGCGCTACGCCGAGCTGGTGCCCGATCCCGATCTGCGGCACCGGGTGTTCGACAAGATCACCGCCGAACACGACCGCACCGTGCGCACCTACCTGGCGATCACCGGGCACCCCGATCTGACCGCGGACAACCCGGCGCTGGCCCGATCAGTGCACAACCGCTTCCCGTACCTCGAGCCGCTCAACCACCTGCAGGTCGAGCTGCTGCGCCGGTTCCGCGCGGGCGAGGACACCGACCGGGTCCGCCGCGGCATCCAGCTGACGATGAACGGGCTCGCGACCGCGCTGCGTAACAGCGGCTAGCGGCGGGGCGACAGCGGCTGGCGCCGGGCGACAGCGGCGGAACGCCGGGGCCGTGCCCGCTCAGCGGGAAGACGGCGCCCCGAACGGCCGTGAGCCCGCTACAACGGGACAGGTGACACACGACCGCGAACAGATCATCGAACGGCTCGCCGAGCTCGCCGCCGCCCTCGACCGCCGGGACTGGGATGCCCTCGGTGCCGCCTTCACCGACTCTGCCACCGGCTACGGTGCCTCGGGCCGCGACGGCATCGTCGCCGTGGTCCGCGCGCACCTCGGCGGCTGCGGACCGTCGCAGCATCTGCTGGGAAACCACCGTGTCGAGGTCGACGGCGACCGGGCCCGGTCGCTGACGTATGCCCGCGTCCACCATCAGGGCGCAGGTCCGGCCGCCGCAGCGAGTTACGAGTGTTTCGGCGAGTACGACGATCGGTGGACCCGCACCCGGGACGGCTGGCGCCTGACCTCACGCACCTTCACCGTGTCCCACGACCTCGGCGACATCGGCGTGCTCCGGCCCGGCTGATCTCCGGACCGCGCCGTGGTCCCGGCAGCGACGGGAGTCAGGGCGTGACGATCGCGAAGTCCGGATCCACCGGTGCGAGCACCTCGAAGAGCCGGCTCGCCACCGTCGGGTCCCCCGTCACCGCGATCGTCCCGTCCGCGAGGGCCGTCGCCGGATCCAGCTGCCCGGTGAGGGCACCGATCAGGGTGCGGCGGGTGAGGGTGAACACCGTGCTGCCCGGCAGCGGCGCGTCGACGGTCCGGTGGTTGAGCACGCCGTGCCGCAGCTCCGTGAGATACGTGATCCCGAGGTCGGTGAGGATCCACGAGATCACGAGCCGCAGGTCCCACGCGCGCGGCCCGTCCACCCGCACGGCCAGGGTGTCGAAGAGCTGCGGGACGGTCAGCGCATCGAGGAAGTCGCCCGAGGACTGCACGGGCGAGCCGAAGATCCCGTCGCGGAGTTCCTTCGCGCCGGCCAGGTAGATGCAGCGCCAGGTGCCGTTCTCGGCGCCGTACGCGAGTTGCTCCATCGCGTCGGCCTGCAGGGCCCGGGCGGCCCGGTCGGTGTCGTCGGTGAACAGCAGATGCTTGCAGACCTCGAGCACCCAGCGGTAGTCGCCCTCCTCGAAGGCGCCCCGCGCGACGGCGAGGGCGGCGTCGGCGCCGCCCATGGCGTCGACGTACCGGCGGGCCGCCTCGACCGGGGGATGCGCCCACAGGTTGGCGGGATTGCCGTCGTACCACCCCATGTACCGCTGGTAGATCGCCTTGACGTTGTGGCTCACCGAGCCGTAGTAGCCGTGGGTGTGCCACGCGGCCGCCAGGGCCGGGGGCATCTCGAACCGCTCGGCGATCTCCGCGCCCACGAGCCCCTGGTTCATCATCCGCAGCGTCTGATCGTGCAGGTACAGGTACATGTCGCGCTGCACGGACAGGAATTCGAGCGCACGCTCGCGGCCCCATGTCGGCCAGTGGTGCGAGGCGAACACGACGTCGAGCGCGTCGCCCCACAGGCCGATCGTCTCGTTGAGGTAGTGGCCCCAGGCGTGCGCGTCGCGCACCACCGCGCCGCGCAGCGTGAGGATGTTGTGCATGGTGTGGGTGGCGTTCTCCGCCGCGCACAGCGCACGCCGATCGGGGAACCAGATGTTCATCTCGGCCGGGGCCTCGGTGCCGGGGGTGAGCTGGAAGACCATCCGCACCCCGTCGACGGTGAGTTCCTGCCCGGTCGCGGTGATGTCGACGGTCGGCGCGATGAGGGTGACGGTGCCGGCCGAGGTGGTCTGGCCCAGCCCGGCCCCGATCTGACCGGCCGGACCCTTCTCGAGCGCCGCGCCGTACATGTAACCCGAGCGGCGTGACATCGCCGTGCCGGCGAAGAGGTTCTCCGCCACCGCGTGTTCGAGGAACCCGGCCGGGGCGACGACGGGGACCGTCCCGGCCTCGACGAGATCCGGGTCGAGCACACCCTTGACACCGCCGAAGTGGTCGACGTGGGAGTGGGTGTAGATCATCCCGGAGACGGGTCGGTCGCCGCGGTACCCGCGGTACAGGGCCAGGGCGGCCGCGGCGGTCTCCGCGCTGATCAGGGGGTCGATCACGATCACCCCGGCATCGCCCTCGACGACGGTCATCACCGACAGGTCGAATCCGCGCAACTGGTAGATCCCCGGCACCACCTCGAACAGGCCGTCCTCGGCGAGCAGCCGTCCCTGCCGCCACAGGCTCGGATGCGCCGTCTCCGGCGCGGACCCGTCGAGGAACGCGTAGGCGTCGAGGTCCCACACCACCTGCCCGTCCGCGCCGGTGATCCGCCGCTGCTCGCTGCGGCCGACGAACCCGCGCGTCACATCGTCGGAGTCCTGCCTGTCGTCCGCGGGCAGTGCGGCCACCGCGGCCTGCAGGTTCCGCCGGGTCGTCTCGCTGGCACCGCCTGCGGTCATGACGCCGCCCTCCTCGGAATCTCGACTGTGTCGAGGGTACGGTCGGCCCGTCGCGGCGGGTGCACGGAATCGGGGAATCCGTCGCCGGCGCTACCCGCCGCCGGCGAGGCGGCCGAACCCGTGCCGACGGAGCGTTCGGCTCCGGTGGTGCGCGGGCGCAGTCACCGACCCGGCCCGTCGGCCTGGTCCAGTTCGACGCGGGCAGCGGTGACCGCCGCCTCGACGGTCGGATGCGCGTGAGCGAGCAAGGCCTCGTCCCCGGCGGCGACGAGCAGGTCGCGGACCACCCCGCTGTCGCGGGCCAGGCACAGACGGATTCCGCGGTGGCCGAGGTCGTCGGCGAGCCGGCCCAGCACCCGTGCGGTGTTCAACGGTACTCGTCGGCGAGGTCGAGGTAGCCGTCCCAGCGGGGCAGGGAGCGGCCGGCGAGCACGGCGTCGAGCCGGTCGAGATAGTACTGCCAGCCGGGCCCGACCTCCGAGGTCTCCGACCGCGGTACGTGCCGGTGGGAGAACTCGAGCGTGGTGACGACACCCACCTGCTTCAAGGTGACCTCGAGATGCCACCCGTCCTGGTCGACGCCGAGGCCGTGGGGTGGGTCGCAGCGCAGGATCCGCACGTCCGTCGTCGCCGTGTCGTGCTCGTCGGTCATCGTCAGCCGCACCCGTCCGGAGGTGGGGTCGCCCGTCCACCGTCCGTACCAGAGTTCGAGCCGGTGCGACTCGGTCAGCGCCGCCCACACCTCGCCCACCGGCAGCGCGAAACTGCGCACGTAGTGCAGGGTCACGAGCGAGGACCCGTCCGGACAGCCGTGCTCGGGACGGATCTCGCCGAGGACGGTGGTCGGGGTGCTCATCGAACGCTCCTTTCCACACAGTGCTGTCCCCATTGTGATCCGCCGGGTGTCACCCTGCCGGGTTTGCGTCGGACCGACTCGGCGGGGAACCGCCGGGGTGGCCGCGGCGTCGAACGAGGCAGGGAACACCACAGGGGAGGAGCCCCACAATGGACCGTAGGACGGTGCGATGCAGCCGTGCCCGCCTCACCGGGCTGCACGCGACCCGCAACCCGAGCTGGGCAGCGCGCCTGCGCTGCGGCGTGACCGACGGCTGCCGGCCCCCGGATCCACGGGCGGGCGAGCCCGACCGTGACGGACCGCGGCGGTGACGGTCAGTCGGCGGGCAGTGCCGCGGCGGCCTCCGCGTCGAGGAACCACACGGTCTGCTCGCGGCCCCGCGCCCCGGCCGCCGGGACGTCCGCCGGGGCGGCGCCGCCCACCGCGGCCGCGACGGCCTCGGCCTTGGCCGCACCGGTGACGAGCAGCCACACCTGCCGGGCGCGACGGATCGCGGGGAGGGTGAGCGTGACCCGCGCGGCGGGCGGCTTGGGGGAGTCCTCGACGCCGACGACGAAGCGGTCCTGCTCGCGCACCGCGTCGGTGTGCGGGAACAGGGAGTTGACGTGGCCCTCGCCGCCCATGCCCAGCAGGTGCACGTCGAACTCGGGGGTCGTGCCGTCGGGGGAGTTCGCGGCGAGCACCTCCTCGTACGTGCGCGCCGCCGAGTCGGGGGAACCGGCCCCGGCCTCGTCGAGGGTGGGCATCGCGTGCACCCGCGCCGGATCGAGCGGCACGTGGTCGAGCAGCGCCGCGCGGGCCTGGACCTCGTTGCGCTCCGGATCGCCCGGCGGCAGGTATCGCTCGTCGCCGAAATACACGTCCACCGCGGACCAGTCGATCCCACCGGGGGCACGCAGGACCGCATCGAGCACGGCGATGCCGGTGCCGCCACCGGTGAGCACCACCGAGGCGCGGCCGCGGGCGTGCTGCGCGGCGACCACGGTCTCGACGAAGGCTGCGGCGGCCGCTCGCGCGACGTCGTCGCCCGTCTCGCAGCGCCGCACGCGGACGTTCTGGGAAGTGTCGTGCACGTCAGACATACTCCACCTTGGACAGGGCGGTCAGGGCCGAGTGGTACACCTCGTCGGGGTCGAGCCGCCGCAGTTCCTCGGCGAGGCATTCCGAGGAGTCGCGGCGTGCGAGCGTGATCAGCGAATCCGGTTTACCGGTGCGCCGCAACGTCGCGACACGCCCGTCCTGGGGTCGCTCGAGCGAGATCGTCTGGGTGCGGGTGCGCAATTCGACCCGCAGATCGCCCACCGCGCGCTGGACCGGGCCGTCGATCCGGCTCGCGAGCCAGCCCGCGAGCAGATCCACCGCCGGTTCGCTGCCGAGCCCCGACACCAGCGCCGACTCGATCGGCTCGAACGGCGGCTGGTCGAGCGCGGAGACGAGCAACGCCCGCCAGTAGGTGATCCGGCCCCACGCGAGGTCGGTGTCGCCGGGGGTGTAGCCGGGCAGCCGGGAGACGATCTCGGCCATGGGGCGCGACGAGTTCGTCGCGTCCGTCAGGCGACGCACGGCGAGCCGGCCCACCGGATCCGCCGCGGGCACCTCCGGGGGTGTGTTCGGCCACCACACCACCACCGGGGTGTCCGGCAGCAGGAACGGCACGATCACCGATTCCTGGTGGTCGGCGAGCGGGCCGTGCAACGCGAGGATCAGCACCTCCGAGGCGCCGGCGTCGCCGCCGATGCGGATCTCCGCATCCATGCGCGGTTCGCCGCCCGCGCGGCCGCGGCCGACGACGATCACGCGGCACGGATGCTCCCGCGACGCCCCGATGGCCGCGGTGATCGCGGCCTCGAGGCCGCGCGGACCGTCGGTGCACACCACCAGCGTGAGCACGCGCCCCTGCGTGACGATGCCCCCGGTCTGCCGCAGCTGGACCAGCTGCTTGCTGATGTCGATCGCGGTCGCGTTGCGCAACTGCATTCTCACGGGCGCCTCCATTCGCGGCCCGAGCGCCGGAGCATCTCGTCGGCCGACGACGGTCCCCAGGTGCCGGCCTCGTACGGGTCGGGCTTACCGTGTGCCGCCCAGTGCTCGAGCACCGGGTCGAGGATCTTCCACGACAGCTCGACCTCGTCGTCGACGGGGAAGAGGGACGGCACGCCGAGCAGCACATCGAGGATGAGCCGTTCGTACGCCTCGGGGGAGGACTCGGTGAACGCCTGGCCGTAGCTGAAGTCCATGTTGACGTCGCGGACCTCCATGCTCGACCCGGGCACCTTGGAGCCGAAGCGGAGGGTGACACCCTCGTCCGGCTGCACCCGGATCACGAGTGCGTTCTGGCCGAGCTCGGTGGTCATCGTCTGGTCGAACGGTAGGTGCGGGGCCCGCTTGAACACGATCGCGATCTCGGTGACGCGCCGGCCCAGGCGCTTGCCGGTGCGCAGGTAGAACGGCACTCCGGCCCAGCGGCGGGTGTCGATCTCGCACGTGATCGCCGCGTACGTCTCGGTGGTCGAGTCGGCCGCGAAGCCCTGCTCCTCGTGCAGACCGACGGCCTGGCCGCCGTTCTGCCAGCCCGCGATGTACTGGCCGCGGGCGGTGGTCTCGTCGAGGGGCTCGGCGAGCCTGGTCGCGGAGAGCACCTTGATCTTCTCCGCCCGCAACTCCGCCGGGTCGAAGCTGATCGGTTCCTCCATGGCGATGAACGCGAGCAGCTGCAACAGGTGGTTCTGGATCACGTCCCGGGCGGCGCCGATGCCGTCGTAGTAGCCGGCGCGGCCGCCGAGGCCGATGTCCTCGGCCATCGTGATCTGGACGTGGTCGACGTAGTGCGCGTTCCACAGCGGGTCGAACAGCTGGTTCGCGAACCGCAACGCCAGGATGTTCTGCACCGTCTCCTTGCCGAGGTAGTGGTCGATGCGGAACACCGCCTCCTCGGGGAACACCTCGGCGACCAACCGGTTCAGCTCCCGGGCGCTCGTCAGGTCGTGGCCGAACGGCTTCTCGATGATCACGCGGCTCCACGTGCCCTCCCGCGCGATCGCGAGCCCGGACTGCTTCAGCTGCGCCGACACCACCGGGAACGCATTCGGCGGGATGGACAGGTAGAAGGCGTGGTTGCCGCCCGTGCCGCGGGCCTTGTCCAGTTCGGCGAGCGTCGAGGCGAGCTCGGCGAACGCGGCGTCGTCGTCGAAGCTGCCCTGCACGAAGCGAATGCCCTCGGCCAGGCGGTTCCACACCTCCTCGCGAAACTTGGTGCGCGAGTTGGCCTTCACCGCGTCGTGGACGACCCGGCCGAAGTCCTCGTCGACCCAGTCCCGCCGGGCGAAGCCGACGAGCGCGAACCCGGGCGGCAGCAGGCCGCGGTTGGCCAGGTCGTACACCGCCGGCATCAGCTTGCGACGGGCCAGGTCGCCGGTGACCCCGAAGATCACCAGGGCGCACGGCCCGGCGATACGGGGCAGCCGCCGATCTCGCTCGTCCCGGAGTGGGTTGACCCACGCCGCCGTCTCGGGTTCGCGCACCGCGTCAGCTCTTCGCGCCGTGCGCGATCAGCTGCTCGGAGGTGGCGGCGAGCAGCTCGTTCCAGGACACCTCGAACTTCTCGACGCCCTCGTCCTCGAGCTTGCGGAACACCTCGGGCAGGTTCACCCCGATCGTCGACAGCGCGGAGAACACGTTCTCGGCGGCCTTCTCGGTGCCGGTGACCGTGTCGCCGGTGACCTCGCCGTGGTCGGCGACGGCCGCGAGGGTCTTCTCCGGCATGGTGTTGACCGTGTGCGGGGCGACCAGCTCGGTGACGTACAGGGTGTCCGAGTAGTCCGGGTTCTTCACCCCGGTCGACGCCCACAGAGCGCGCTGCGACTGCGCCCCGGCGGCGGCGAGCTGCTCGAACCGGGCACCCGACTCGAACGCCCGGCGGTACGCCGCGTACGCCAGGCGGGCGTTGGCGACGCCGGCCTTGCCGCGCAGCGCAAGGGCCTCGGGGGTGCCGATGGCCTCGAGCCGCGCGTCGATCTCGGTGTCGACGCGGGAGACGAAGAACGAGGCCACCGAGTGGATCGTCGACAGGTCGTGGCCGGCCGACTTGGCGGCGGTCAGGCCGTCGAGGTAGGCCTCGATGACCCGCTCGTAGCGCTCGACCGAGAAGATCAGCGTCACGTTCACGCTGATGCCCTCGCCGATCACGCGGGCGATGGCGGGCAGGCCGGCCACCGTCGCGGGGATCTTGATGAGCAGGTTGGGGCGGTCCACGATGCGCCACAGCTCGATCGCCTGCTGCACGGTCGCGTCGGTGGAGTGCGCCAGCCGCGGGTCGACCTCGATGGAGACGCGGCCGTCGACGCCGCCGGTGGCCTCGAACACCGGGGCCAGGACGTCGCACGCGGCGCGCACGTCGTCGGTGGTGACGGTGCGGATAGTGGTGTCCACGTCGGCGCCGGCCAGGGCGAGCTCACGGACCTGGGCGTCGTAGACGTGACCCTTGCTGAGCGCGGCCTGGAAGATCGACGGGTTGGTGGTCACGCCCACGACGCTACGGGTGGCGATCAGCTCGGCAAGGTTGCCGGACTCGATGCGGTCCCGGGAGAGGTCGTCGAGCCACACGGACACACCGGCGGCCGAGAGCTGGGCGAGGTTCTCGTTCTGGGTTACCTGCTGGGTCATCGGGATCATCCCTTCACTCGGGTCAGCGAGCGGCGGGCGGCGTCGACGACGGCCTCGGCGGTGATGCCGAACTCGCGGAACAGGGTCTTGTGGTCGGCGGAGGCGCCGAAGTGCTCGAGCGAAACGGCCTCGCCGGCGTCGCCGAGCAGGCGGTACCACGGCATCGCCAGGCCGGCCTCGACGGAGACGCGGGCACGCACCGCCGGCGGCAGCACCTCGTCGCGGTACGCCTGGTCCTGCTCGAGGAACCAGTCGAGGACCGGCACCGACACCACACGGGTGGGGACGCCGTCGGCCTCGAGGACCTCGCGGGCCGCGACGGCGAGCTGCAACTCCGAGCCGGTGCCGAGCAGCACCACCTCCGGGGTGCCGGTGGACGCCTCGGCCAGCACGTACGCGCCGCGGGCCAGGCCCTCGGCGGCCTTCTCGCGGGTGCCCTCGAGCACCGGCACGTCCTGGCGGGTCAGGGCCAGGGCGGTCGGGCCGGTCTTGTTCTCCAGCGCGGCGGCCCACGCGAACGAGGTCTCGTTCGCGTCGCCGGGGCGGATCACGGCCAGGTTGGGGATGGCGCGCAGCGCCGTGAGGTGCTCGACCGGCTGGTGGGTCGGGCCGTCCTCGCCGAGGCCGATCGAGTCGTGGGTCCACACGTAGATCGCCGGGGTCTGCATGAGCGCGGCGAGCCGCACCGCGGGACGCATGTAGTCGCTGAACACCAGGAAGGTGCCGCCGTAGGGGCGGGTCGGGCCGTGCAGGGCGATGCCGTTGAGGATCGAGCCCATCGCGTGCTCGCGCACGCCGAAGTGCAGCGTCCGCCCGTACGGCTGGGCGTTCCAGTCCTTCGTGGAGATCGACACCGGGCCGAACGAATCCGAGCCGGGGATCGTGGTGTTGTTCGAGCCCGCCAGGTCCGCCGAACCGCCCCACAGCTCGGGCAGCACCGGGCCGAGCGCGGCGAGGGCGCTGCCCGACGCCTTACGGGTGGCCGGGCCCTTGGCGGCCGGCTCGTAGGTGGGCAGCACCTCGGTCCAGCCGGCCGGGAACTCCCCGGACTGCAACCGGTCGAACAGCTCCTTGCGCTGCGGCTCCCGGCCGGCCCACGCGTCGAACTCGGCCTGCCATGCGGTGCGGGTCGCCGCACCGCGCTCGACGACGCCGCGGGTGTGCTCGATCACGGCCGGGTCGACGTCGAAGTGCTTGGCGGGGTCGAAGCCGAGGGCGGTCTTGACTGCGGCGACCTCGTCGGCGCCGAGGGCGGCGCCGTGCACGTCGCCGGTGTTCATCTTGGTCGGCGCCGGGTAGCCGATGATGGTGCGCAGCACGACGAGCGACGGCTTGTCGGTGACGGCCTTGGCGGCCTCGACGGCGTCGAGGATCGCGGTGACGTTCTCGCCGCCCTCGACGGTCTGCACGTGCCAGCCGTACGCCTCGTAGCGCTTGGCGACGTCCTCACCGAGGGCGATCGCCGTGTCGTGCTCGATGGAGATCTTGTTGTCGTCGTAGAAGACGATCAGGTTGCCGAGCTGCTGCACGCCCGCGAGGGACGAGGCCTCCGACGTCACGCCCTCCTCGATGTCGCCGTCGGAGGCGAGGACGTAGACGTGGTGGTCGAACGGGCTCGCGCCGGTCGCCGCGTCCGGATCGAACAGGCCGCGTTCGCGGCGCGCCGCCATCGCCATGCCCACGGCGGAGGCCAGGCCCTGCCCGAGCGGGCCGGTGGTCATCTCCACCCCCGCGGTATGCCCGAACTCGGGGTGGCCAGGGGTCTTCGAACCCCACGTGCGCAGCGCCTCGAGGTCGGCGAGCTCGAGCCCGTAGCCCGACAGGTACAGCTGGATGTAGAGGGTCAGGCTCGAGTGCCCGCACGAGAGCACGAACCGGTCCCGCCCCACCCAGTGCGGGTCGGTCGGGTCGTGCCGCATCACCTTCTGGAACAGCGTGTAGGCCACCGGGGCGAGGCTCATCGCCGTGCCGGGGTGTCCGTTACCCACCTTCTGGACCGCGTCGGCGGCGAGCACGCGGGCGGTGTCGACGGCCTTGGTGTCGAGGTCGGTCCAGTCGGCGGGGTGCACTGCCTGGGTGAGAGAGCGGATCTCGTCTGTGATCGACACGAGCAGAAGTCTCCTGACATGGGTATACGGGGAGCGTGCGGGCGCGAAAGCCTCGAGCGCACCTCCAGAGTAATGTGCTGCGCTTTGCGGGTCGATTCGGTCCGGGCCTGTGCGACGTCTACCATCGTTCGTAGTAGGGCGACGGCGAGCGAAGGTGCGTAATCGCGTGGTGCAAGGAGACAGGGTGCGGGCAGGGCAACGGCCGGGAGGACACGGCTTCGGCGCCCCCGAGACACCCCGGGCGCCTCGCCCCGACACGGTGTGGGGACGCGTTTCGGGCACGGTGCTCGCCTATATCGCGCTGACCAAGCCGCGCGTGATCGAGCTGCTGCTGGTGGCGACCATCCCGGCGATGCTCTTCGCCGACCGTGGCGAGGTCGACCTGGTGCTCATCCTGAGCACCCTTTTCGGCGGGTGGATGGGCGCGGCCAGTGCGAATGCGCTGAACTGTGTCGTCGACGCCGACATCGACAAGGTGATGAAACGGACGGCGCTGCGGCCGCTGGCCCGGCAGGCCGTCCCGACCCGGCACGCGTTCGTGTTCGGCATGGTGCTCGGCGTCGTGTCGTTCCTGTGGCTGTGGTGGCGGGCGAACCTGCTCGCCGGCCTGCTCGTCGTTGCCACGATCGCCTTCTACGTGCTGGTCTACACGATGGTCCTCAAGCGCAGGACCTGGCAGAACGTGGTGTGGGGCGGGGCCGCCGGGTGCATGCCGGTGATGGTCGGCTGGGCCGCGGTCACCGGCTCGCTGAGCTGGGAACCGATCGTGCTGTTCCTGGTGATCTTCTTCTGGACGCCGCCGCACACGTGGGCCCTGGCGATGCGCTACAAGGAGGACTACAAGGCCGCCGGCGTGCCCATGCTGCCCGTGATCGCGAGCGAGCAGCACGTCACCAAGCAGATCCTGCTCTATACGTGGGCGACCGTCCTGGCGACGCTGGTGCTCGTGCCGGCCGCCGGCCTGGTGTACGCGGTGGTGACCGTCGCCGCGGGCGCGTGGTTCCTGCTCGTCGCGCATCAGCTGTACCGCAGCGTCCGGGGCGGGGCGGCGGTCAAGCCGCTCAAGCTGTTCCTGCAGTCCAACAACTACCTCGCCCTGGTGTGCCTGGGCCTGGCCGTGGACTCGGTGCTCGACCTGCGCACCATCGCCTCGTTCTTCTGATCCGCGTCCGCGCGGCGCCGGGGCCGAGCGAGTGTATCGTCCGCTGCCGCTGAGCGACGGAACGATACATTCGCTCGGAGCGGCCCTCAGGGGATCAGGACGATCGAGCCGGTCGTGCGGCGGGCCTCGAGGTCCCGGTGTGACTGCTCCGCCTGCGCCAGCGGGTACCGGGCGCCGACACGGACGGTCAGGGTGCCGTCGGCGACGGCGGCGAACACGTCGCCTGCCCGCCACATCAGCTCCTCGCGCGTCCGCACGTGGTGCGCGAGCGTGGGGCGGGTGACGTACAGCGAGCCGGCCGGGTTGAGCCGCTGCAGGTCGAACGGCGGCACCGGGCCGCTGGCGGCGCCGAACAGCGCCAGCGTGCCGCGGATGCGCAGCGATGCGAGCGACGACTCGAACGTGGCGGCGCCGACCCCGTCGTAGACGGCCGCGACGCCCTCCCCGCCGGTGAGGTCACGGACCCGCTCGGCGAGGTCGTCGGTGTAACGCAGCACCTCGGCCGCGCCCGCCTCCCTCGACAGGGCCTCCTTCTCGTCGGTGGAGACGGTCGTGATCACCCGCACGTCCTTCGCGGCGGCGAGCTGGGTGAGCAGCAGGCCCACGCCGCCGGCGCCCGCGTGGACCAGCACCGTCTCGCCGGGCTGCGCCGGATAGGTCGAATTCAACAGGTAGTGCGCGGTCATGCCCTGGAGCAGCGCCGACGCGGCCTGCTCGGCGGGAACGGGGTCGGGCACCGGTACGGCCACCGCCGCCGGCACGAGCACCTGCTCGGCGTAGGAACCGTCGGCCGACGCCCAGCTCACCCGGTCGCCGACCCCGACGTCGGCCACGCCCGCACCGACCGCGACGACGCGGCCGGTGCCCTCGGTCCCGGGGACGTACGGCAGCGCCCGCGGGTACAGCCCGGTGCGGAAGTAGGTGTCGATGAAGTTGATGCCCACGGCGTCGGTCCGTACCAGCAGCTGACCTGGGCCGGGCTCGGGAGCCGGGAGGTCGACGAGGGTGAGGACCTCGGGGCCGCCGAACCGTGCCACTTCGATTGCGCGCATGCGTTCACAGTATTCTGCAGGCATGAGCGATTCTGCAGGCATGAGCGCCGATACTCAGGTCGTGGCCGCACCGGCCGACATCGTGAAGTCCTTCCGCAGCTTCGTCGCCGCGCACGGCGGCTCCGCCAAGGCGGTGCTGCAGCCGGTCGCGCGGGGTGCGGTGCGCATCACCCTCGTCGCCGAGGACGGGGTGCTCGGGGACCGGGTGGTGCGGGATCTCGCCACCGCGCACGCCGTGGTCGAGGCGTTGCCGGACGTCACCGTCTCGGAGTGGGACCGGGAGGTGACCAGCATCGCGACCCCGCAGCAGGGCCACTGGAAGAAGATGGCCGGCTGGGTGGCCAACCAGACCCGGTTCCCGCGGGCGCGCAACGAGCGCTGACCGATCCTCGAACGGCTCCGGGGGCCGCCCGCCACGGGCGGCCCCCGGAGCCGTTCCTCCGTATCGCGTGCGCCGGCGTCAGACGGTGACCGGTTCGCGGACCGGTTCGGTGGTGCGGACCCGCCCGGCCGCCCACACCGCCGCCGTGGCGGCCGTGCACAGCCCGGCACCGGCGACGTGCACGGCGACGAGTGCGGCGGGCACGTCGGTGAAGTACTGCACGACCCCGACGAGGGCCTGGGCGACGACGAGGGCGAGCAGCACGTGCAGGCGTTTCTTCACCGGGTGGGGGGCGGCGACGGCGTACAGCGCGAAGGCCAGGCCGACGAGCAGGCCGAGGTATCCGACGAGCAGCTCGGCGTGCAGGTGCACCAGCGACTCGATGTCCATCTCGAGGCGCGGCACCGGCCTGTCGGCGCTCTTGTCGCCGGCGTGCGGGCCGGCGCCGGTGACCATCGTGCCCGCGACGAGCACCCCGGCGAGCAGCGCGGCGGACAGGGCGGTGAGGGTCCGCAGCGGGCGGGGGATCGTCTCCACGACCACCCCGTCGTCGGACTCGCCGACCTTCGCGTACAGCAGCACCGCGAGCCACACCATCAGCATCGACGCCAGCAGGTGCACCGCCACGGTCCACCAGGCCAGGCCGGCGAGCACGGTGATGCCGCCGATGACGGCCTGCAGGACGGTGCCGGCGGGCATCAGCCAGGCATAGGTGAGGACCTCGCGGCGGCGCCGGGCGCGGGTCACGGCCAGCACGACCGCCGCGGCGGAGGCGACGACGACGAAGGTCAGCAGCCGGTTGCCGAACTCGACGACCTGGTGCAGGGTGGCGACCTCCTCGGAGACGCCGACGGGCACGAAGCTGCCCGGGAAGCACTGCGGCCAGGTGGGGCACCCCAGGCCGGACGCGGTCACGCGGACGATCGACCCGGTCACGGCGATACCGCCCTGGGTCAGGATCGCGATCAGCGCGAGCAGCCGCTGGCTCCGCAGGGACGGCAGGGGCAGACGGTCGACAAGGCTCAGAAAGCCGCGATACAGCACATGACGATGGTACGGGCCGATCCACTACAGGCTGTAGTGGGGTGGTGTTCCGGGTCAGACGAAGCGGAACAGCCGGCTCGCCAGGAAACCGCCGACGGCCGCCCACGCGCCGAGGATCGTGACGGCCAGCCAGTCGATGCTGCCGCGCAGCGCGTCGTCGAGGGCGAGGGCGAGCGCCCCCGACGGGACCAGGCGGGCCACGTGCACCACCGCCTCGTGCAGGCCGTCGCCGGCGAGGACGACGCTGCCGATGCCGAGGAGCACGAACCAGATGATGTTGGCCAGGGCCAGCACGATCTCGGCGCGCAGCGTGCCGCCGAGCAGCAGGCCCAGGGTCGCGAACGTCACGGTGCCCAGCGCGATGACGACGGCCCCGAGAAGCAGCCCGACCGGCTCGGGGCGCCAGCCGAGGGCGAGGCCGATGCCGCCCAGCAGAATCGATTGCAGCGCGACGACGAGCGCGACCGCGCCGCTCTTGCCTGCGATGATGCCCCACTTCGGCAGGGCGGTGGCACCGAGTCTTTTCAATGCACCGTATCTGCGGTCGAATCCGACCGCGATGGCCTGCCCGGTGAACGCCGTGGACATCACCGCGACCATCATCACGGCCGGCAGGACCCGGTCGACCCGGGTGGCGCCGAGGTCGCCGATCGGGAGCAGGGTGAGCCCGATCAGCAGGGTGATCGGGATGAACATCGTCAGCAGCAGCTGCTCGCCGTTGCGCAGCAGCAGCAGCAGTTCCATGCGGGTCTGCGCGGCGAGCATCGCCGCCGGGGCGTTCGGCCGGGGCCGCGGGCTGAAGGTGCCGGGGGCGAACCGGTTGGCCGCCAGCCGCTCGTGCGACATGCTCATCCTCGGATCTCCCGTCCGGTCAGGTCCAGGAACACGTCCTCGAGGCTGCGCTGGTCCACCCGGATCTCGCTGGCCAGGACGCCCTGGTCCGCGCACCACGACGCGGCCACCGCGACGACCTGCGGATCGATGGGGCCCTCCACCAGGTACCGGCCGGGACCGGCCTCACGCACCCGGAACGTGTCCGGCAGGGCGGCGCGCAGGGGAGCGAGGTCCAGACCCGCGGCGGCGGTGAGCCACAACTGGCCCTCCGCGCCGGTGCGGGCGACCTCGGCGGGGGTGCCGGCGGCCACGATCCGGCCGTGATCGATGATGACGACCTCGTCGGCGAGCTCCTCCGCCTCGTCCATCAGGTGCGTGGTGAGCAGCACCGCGACTCCGTCGCGCCGCAGGGCGTCGATCAGTTCCCAGACCAGCAACCGCGCCTGCGCGTCCAGACCCGCGGTCGGCTCGTCGAGGAAGACGAGTTCCGGCCGACCGACGAGCGCGCACGCCAGCGCGAGCCGCTGCTGCTGCCCGCCGGACAGCCGCCGGTACGGGGTGCGGCGGGCCTCCTCGAGCCCGAGGCTGCGCAGCAGCCAGGCCGGATCCAGCGGATCCGCGGAATAGGCAGCCACCAGATCGAGCATCTCCCCGGCCTTGGACCCCGGGTAGGCGCCGCCGCCCTGCAGCATGACCCCGATCCGCGGGCGCAGGGCCTCCGAGTCGGCGATCGGGTCGAGCCCGAGGACGCGCACGGTGCCGGAATCGGGTGCGACGAAGCCCTCGCACATCTCCACGGTGGTGGTCTTGCCGGCACCGTTGGGGCCGAGCAGCGCGAGTACCTGGGCGCGTTCGACGGTCAGGTCGAGGCCGTCGACCGCGGTGAGGTCGCCGAATCGCTTGACGACGCCCTCCAGGCGTACGGCGGGTGGCGCAGCGACGGGGGATCTCGAGGTCACGAGGTTCCAGCGTAGGCGCCGGGCGAATCGGCGGGACGCGGTGGTGCGTCCTCCTCGTCGCGCCAGGGCAGCCGGTTGCGGGTGGCGAAGATGGCCAGGCCCACGACGACGACCGTCGCGATGGCCGCCTGGACGATGATGAACGGCTGGTACTCACCGCCGTTGGGCATGAGGATCACGCTCACCAGCGACGAGAACGCCACCGTCGGGAGCCGGAAGATCGGCCGGGTGGCCCACGCGGCCAGGGGGATCACCGCCCACAGCAGGTACCACGGCTGCACCACCGGGAACAGCAGCACGATCGCGCCGAGGGACACCCCGAGCGCGCCGACGGGATGCAGCCGGCCGGTGAGCACCGCCAACATCATTCGCACCGTGACCAGCGCCGCGATCAGCGCGGCGACGGGCCGGGTGAGCGACAGGATCGCGGTGGTGTGGTCGCCGAGCCCGAGCAGCACCCCGGCCAGGCCGGTGCCCAGGCCGAGCAGCGTCGGGATGGACATCCAGCTGCGCACCTCGGTTGCGGTGCCGAGCGTCTGGGTCCAGCCGAAGCCGAGGCCGCTGCCCCAGCTGACCGCGCCCACGACGACGGCGGCGACCACGGCGAGCAGTGCGGCGGCGGCGGCCACGGCGCGCAGGGTGCCGCCCCAGCGGTGCGCGAGCGCCATCCCGACGAAGCCGAGGGCGAGCAGCGACGGGACCTTCACCATCGACGACAGCGCGATCACGGCGGAACCGGCCAGCAGCCAGGCGAGTGCCCGGCCGCGCAGCGGCCCCGCCGGATCGGGGGTGTGGATGCCGCGCAGTGCCAGCTCGAGGCCGGCGAGCATGAGACCGAGCATCAGGGCCTCGTTGTGGATGCCGGCGACGAGGTGGAACAGCAGCAGCGGGTTGGCCGCGCCGAGCCACAGGGCGCTGACGGAGGCGACGCCGCAGCGGCGCGCGAGCCGCGGCAGCGCCCACACGATCAGCGCGACCCCGACGAGCGCGGAGACGCGGTGCAGGAAGACCCCGGCCACGATGTTCTCGCCGGTCAGGTCGGTGATGCGCTGCCCCAGCCACAGGATCGCCGGCCCGTAGGGGGCGGGGGTGTCACGCCAGATGTTGGGCACGGTACGGGTCAGGACGTGGTCGACGCCCAGGGCGCCGGCCGGGCCGATCCCGTACGGGTCGAGTCCGCGGGCGGCGATCTCGCTCTGCGCGAGATACGAGTACACATCCTTGCTGAACATCGGGGGTGCCACGATCAACGGCAGGATCCACAGCAGCAGCGTGCGGTCGAGCTGGGAGCGGGTGAGCCGGCGGGGCACCCCGTCCGGGTCGCGGCGGCCGATCGCGAAGCGGCCGAGCAGCAGCCACGCGAGGACCACCAGCACGGTGCCGGTCATGGTGAGGGTCAGGGCGGCGCTGGGCATGCGCGCGGGCAGCCCGAGCAGGCGCAGACCCTGGACGGGATTCTGCAGCACCGGCTGCGCGCCGGCGCCGAGCGCGCCGACCGCCATGAGCACGGTGCCCGCCGCGCCGAACAACCGGATCCGGTGCAACTGGGTGGTCTCGGTGGCGTCGAGGCCGCGGCCCTCGAGTTCGTCGCCGTGCAGGATCGCGGCCACGGCCGGGTCGCCGCCGCGATCGTCGAGTCCGAGGGCGCGGCGGCCGAGTTCCACGGCACGGGCTCCGAGGTCCGCGGCGCGGCGGCTCGGCGCCGGGCCGGTCGGGTCGGGTTCCACGGTGGACTGCGGCACCCGAGCAGCGTAGCGGGGCCGGGGACCGGGGCCCCGCCGCCAGTTAGGTAGGGCACCCTTTGTGGACCGGCCCGGGGAATTCCGTCACACTGGTGTTGTGAAAACGACGTCCGATGCCCGGGTGCACGAGGAACGCGCAGGTCACACGCCTGTCGCCGCGTTCCCGGTCACCCAGGCGCCGGGCGCGCACGAGGGCCAGACCCGGGCGGCGGTGGTGCAGCTGCTGCTCGAGGACGGCCCGATCACGGCCACCGAGATCGGTGCCCGGCTCGGCCTGAGCGCGGCCGGGGTGCGCCGCCACCTCGACGCCCTCATCGACACCGGCGAGGCCCAGGCTGCTCCGCCGCCGCGGCGGGAGGGCCGGGGACGGGGACGTCCGGCGCGCCGATTCCAGCTCACCGCGGTGGGCCGGGCCCGGCTGGGACACTCCTACGACGACCTCGCCAGTGCCGCGATGCGGCACCTGCGGGAGGTCGGCGGCGAGGCCGCCGTCGAGGACTTCGCCCGGCGGCGCGTGCAGTCCATCCTCGGCGGGGTCCCGCCCGCGGAGTCCGGGAGCGCCACCGAGATCGAGGCCACCGCGGAGGACATCGCGGCGGCGTTCACCGACGCGGGGTTCGCGGCGTCGACCCGGCGGGTGGGCACCGGCGTGCAGATCTGCCAGCACCACTGCCCGGTCTCGCACGTGGCCGAGCAGTTCCCGGAGCTGTGCGAGGCCGAACGGGAGGCGTTCACCGAGATCCTGGGCACCCATGTGCAGCGGCTGGCGACCATCGCCAACGGCGACAGTTTCTGCACCACCCACGTCCCGGTGCTGCCGCCGGACATCGGCAAGACCTGAGCACGACCCGCTTCCCCCCGACAGAGCAACACGTTGTCCGCCGGCGAGCAGCCCTCGCCGGTACCGAACAAGACTCCGGAAGGAGCTCACATGACCGTCACATCGGATCAGGCGTCGGCCGGCGCGCCGCTGACACAGGAGGAGACCATCGCGTCCCTCGGTCACTACGGCTACGGCTGGTCGGATTCCGACGCCGCCGGCGCCACGGCCCAGCGAGGCCTGTCCGAGGCGGTCGTGCGCGACATCTCCGCGAAGAAGGACGAGCCCGAGTGGATGCTCGACATCCGCCTCAAGGCGCTGCGCACCTTCGAGAAGAAGCCGATGCCGGTGTGGGGCTCGAACCTGGAGGGCATCGACTTCGACAACATCAAGTACTTCGTGCGCTCCACCGAGAAGCAGGCCGCGAGCTGGGAAGAGCTGCCCGAGGACATCAAGAACACCTACGACCGGCTCGGCATCCCCGAGGCGGAGAAGCAGCGCCTCGTCGCCGGTGTCGCCGCGCAGTACGAGTCGGAGGTGGTCTACCACCAGATCCGTGAGGACCTCGAGTCGCAGGGTGTGATCTTCCTCGACACCGACACCGGCCTGCGCGAGCACCCGGAGATCTTCAAGGAGTACTTCGGGTCGGTCATCCCGGCCGGCGACAACAAGTTCTCCGCGCTGAACACCGCCGTGTGGTCGGGCGGCTCGTTCATCTACGTCCCGCCCGGCGTGCACGTCGACATCCCGCTGCAGGCCTACTTCCGGATCAACACCGAGAACATGGGCCAGTTCGAGCGGACCCTGATCATCGTCGACGAGGGCGCCTCCGTGCACTACGTCGAGGGCTGCACCGCCCCGATCTACAAGTCGGACTCGCTGCACTCGGCGGTGGTGGAGATCATCGTCAAGAAGGGCGGGCACTGCCGCTACACGACCATCCAGAACTGGTCGAACAACGTCTACAACCTCGTCACCAAGCGCACCAAGGTCGAGGCCGGCGGCTCGATGGAGTGGATCGACGGCAACATCGGTTCCAAGGTCACCATGAAGTACCCGGCCGTGTGGATGATGGGTGAGCACGCCCGCGGCGAGGTGCTGTCCGTGGCGTTCGCCGGCGAGGGCCAGCATCAGGACACCGGCGCGAAGATGCTGCACCTGGCGCCGCACACCTCCTCGACCATCGTGTCGAAGTCGGTGGCCCGCGGCGGCGGTCGCGCCTCCTACCGCGGCCTGGTCCAGGTCAACAAGGGCGCCCACGGGTCGAAGTCGACCGTCAAGTGCGATGCGCTGCTCGTCGACCAGATCTCCCGCTCGGATACCTACCCGTACGTCGACATCCGTGAGGACGACGTGACGATGGGCCACGAGGCGACCGTCTCCAAGGTCTCCGACGACCAGCTGTTCTACCTGATGAGCCGCGGACTGACCGAGGACGAGGCGATGGCGATGGTGGTGCGCGGCTTCGTCGAGCCCATCGCCAAGGAACTGCCGATGGAGTACGCGCTCGAGCTCAACCGCCTGATCGAACTGCAGATGGAAGGGGCAGTCGGCTAAATGACTGCGGAAGCGAAGAACACCCCCACCGCCACCGGGGTGCAGGGAGCCGCGCGCTCGGAGAACGCCGCCGGGCCCGCGATCAAGACCGCCCGCGGGCCGGCCGTCAACAAGGGGGAGGTCTTCACGTCGTTCGACGTGAACGCCTTCGAGATCCCCTCCGGTCGCGACGAGGCCTGGCGGTTCACCCCGCTGCGCCGGCTGCGGGGCCTGCACGACGGCACCGCGGTCGCCGACGGCGCCACCACCGTCGAGGTCACACCCGTCGAGGGGGTGCAGGTCGAGACCGTCGGCCGCGACGATGCCCGCCTCGGCCGGGGCGGCGTGCCGGCCGACCGCGTCGCCGCCCAGGCCTACTCGGGCTTCACCACCGCCACCGTCGTTACCGTCGGCCGCGAGGTCGAGGTCACCGAGCCGGTCACGATCACCGTCACCGGCCCCGGGGTGGGGAAGGTCGCGTTCGGGCACCTGCAGGTGCGGCTCGAGCCGTTCGCGTCGGTCACCGTCGTCCTCGACCAGCGCGGTTCCGGCACCTACGCCGAGAACGTCGAGTTCGTCCTCGGCGACAGCTCGCGCCTGAACATCGTCGCCATCCAGGACTGGGCCGACGACGCGGTACACGTCACGGCCCACCACGCCCGCCTCGGCCGCGACGCCGTGCTGCGGCACTTCACCGTCGGCCTCGGCGGTGACCTCGTGCGCGTGTCCCCGACCGTCAGGTACGACGCGCCCGGTGGCGACGCCGAAATGCTCGGTCTGTACTTCGCCGACGCCGGCCAGCACCTCGAGCAGCGCCTGCTCGTGGACCACGCGCAGCCGCACTGCAAGTCCAACGTGGTGTACAAGGGTGCGCTGCAGGGCGATCCGGGCTCCGGCAAGCCGGACGCGCACACCGTGTGGATCGGGGACGTGCTCATCCGCGCCGAGGCCGAGGGCACCGACACCTTCGAGCTGAACCGCAACCTGGTGCTCACCGACGGTGCCCGCGCCGACTCGGTGCCCAACCTCGAGATCGAGACCGGCGAGATCGTCGGCGCCGGTCACGCCAGCGCCACCGGCCGGTTCGACGACGAGCAGCTGTTCTACCTGCGTGCCCGCGGCATCTCCGAGGAGCAGGCGCGCCGGCTGGTGGTTCGCGGGTTCTTCCACGAACTCGTCGAGAAGATCACCGTGCCCGCCGTCCGGGAGCGGCTCGAGGCCGCCATCGAGGCCGAGCTCGCCGCCGTCGGCGCCTGACCCCCACCCGTTCTCCCCATCTTCGCGAAGGAACCGTTACCGACATGTCCCCCGAGCAGAACGTCCTCGAGATCAAGGACCTGCACGTCCGCGTCGCCCAGACCGACGACAACGCCGAGCCGATCAACATCCTCAAGGGCGTGAACCTCACCGTCCGGTCCGGGGAGACGCACGCCATCATGGGCCCCAACGGGTCGGGCAAGTCCACCCTGTCGTACGCCATCGCCGGCCACCCCAAGTACGAGGTGACCTCCGGGTCGATCACCCTCAACGGCGAGGACGTGCTCGCGATGAGCGTGGACGAGCGGGCCCGCGCCGGCCTGTTCCTGGCCATGCAGTACCCCGTCGAGGTTCCGGGCGTGTCCATGTCGAACTTCCTGCGCACCGCCGCGACCGCGGTCCGCGGCGAGGCGCCGAAGCTGCGGCACTGGGTCAAGGAGGTCAAGTCGGCGATGACCGAACTCGACATCGACCCGGCGTTCGGTGACCGCTCCGTCAACGAGGGCTTCTCCGGTGGCGAGAAGAAGCGTCACGAGATCCTGCAGCTGGGCCTGCTCGCGCCGAAGATCGCCATCCTCGACGAGACCGACTCCGGCCTCGACGTCGACGCCCTGCGCGTGGTGTCCGAGGGCGTCAACCGCTACCAGGAACGCGAGCACGGCGGCGTGCTGCTGATCACCCACTACACCCGCATTCTGCGCTACATCAAGCCGCAGTTCGTGCACGTGTTCGTCGGCGGCCGCGTCGTCGAGTCCGGCGGCCCGGAGCTGGCCGAGGAACTCGAGACCAACGGTTACGTGCGCTTCACCCAGGCCGCCGCCGCGGCCGCGGGTGCCGACAAGTAAGGAGCAGTGAGCCGATGACGGTGCAGGTGCCCACGGTGGACGTCGCCCGGATCCGGGCCGACTTCCCGATCCTCGGGCGCACGGTGCGCGACGGAAAGCCCCTGGTCTACCTCGACTCCGGGGCCACCTCGCAGCGCCCGACGCAGGTCCTCGACGCCGAACGCGCGTTCCTGACCACCTGCAACGCGGCCGTGCACCGGGGAGCGCACGAGCTGTCCGAGGAGGCCACCGACGCCTACGAGGGCGCCCGCGCCGTGATCGCCGACTTCGTCGGCGCGGATCCCGACGAGGTGGTGTTCACCAAGAACGCCACCGAATCGCTCAACCTCGTCGCCTACGCCTTCGCCGACGCCCGGTTCCCGCGGCGCCTCGGGCCCGGCGACGAGATCGTCGTCACCGAACTCGAACACCACGCCAACCTGGTGCCCTGGCAGGAACTCGCCCGGCGCACCGGCGCGACGCTGCGCTGGTTCGGCGTGACCGACGACGGCCGCATCGACGTCGACTCCCTCGAACTCACCGACCGGGTCAAGGTCGTCGCCTTCACCCACCAGTCCAACGTCACCGGGGCCGTGGCGCCGGTCGAGGAGCTGGTACGGCGCGCGAAGGCCGTCGACGCGATCGTCGTGCTCGACGCCTGCCAGTCCGTGCCGCACATGAGCGTGGACTTCCACGCGCTCGGCGTCGACTTCGCCGCGTTCTCCGGCCACAAGATGCTCGGCCCCTCCGGCGTCGGCGTCCTCTACGGCCGCCGTGAGCTGCTCGCCGACGTGCCGCCGTTCATCACCGGCGGCTCGATGATCGAAACCGTCACCATGGAGGCATCGACGTTCGCGCCGCCGCCGCAGCGCTTCGAGGCAGGCTCGCCGATGTCGTCGCAGGCCGTCGGTCTCGGCGCCGCGGTGCGGTACCTGCAGCAGATCGGCATGGACGCCGTCGCCGCGCACGAGCACGAGCTCACCGCGGCGGCCCTCGCCGAACTCGGCGGCATCGACGGCGTGCGGATCGTCGGCCCCACCACGGCCGAGCAGCGCGGCGGGGCCGTGTCGTTCGTCGTCGACGGCATCCACGCGCACGATCTCGGGCAGATCCTCGACGACGAGGGCGTCGAAATCCGCGTCGGGCACCACTGCGCGTGGCCGCTGCACCGCCGCTTCGGGGTCGCAGCGACCGCCCGCGCCTCCTTCGCCGTGTACAACACGCTCGACGAGGTGGCCGCGCTCGGCGCGGCGATCCGCCGGGCCCAGGACTTCTTCGGAGCGCGCTGATGCGGATGGAGCAGATGTACCAGGAGGTCATCCTGGACCACTACAAGCACCCGCACCACCGGGGTCTGCGCGAGCCCTACGGCGCGGAAGTGCACCACGTGAACCCCACGTGCGGCGACGAGGTGACGCTGCGGGTGCATCTCGCCGACGACGGCACCGTCGCGGACGTCTCCTACGACGGGCAGGGCTGCTCGATCAGCCAGGCGTCCACCTCGGTGCTCACCGACCAGGTGATCGGGGTGCCGCTGGACCGGGCCCTGGCCACCGTCGACGCGTTCGCGGAGATGGTCGGCAGCCGCGGGACCGTCGAGGGCGACGAGGACGTACTCGGCGACGGCATCGCCTTCGCCGGCGTCTCGAAGTACCCGGCGCGCGTGAAGTGCGCGCTGCTGGGCTGGATGGCCTTCAAGGACGCCGTCGTGCAGATCGCAGACGGCACCGCTGTCGCAGACAGCATCCACAACACCGCTGTCGGAGACAGCATCGCACCCGTAGCCAGCGGAGGACAGAACTGATGACCGAACCCGTGACCCCGGCGGACGAGACCACCGCCGCAGCCCCGGACGCGGCCCCCACCCTCGACCCCGAGCGGTTCGAGGAGCTCGAGGAGGCGATGCGCGACGTCGTCGATCCCGAGCTCGGAATCAACGTCGTCGACCTGGGCCTGGTGTACGGCATCACCGAGGACGACGAGGCCGTCACCATCGACATGACGCTCACGTCGGCGGCGTGCCCGCTGACCGATGTGATCGAGGACCAGTCCCGCAACGCTCTCGTCCGCAGCGGCCTGTGCGACGAGCTGCGCATCAACTGGGTGTGGATGCCGCCGTGGGGGCCGGACAAGATCACCGAGGACGGCCGCGAGCAGCTGCGCGCGCTCGGCTTCACCGTCTGACGCGGCCGGTGACCCGGCCCAGCCCCCAGGCGCCTCCGGATCCGGGGGCCGGCAGCCCCCCGGATCCGATCACCGCCCTCGAACACGAGTTCATGGCGCTGATGCGCCGCGGCCGGGCACAGATGGGGGAGCGGGCCCGCGCCGTCCACCCCCGGCTGGATCCGGCGTGTTACCCGCTGCTGGTGCTGCTCGGCCGCGCCGACGCGGTGGCGATGTCGGAGCTGCTCGCGGATCTCGCCATCGAGAAGTCGACGTTGACGCGGCGCATCGACGCCGCCGCCCGGCTCGGCCTGGTCGAGCGGACGACGGACCCGCAGGACGCGCGGGCGCGGCTCGTCGCGCTCACCCCGGAAGGCCGGGAGCGGTTGACCGCGCTGCAGCGCGAGCAGACGGCGCGGTGGCGTCGCCGGCTGTCCGCATGGGACCCGGCCGACGTGGAGCAGCTGACGGCGCTCCTGCGCCGCCTCGGCGACGGCCTGGACTGAGATGCGGTGCCGGCCGCGGCCGGCACCCCACCCCGACACCTGAGGCCCCGGCCGGTGCCGAGGCCTCAGGCCCGCTTGCGCGCGGTGGACTTCTTCGCGGGGGCCTTCTCGGTGCTCTTCTTCGCCGCCGTCTTCTTCGCGGTGGACTTCTCGGCCGCGGTTTTCCTCGCCGGCGTCTTCTTCGCGGCGCTCTTCCTGGCGGGTGTCTTCTTTGCCGCCGAGCTCCGGGCGGGCGCGGCCGCGCCCGACTCGTCGCCGGCCGCGGCGGCGTCCACGCTGCGCTGCAGCGCAGCAACCAGGTCCAGCACCTCGGCGTCCTCGGCGGCGGGTTCCCCCGCCGGGGTCACCGGCAGCACCTTCTCGCCGCCCCGGGCGATGATGTCGTCGATCAGCGACCGCAGCTCGACCTGGTACTCGTCGGTGAACTCGTCCGGGCGGAAGTCGTCGGCCATCGACTCGACGAGCATCTCCGCCATCGCCAGTTCCTTCTGCTTCGGCGGCTCCGCGTCGTCGAGCCCCGGGAACGCCACCGACCGCACCTCGTCCGGCCACAGCAGGGTCTGCAGCACGAGCACGCCGTCGCGGTTGCGCAGCGCCGCCAGCCGGGTGCGCTGCCGCAGCGTGAAGTGCACCAGTGCGGTGCGATCGGTCTGCGTGAGCGTCTCGGCCAGCAGCGTGTACGCCTTCGGCGACGACGAGTCCGGCTCGAGGTAGTACGACTTCTCGAACAGGATCGGGTCGATCTGCTCGGTCGGGACGAACTGCAGCACCGGGATCTCGTGCTTCTCCGCGACGGGCAGCTTGTCGAAGTCCTCGTCGGTGAGCACGACCCGCACGCCCTCGTCGGAGTCGTAGGCCTTGTCGATCTCGGGGTAGGGCACCGACTCGCCGCACTCGGTGCAGACCCGGTCGTACTTGATCCGCCCGCCGTCCTTCGCATGCACCTGGTGGAACCGGATGTCGTGGCTGTCCGTGGCCGAATACACCTTCACCGGCACGTTCACCAGCCCGAACGCGATGGAACCCTTCCAGATCGAACGCATGGTTCCATCATGATCGAGATCGGCGCCCGCCGCGCGGAACCGGGCGAACTCCTCACCACAGGGCGCGCAGCATCGCCCCACGCAACGCCGGCGAACCCGTCGCGAACATCCGGGTCATCGCTGCCACTGTCCCGCCGAGGTCGGTGCGGCCCGACAGGTAGGAGCGCTGGCGTTCCGGTGGCAGCGTGAAGAACCCCGCGAAGAACGCCGGGGTCTGTTCCGGGCGTAATCCCAGCAGCACCCGCAGCCCCGAGGCGCGCAGCTGCGCGACCGCCCGCGCGGACGGGGACCACAACGCCGCCGTGGCGCTGCGGCCCCCGGCGAGCGCGTGCGCCACCGGATCGGCCGCCGCCAGCGACGCCGCCACCGCGTAGCCGGTGCCCGGGTGCATCAGCCCGCCGCGGGCGCCGAACCGGGCCACCCCGCGCGCCGACCCCGGCGGGGGTTGCACGGCAAACCGCACCCGCTCCACCGGCTCCGTCCCGGCCAGCGTGACCCCGCGCGCGGCGAGCCGTGCCTCGAGGCGGCGCCGCAACTCGGCGAGCGGAATGGCGGGCCGCCCCACCAGGCAGGTCTCCTCCAGCAGCACCCGGCCGCCGCCGAGCGGCACCGCGTACAGGAACGACGGCGCATCCCCGGAACGGGTGCGGTTGTCGCGCCGCCAGTCCATGAACCATGCGGCGCGGCCCTCCAGCACGGGTGCGGCGGTCGCGGTGTCGACCATCACGCCGAAGGCGGTCTGCTGGGCGCGGGAGCGGTCGGCGGGCACCCCGCGCGCGTCGATCACACTCCGGGCCCGCAGCACCGTACCGTCCGCGAGGGTGACGCGATCCGGGGCGACGACGTCCACCCGGCCGGCCCGTACCCGCGCCGGCTCCAGCGCCAGGCTTCGCTGCAGTGCCGACGCATCGAACACACCGTAGGGGCGCTCGATCCGGTGTGGCCGCACCGTCCACGCCGCCGGCTCGTCCACCCGCGCCGCGAGCACCGAGGCGGGCAGCCACGACGGCAGCTCGTCGAGCCACGCCGCATACGTCGCAGTCCACGGCCGATCCGGCTGCGGGTCCACGGCCAGCACGTCGAGACCCGCGGCGGCCGCCCGGTGCGCCACCGCACGCCCCGCCGGCCCGAGCCCGACGATCAGCACCTCCGCGTCGATCACCCGCTACATCGCTCCCGTCGCCAGCAGTCCACCGTCCACCCGCACAGTCTCCCCGGTGATCCAGCCGGCTGCATCGGAGACCAGGAACGCGACCAGCTCGCCGACGTCCTCGGGTGTGCCGAGGCGGCCCATCGGGTATCGGGCGGCGGCGGTGTCCTCACCGCCGGCGACGAGCGCGGCCGCGAACCTCGTCTGCACCACCCCGGGCGCGACCGCGTTGACGCGCACGCCCGGCCCCAGCTGCCAGGCCAGCTCCTCGGTCAGCCGGATCAGCGCCGCCTTCGACGCCCCGTACGCGGCGATCACGCCGGTCGAGCGCAGGCCCGCCACGCTCGCGACGTTGATTACGGAACCGCCGTGCTCGGCCATCCACGCGCGGTAGGCCTGCTGCACGAATCCCAGCGCGGCGACGACGTTGACGTCGAAGATCTTGCGGACGGCGTCCAGGTCGGCGTCCATCAACGCCCCGTAGACGGGGTTGATGCCGGTGTTGTTGATCAGGATGTCGAGCCCGCCGAGCTCGGCGACGGTGCGGCGCACCGCCTCGGCGCGGGCGTCGGCGTCCCCGGCGTTACCGGGCAGCTCGAGCACCTGCCCGCCGTGCCCGAGGGCGCGCAGCTCGCCGGCGGCCTCGGCGAGCGGCTCGGCGTTTCGGGCCGTGAGGGCCACGCTCGCGCCGCGGGCGAGCAGCGCCGCGGCGATCGCCTTGCCGATCCCGCGGCTCGCACCGGTGACCAGCGCCGCGCGGCCCGTGAGGTCGGAGCCGGGGGAGGTGTCGGGGGAAGTCGTCATGCCGGCGAACGTAGCGCATCTCACCCCGGCATCCCGGGGTGGACACGGTAAAATGAATGGTTCGTGCGCCTGCCCCTGCGGCATCATGGGCAGCCAATCCGAGTCGTCCCCGAGGAGCCTCACGCGTGATCACCGCCACCGATCTGGAAGTCCGCGCCGGCGTGCGGACGCTGCTCTCGGCGCCGGGCCCGGCGCTGCGGGTGCAGCCCGGCGACCGGATCGGGCTGGTCGGGCGCAACGGTGCCGGCAAGACCACCACCCTGCGCATCCTCGCGGGGGAGGGCGAGCCGTACGCGGGCGCCGTCGTCCGCTCCGGCGACCTCGGCTACCTGCCGCAGGATCCGCGCGAGGGCAACCTGGACGTCCTGGCCAAGGACCGCGTGCTCTCCGCCCGCGGCCTCGACGAGATCCTGCGCGCGATGGAGAAGCAGCAGGCCGTCATGGCCGAGGCCGTCGACGAGAACGTGCGTGACCGGGCGGTACGCAAGTACGGGTCGCTCGAGGAACGCTTCTCGGCCCTCGGCGGGTACGAGGCCGAGTCCGAGGCCGCCCGGATCTGCACCAGCCTCGGACTGCCGGACCGGGTCCTGGGCCAGCCCCTGCGCACCCTGTCCGGTGGTCAGCGCCGCCGCGTCGAACTCGCCCGCATCCTGTTCGCGGCCTCCGACGGCTCCGGCAAGTCCACCACCACCCTGCTGCTCGACGAGCCCACCAACCACCTCGACGCCGACTCGATCACCTGGCTGCGCGGATTCCTGCAGAACCACGACGGCGGCCTGGTCGTCATCAGCCACGACGTGGACCTGCTCGCCGACGTCGTGAACAAGGTGTGGTTCCTCGACGCGGTGCGCGGCGAGGCCGACATCTACAACATGGGCTGGAAGAAGTACCTCGACGCGCGGGCCACCGACGAGGCGCGCCGTCGCCGCGAACGCGCCAACGCCGAGAAGAAGGCGTCCGCGCTGCGGCAGCAGGCGGCCAAGCTCGGTGCAAAGGCCACCAAGGCCGTCGCGGCGCAGAACATGGCCAAGCGCGCCGACAAGCTGCTCGCCGAGCTCGACGAGGTGCGGGTGGCCGACAAGGTGGCCAAGATCCGGTTCCCGGAGCCGGCGCCGTGCGGCAAGACCCCCCTCATGGCCGAGAGCCTGACGAAGGTGTACGGCTCGCTGGAGATCTTCACCGGTGTGGACCTGGCGATCGACCGGGGCAGCCGCGTCGTCGTGCTCGGTCTCAACGGTGCCGGCAAGACCACGCTGCTGCGCCTGCTCGCGGGGGTGGAGACCCCGGACGCGGGCCGGCTGGCGCCCGGCCACGGCCTGAAGATCGGCTACTTCGCCCAGGAGCACGACACCCTCGACGACGACGCGACGGTGTGGGAGAACATCCGGCACGCGGCGCCGGACGCGGGGGAGCAGGACCTGCGGGGGCTGCTCGGGGCGTTCATGTTCACCGGCCCGCAGCTCGACCAGCCGGCCGGGACGCTGTCCGGCGGTGAGAAGACCCGGCTGGCGCTGGCCGGACTGGTGTCGTCCGCGGCGAACGTGCTGTTGCTCGACGAGCCGACCAACAACCTGGATCCGGTCTCCCGGGAGCAGGTGCTCGACGCGCTGCGCAGCTACGCCGGTGCGGTCGTGCTGGTCACCCACGATCCCGGCGCGGCCGAGGCGCTCGATCCGGAGCGGGTGATCCTGCTGCCGGACGGCTCCGAGGACCACTGGTCGCAGGAGTACCTGGAGCTGATCCAGCTGGCGTGAGGTCCGGCCCTGCGTGACCGTGCGCGGGAGTACCCGGAGCCGATCCCGCCGGCCCGGGGTGCGGCTGCGGCCCGGACCTGCGCGATTCCTCCCGGCACCCCGCCCCGTCCACTAGCCTGGAAGCGGGGCCTTGCCGAGCCGACGGGAGGATCCGATGGCACGCAAATCCGGGCACGCCGGGAATGTACTGACCAAGGGCACACGGGTCACGGGGGAATCGCGTGACCGTCTCCAGGCAGAACTGAAACGCCGCTACGAGGCCGGGGCGAGCATCCGGACGCTGGCGCAGGAGACGGGCCGTTCCTACGGGTTCGTGCACAACGTGCTCGTGGAGTCCCATGTGGCGCTGCGTGGCCGGGGCGGACCGAACCGGCGGAGCGCGGCGCGCGCCTCGACCTGAGCGGGTCAGCCGGCGGCGGTCCGTCGCACGGACTCCTCGACCAGGTCCAGTACCGCCGACAGTTCGCTGTCGGCGGTGCCCGAGGCGAGCCGCGCGATGAGGCCGTCGAGGACCAGGTCCAGGTAGCTGAGCACCACCTCGGTCGGCACGTCGTCGCGCAGCCGGCCGGCCTCGCGTTGCCGCTCGAGCCGGCCCACCGTCGCCTTGGTCAGCTCGGCGGAGTGCTGCGTCCACGCCTTCGCGAAGTCCGGGTCGGTGCGCAGGCGCCGGGTGATCTCCAGTCGGGTGCCGAGCCAGTCGAACTGTTCCGGTGAGGCGAGCATGTCCCGCATCACCTGCACGAGACCCTGCTCGGCGGCGACGTCGGCCATCCGCGCCGCATCCTCCTGGGCCAGCGCCAGGAACAGCCCGTCCTTGTCCTTGAAGTGATGGAAGATCGCGCCGCGGGACAGTCCCGTGGCGTCCTCCAGACGGCGCACCGTGGCGCCGTCGTAGCCGAACTCGGCGAAGCACCGTCGCGCGCCGGCGAGGATCTGACTCCGGCGCGCGGCGAGGTGGTCCTCACTGACCTTGGGCACCGCGAACGTCCTTTCGGGGAAGAGACGGCGGGCCCGAGACGAGACGTCCCGAGCCCGCCGCCGGTGCACTGCGTGTGCGGTGAACCGATCTCGGACGTCAGCCCTTGATCATGTTGCGCAGCACGTACTGCAGGATGCCGCCGTTGCGGTAGTAGTCCGCCTCACCGGGGGTGTCGATCCGCACGACCGCGTCGAAGACGACCTTCTCGCCGTTCTCACGGGTCGCGGTGACCTTGACGGTCTTCGGGGTGACGCCCTCGTTGAGCTTCTCGATGCCCTCGATGTCGTAGACCTCGGTGCCGTTCAGCTTCAGCGAGGCGGCCGACTCGCCGGCGGGGAACTGCAGCGGGACGACGCCCATGCCGATGAGGTTGGAGCGGTGGATCCGCTCGAACGACTCGGTGATGACGGCCTTGACGCCGAGCAGGCTGGTGCCCTTGGCGGCCCAGTCCCGCGAGGAACCGGAGCCGTACTCCTTGCCGCCCAGCACGACCAGCGGGATGCCGGCGTTCTGGTAGTTCTGCGACGCGTCGTAGATGAACGCCTGCGGGCCGCCGTCCTGCGTGAAGTCGCGGGTGTAGCCGCCCGAGACGTCGTCGAGGAGCTGGTTGCGCAGCCGGATGTTCGCGAACGTGCCGCGGATCATCACCTCGTGGTTGCCGCGCCGCGAGCCGTAGGAGTTGAAGTCCTTGCGCTCGACACCGTTGGCCTCGAGGTACTGCGCGGCCGGGGTGCCCGCCTTGATGTTGCCGGCGGGGGAGATGTGGTCGGTGGTGACCGAATCGCCGAGCAGCGCGAGCACCCGCGCCCCCTTGATGTCCGTGACCGGAGCCGGGGTCTTGGGCATGCCCTCGAAGTACGGGGGCTTACGCACGTAGGTGGACTGGGGATCCCACTCGAAGGTCTTGCCCTCCGGGGTGGGCAGGCCACGCCAGCGCTCGTCGCCCTTGAACACGTCCGCGTAGCCCTTGACGTACATCTCCTGGCTGATCGCGGAGCCGATGGTGTCCTGGATCTCCTGGGCGGAGGGCCAGATGTCCTTCAGGAACACGTCGTTGCCGTCGGCATCCTGGCCGAGGGCGTCGTGCTCGAAGTCGAAGTCCATCGTGCCGGCGAGGGCGTAGGCGATGACCAGCGGCGGGGACGCCAGGTAGTTCATCTTCACGTCGGGGGAGATGCGACCCTCGAAGTTGCGGTTGCCGGAGAGCACCGCGGTGGCCGTCAGGTCGTTGTCGTTGATGGCCTTGCTGATCGCCTCGTCCAGCGGGCCGGAGTTGCCGATGCAGGTGGCGCAGCCGTAGCCGACGAGGTAGAAGCCGAGCTTCTCGAGGTACGGCCACAGGCCGGCCTTCTCGTAGTAGTCGGTGACGACCTGCGAGCCGGGTGCCATGGAGGTCTTGACCCACGGCTTGGCCGACAGGCCCTTCTCGACGGCATTGCGGGCGAGCAGCGCGGCGCCGAGCATCACGGACGGGTTCGAGGTGTTGGTGCACGAGGTGATGGAGGCGATCACGACGGCGCCGTGGTCGAGGACGAACTCGCCCTTCTCCTCGGAGACGACCTTGACCGGCTTGGTCGGCCGGCCCTCGGAGCCGTTCGCGGCCGACTGCACGTCCACTGCACCGTCGTCGGCGAAGGACAGGGCGACCGGGTCGGACGCCGGGAAGGACTCCTCGACGGCCTCGTCGAGCTGGGTGTGGTCGGCCGGGTGGTGCTCCTCCACGTAGTTGTGGATGTCCTTGCGGAAGGCGCTCTTCGACTCCGACAGCAGGATCCGGTCCTGCGGGCGCTTCGGGCCGGCGATGGACGGAACCACGTCACCGAGGTCGAGCTCGAGGTACTCGGAGTACTGCGGCTCGACATCCGCGTCGTGCCACAGGCCCTGCTCCTTGGCGTAGGCCTCGACGAGGGCGAGCTGCTCGTCGCTGCGGCCGGTCAGGCGCAGGTAGTTCACGGTCTCCTCGTCGATCGGGAAGATCGCCGCGGTGGAGCCGAACTCGGGGCTCATGTTGCCCAGGGTGGCGCGGTTGGCCAGCGGCACCTCGGCGACGCCCTTGCCGTAGAACTCGACGAACTTGCCGACGACACCGTGCTTGCGCAGCATCTCGGTGACGGTGAGGACCACGTCGGTGGCGGTCACGCCCGGCTTGATCTCACCGGTGAGCTTGAAGCCGACCACGCGCGGGATGAGCATGGAGACCGGCTGGCCGAGCATCGCGGCCTCGGCCTCGATGCCGCCGACGCCCCAGCCGAGCACGCCCAGGCCGTTGACCATGGTGGTGTGCGAGTCGGTGCCGACGCAGGTGTCGGGGTAGGCCTGGCCGTTCCGGACCATGACGGTGCGCGCGAGGTGCTCGATGTTGACCTGGTGCACGATGCCGGTGCCGGGCGGGACGACCTTGAAGTCGTCGAAGGCGCCCTGGCCCCAGCGCAGGAACTGGTAGCGCTCCCCGTTGCGCTGGTACTCGATGTCGACGTTGCGCTCGAAGGCGTCGGCGCGGCCGGCGACGTCGATGATCACGGAGTGGTCGATGACCATCTCGGCGGGGGCCAGCGGGTTGACCTTGTTCGGGTCGCCGCCGAGGGTCTCGACGGCCTCGCGCATCGTGGCGAGGTCGACGATGCAGGGCACGCCGGTGAAGTCCTGCATGATCACGCGGGCGGGCGTGAACTGGATCTCGACGCTCGGCTCGGCCGACGGATCCCAGCTCGCGATGGCGCGGATGTGATCGGCGGTGATGTTCGCACCGTCTTCGGTGCGCAGCAGGTTCTCGGCGAGAACCTTAAGTGCGTAAGGGAGTTTCTCGGCGCCCGGAACGGCCGAGAGGCGGAAGATCTCGTACGAGTTCTCTCCGACCTCCAGCGTCCCCTTGGCGCCGAACGAATCAATACTGGTGCTCACGTCAGCTCCACTCGTCGATGAGGCTCGCCGCCGACGGGGCTGTGTCGACGGCCGAAGCGAGGCCCCGGAGCCGAGCCGGGCCGCAGAACAGGGCCGGACGGCGTCGGAGGCGTCTCGCGGCAAGTCTAACAGTACGCTTGTCCTGTGAACCGATGGGACACAACCGCCGATCCGGCGTCCGGCCGCCGCCGCGGCGCCGTCGCGTAGGGTACGAACGGCGCCGCACGAGCGGCGGCCGTCGAGCCCCACGGAGAGAGATGTCTGCGCCCCTGTCACGTGTCCTGACACCGTCGGCCACCGACCTCCCCCCGGGTGTCTCGCTCGAGCAGGTCCTCGCCGATCTCGCCGACGACCAGGTCTCGGCACCCCCGGACCGCGTCGACGACCTGGTCGCCGTCGTCGAACGCGCGCAGCAGCACGGCATCGACCTGAGCATCGTCGTGCTCGACCGCGATCCCCGGCTCGACTCGCAACTGCGCGACCTCGCGACCGACGTCGCCGGCGCGGACGGCGGCACCGTGCTCGTGCTGAGCCCCGGCTGGGTCGGCGCCCACAGCGACAGCATCGACCGGGTGCTCCTCGAGTCCGCGCAGGACCGTACCTACACCGGCGATCCGGTCGTCTCGGCGGCCAACTTCGTCGACGCACTCACCGAGCCCGCCCCGCCCTGGACGCTGCTGACGGTGCTGCTGCTGCTCGTGGTCGCGGGCGCGGCGGGGGCCACGTACCTCGCCAAGGCGGTCCGTCGCCGCGGCGACACCGGCGCGGCGGAGACGGTCGCTGCCGACCGGCCCGCCCGCTGACCGGACCGCGCCGGGAAATTTCCCGGCCGCCACTGTGGCCGTCGTCACAGTTCAGGGCGTTGACAGAGGTCGAATTACCCTTCTGTTATTTGTGACTGGAGTTTCCTCGGGGTGCAAAGTGTCGTACGGTGCACTTGGCGCTCTTGGGGAAGGGGTGTCACACATACCCGGGGTCGGGTCGCGGTGCGAACCGTGAGGCGACGCCGGTCTGCCGAGCGGTGCAACCGCGGCCTCGTCCGCGGTGGATCGCTGCTGCGGCGACCCCTTTCCAGGTTGCGCTCGGGTGCGTCCCGCCGGCGCGACCGAGGGAGGGCGATGTGAGGCGTAGCGGTATACGGCAGGCGATGTCCCGACAGCCGTCGCGGACGCCCCGAAGACGCCGACTGTCCCGCACGACCCGACTGGTTCTCGGTCTCGGCCTGGCTGCCTCCCTGATCGCGGGCACCGCCGCGTCCGCCGGCGCGGTGCCGCCCCCGCCGCCGAATCCCAGCGACGCCGATCTCGCGGCCGCCGGGGTGGCCGTCGCCGCCGGGGTGGACCAGGTGGGCGGCCTCATCCTCCGGATCGCCACCGCCGACCAGCAACTCGCCGAACTCGAGAATCAGGTCGCGGTCAAGCGGGAGAACGTCAACCGTGCCCTCGTGGACCTGCAGTCCGCCCGCGACGCCGCCGACGCCGCCGCCCACGCGGTCGCCCTGTCGCAGCAGGCGCTGAAGGACGCGGGCACCCGGATCCGGCAGGCGCAGCAGGACTTCGACGCGTTCGCCCGCGACAGCTACGTCCAGGGCACCAATGTCGCCTCCCTCGCCTCGTTCATCGGCTCCACCGGTCCCGACGACCTGCTCGACCGCGCCCAGATCATGCGCCTGCTCTCCGCGGGCCGGACCGTCGTCCTCGACGCCCTCGAACGCGCCCGCACCGAGCAGGCCAACCGGGACTCGCGGGCGCGGGCCAGCAAGCAGGAGGCGGACGCCGCCGCCGCCGCGGCGGAGGAACGCCGGGCCGCCGCCGAGGCGGCCATCGCCGAGGCGCGCACCGCGCTGGCCGCGCAGACGGCCGAGAAGCAACGCATCGAACAGGACCGCGCGCAGGCGCAGGCCGAACTCGACCGGGCCCGCGGCACCGTCACCGGACTCGCGGGCCAGCGCGTGCAGTACGCGGAGTGGGATCGGCAGCGGCAGGCCGAGGAGGCCGCGGCGGCCGCGGCCGAGACCGCCGCCCGGCAGGCGGCGGCCGACGCCGCCCGGCGCGTCGCCGCCGACGCCGACGCCCGCGCCCGCGCTGCCGAACTGGCCAACGGGCAGCGGCCCCACACCCAGATCGACGGCTACGTGCGGCCCCGGCCCGCGGCCGCCGAATCCGCCGAGTCCGAGGTCGGATTCGAGTCGCCGCTGCCACCCACCTCCGACGCGACCACCACCCGGCCGGGCCGCCCCACGCCCGAGCAGGACGGGTCGGGCACCGACGATCCGGGCACCGGCGATTCGGGCACCGACGGCCCCGGGGACGGCACCGACGGATCGGGCGACTCGTCGACCGACGGCACCGACGAGTCCGACTCCGAGGACTCGACGATCCCCGACCGCGCCGACCCGGTCGAGGAGGAGGGCACCACCACGTCTCCGCCGACCCGCAGCCGGCCCAGGACCACTCCCAAGCCGGGCTCGACCCTCAGCGGCACCGCCGCCGTCGAAACGGTGATCGACCGGGCAATGTCGCAGATGGGGGTGCCCTACGCCTGGGGTGGTGGCGACGAGAACGGTCCGACCCTCGGCATCCGCGACGGCGGCGTCGCCGACAGCTACGGGGACTACAACAAGGTCGGCTTCGACTGTTCCGGGCTGATGATCTACGCATTCGCCGGGATCGGGATCTCGCTGCCGCACTACACCGGCTACCAGTACACCGCGGGCGAGCAGGTGCCGTCGGCCGAGATGCGCCGCGGCGACATGATCTTCTACGGCCCGAACGCCAGCCAGCACGTGGGCCTCTACCTGGGCGACGGGCAGATGATCGAAGCGCCGCAGTCGGGTTCGCACGTGAAGATCTCACCGGTACGCTGGGACGGCATGACCCCGTACGTGGTACGGATGGTGTCCTGAGGCACCGCTTCGGCCCGGCCGGAGGCGGGCTCGCTCGACACCGGTGACCGCGGGCGTCGGCTCGGCGACGGCGGGGGCGTCCGGCACCTGGAATAGTGGTGTGGGTAGGTGACTTCGAGCAGGAACGACCTAGGCGAAAGCGGTGGATTCTTGGTGACCTCACGCGAGGGTGGCACGTCGGGCACGGCAACGTCGGACGCGAAGACCGCCACGGCGGCCGCGGCCGCCCCGGCCGGGGACACGGCACGCACGTCGGACCAGACACACGATGTGCGCCTGCTCGAGCAGGCGATCTACGAGGTCAAACGGGTGATCGTCGGTCAGGACCGGCTCGTCGAGCGGATGCTCGTCGGCGTCCTCGCCCGCGGCCACGTGCTGCTCGAAGGTGTTCCCGGCGTGGCCAAGACCCTCGCGGTCGAGACGTTCGCGAAGGTCGTCGGCGGCTCGTTCTCCCGCGTGCAGTTCACCCCCGACCTGGTGCCGACCGACCTCGTCGGCACCCGCATCTACCGGCAGGGCCGCGAAGCGTTCGACACCGAACTCGGGCCCGTCGTGGCGAACTTCGTGCTCGCCGACGAGATCAACCGGGCCCCGGCGAAGGTGCAATCCGCGCTGCTCGAGGTGATGGCCGAACGGCACGTCACGATCGGCGGCAGGACCTTCCCCATGCCCGACCCGTTCCTGGTGATGGCCACCCAGAACCCGATCGAGAACGAGGGCGTGTATCCGCTGCCGGAGGCACAGCGCGACCGGTTCCTGTTCAAGGTTCTCGTCGACTACCCCACGGTCGAGGAGGAACGCGAGATCGTCTACCGCATGGGGGTGGCCGCACCCGAACCCAAGCAGGTCCTCGACAGCGACGAGCTGATCCGCCTGCAGCAGGTCGCCAACGGCGTGTTCGTCCACCACGCCCTCGTCGACTACGTGGTGCGCGTCATCTTCGCCACCCGCGCCCCCGGCGAGATCGGCCTGACCGAGGTCGACGGGTGGATCGCCTACGGGGCCTCCCCGCGGGCGACCCTCGGCATCATCTCCGCCGCGCGCGCCCTGGCGCTGCTGCGCGGTCGCGACTACGTCGTGCCGCAGGACGTCGTCGACATCATCCCGGACGTGCTGCGGCACCGGCTGGTGCTGTCCTACGACGCCCTCGCCGACGACGTCACCCCCGACCAGATCATCGCCCGCATCCTGCAGACCGTCGGCATGCCGCAGGTCGCTCCGCAGGCCAACCCGCCCGCCCCGGTCCCGGTCGGGGCCGCGGCCGCGCCGGCGGCAGGCGTGACCGGGCCGGAGGCGGGTGCGGGGCAGCGGTGAGCCGACGCCCCCCGGTGACCCCGCCGACCTTCCGTTCCGGCGAGCTGCGTGACCCCGCCCTCACGGCGGCGCTGCGGACCCTCGAGCTGACCGTGCGGCGCCGCCTCGACGGGGTGCTGCACGGCGACCACCTCGGGCTCATTCCGGGACCCGGCTCGGAGCCCGGCGACGCCCGCGAGTACCAGCCCGGCGACGACGTGCGGCAGATGGACTGGTCCGTCACCGCCCGCACCACCCACCCGCACGTGCGGCAGACCGTCGCCGACCGCGAACTCGAGACCTGGCTGGCCATCGACCTCTCGCCCAGCCTCGACTTCGGTACCGGGGTCTGCGAGAAACGGGACCTCGCCGTGGCCGCCGCCGCCGCGGTCGGGTACCTCGCCGGCGGCGGCGGCAACCGGATCGGCGCCGTCGTGAGCACCGGGGCGCGCACCCACCGCGTGCCCGCCCGCGGCGGCCAGCTGCACACGCAGGCGATGCTCCGCTCGATCGCGACGACCCCGCACGCCCCCGACGGCACCCGCGGGGACCTGCGCGGGCTGATCGAGTCGCTGCGCCGCCCGCAGCGCCGCCGCGGCCTGGCCGTCGTCGTCAGCGACTTCCTCGGCCCCATCGACTGGGAACGCTCGCTGCGCGCCCTGTCCGGCCGGCACGACCTGCTCGCGGTGGAAGTCCTCGACCGCCGCGACCTCGAACTGCCCGACCTCGGCGACGTCGTGCTGCACGACCCCGAGACCGGGCACACCCGCGAGTTCACCACCAGCGAGCAGCTGCGCGCCGACTACGCCCGCGCCGCCGCCGAGCACCGCGCCGCCGTGCGCAAGGCCGTCCGCGGCTGCGGCGCCCCGCTGCTGAGCCTGCGCACCGACCGCAACTGGATCGACGACGTGGTCCGGTTCGTCGCCGCCCGCCGCCACAGCTTCGGCGCCCCGGTGAAGGGGGGCCGGTGAGCATCTCCGACTTCACCGCGCCGTGGTGGTTGCTGTTCCTGCTCGTCGTCGGGGCCCTCGCCGCCGGATACGTGGCGGTGCAACGCCGCCGGATGCGGCACACGCTGCGGTTCACCAACCTCGAGCTGCTCGAGAAGGTCGCCCCCCAGCGGCCCGGCCGCAGCCGGCACGTCCCGGTCGCGTTGCTGCTGGCCGGGCTGGCGCTGCTCACCGTCGCCGCTGCCGGGCCCACCGCCGAGCAGCGGGTCCCGCGCAACCGCGCCACCGTCGTCCTGGTGATCGACGTGTCGCTGTCGATGCAGGCCACCGACGTCGAGCCCACTCGCCTCGCCGCCGCGCAGGCGGCCGCCAAGTCGTTCGCCGACGACCTGACTCCCGGCATCAACCTCGGCCTGGTGGCGTTCTCCGGCACCGCGTCGGTGCTCGTCTCGCCGACCACCAACCGGGAGGCCACCAAGACCGCGATCGACAACCTGCAGCTGAGCGAGCGCACCGCCACCGGCGAGGCGATCTTCACGGCCCTGCAGTCCGTCGACACCCTCGCCGCGGTGCTCGGCGGCGGCGACCAGGCACCCCCGGCGCGGATCGTGCTGCTCTCGGACGGCAAGCAGACCGTCCCGGAGAGCCCCGACGACCCGCGCGGCGGATTCACCGCCGCCCGGCAGGCCGCGGACAAGGACGTGCCCGTCTCGACCATCTCCTTCGGCACCGAGTACGGCACCGTCACGATCGAGGACGAGCGCATCCCGGTGCCGGTGGACGACCCGTCCCTGAAGGAGATCGCCAACCTCTCCGGCGGCACCTTCTTCACCGCGTCGAACCTGCAGGAACTCGAGGACGCCTACAACACCCTCGAGGAACAGATCGGGTACGAGACCACCCGCGGTGACGCCAGCCGCCCGTGGCTGATCCTCGGTGTCCTCGCCGTCGCCGGGGGTGTCGCCGCCGCCCTGCTGCTGCGCCAACGCCTGCCCTGACCTGCGCCGCGGCCCGCGCGCCCGCCGCCGCGGGCGCCTTGTTACCGACCCGTACCGCCACCAGATAGGGTTTGACCCCATGACTGACGCAAGCAGCCCCGCCGGATCGCCGCGCCCCGCGGCCACCCCCCGCTCGGTTCTCGTCACCGGTGGCAACCGCGGCATCGGCCTCGCCGTCGCGCGCCGCCTGCAGGCGGACGGCCACAAGGTCGCCGTCACCCACCGCGGCTCCGGCGCCCCGGACGGACTGTTCGGCGTCCGGTGCGATGTCACCGACAGCGAGTCCGTCGACGCCGCGTTCAAGGAGGTCGAAGAGCACCAGGGTCCCGTCGAGGTCCTGGTCGCGAACGCCGGCATCACCGACGACACGCTGCTGATGCGGATGACCGAGGACCAGTTCGCGAAGGTCATCGACGCCAACCTCACCGGTGCGTTCCGGTGCGCGAAGCGCGCCAACCGCGCGATGCTGCGGGGGCGCTGGGGCCGGATGATCTTCCTCGGCTCGGTCGTCGGCATGGCCGGTCAGGCGGGGCAGATCAACTACGCGTCCTCGAAGGCCGGCGTCATCGGCCTGGCCCGCTCGGTGACCCGCGAACTCGGCTCGCGTTCGATCACGGCGAATGTCGTCGCGCCCGGTTTCATCGAGACGGACATGACCGCCGAACTCTCCGACGACGTCCGCGACACCGCGAAGAAGTTCATCCCGCTGCAGCGTCTCGGCAAGCCCGAGGACGTCGCCGCGGTCGTGAGCTTCCTCGCGTCCGACGACTCCGCCTACGTCTCCGGCGCGGTCATCCCCGTCGACGGCGGCCTCGGCATGGGCCACTGACGCCGGCACGCACGCCACCACATCCGAAACTCACTGGAGGACCGACACACTCATGGGCGGACTGCTCGAGGGCAAGACCATTCTCGTCACCGGCATCATCACCGACGCCTCCATCGCCTTCCACACCGCGAAGGTCGCGCAGGAACAGGGCGCGAAGGTCGTCGTCACCGGCTTCGACCGGCTGCGCCTGATCGATCGCATCGCGCAGCGGCTGCCGCAGCCGGTGCCCCCGGCCCTCGAACTCGACGTGCAGAACACCGACCACCTCGACACCCTCGCCGACCGGGTGCGCGCGCTCGCCCCCGAGGGCCTCGACGGCGTCGTGCACTCCATCGGCTTCGCCCCCCGCTCCTGCCTGGGCAGCCCGTTCCTCGACGCGCCGTGGACCGACGTCGCCGTCGCCCTCGAGGTCTCCGCCTACTCCTACGCCGCGCTCGCCAAGGCCCTGCTGCCCGTCCTCAACGACGGCGCCTCCCTGGTCGGCATGGACTTCGACCCCGCCCGCGCCGTCCCGTTCTACAACTGGATGGGCGTGTCCAAGGCCACCCTCGAGTCCGTCAACCGCTACGTCGCCAAGGAGGTCGGCGGCCGCGGCATCCGCTCCAACCTCGTCGCCGCCGGCCCGATCAAGACCCTCGCCGCCAAGGCCATCGCCGGCGACGCCACCGGACCCGGCGCCGAGATGAACCGGCTCAACGAGGGCTGGTCCGCGGCGGCCCCGATCGGCTGGGACGTCGATGACCCGACGCCCGTCGCGAAGACCGTGTGCACGGTGCTGTCCGACTGGCTGCCCGGCACCACCGGGTCGATCGTCTACGTCGACGGGGGATTCCATTCCCAGGTCGGCTTCGGTGCCGGCGCCTAGGGTCGAGCCATGACCCGCACCTCCGAGCCGTACGACGCACTGCTGGTGCTCTCGTTCGGCGGTCCGGAAGGGCCGGACGACGTGCGCCCGTTCCTCGAGAATGTCACCCGGGGCCGCGGCGTGCCGCCCGAACGCCTCGACGAGGTCGCCGAGCACTACCTGCACTTCGGGGGTGTCTCGCCGATCAACGCCCTCAACCGCGACCTCATCGCGCGTCTCGAGGCGGACTTCGCCGCCGCCGGGCTGGACCTGCCGATCTACTTCGGCAACCGCAACTGGCACCCGATGATCGAGGACACCGTCGCGGCCATGCGCGACGACGGGGTGCGCAGCGCGCTGGTGTTCCCCACCTCGGCGTGGGGGGGCTATTCGGGGTGCCGGCAGTACCACGAGGACATCGCCCGCGCCCGCGCCGCCGTCGGCGACGACGCACCCGTGCTGACCAAGCTGCGGCACTTCTACGATCACCCGCTGTTCCTCGACGCCGTCGCCGACGCGGTCGCCGCGGCGCGGGCACAGCTGCCCGCCGACCGTCGCGACGCGGCGCGCCTGGTGTTCACCGCCCACTCGGTGCCCACCGCCGCCGACGCCACCGGCGGCCCACCCGGGCTGGGCGGGCACCTGTACAGCCGGCAGGTTGCCGAGGCGGCCCGCCTGGTGGCCACCGCCGCCGGCAGCGCCGACCACGATCTGGTGTGGCAGTCCCGATCCGGGCCGCCGCAGGTGCCGTGGCTCGAGCCGGACATCGTCGACCACCTCGAGGCCCTGCACGCGCGCGGCGTCGACGCGGTTGTCGTCGTGCCGGTCGGCTTCGTCTCCGACCACCTCGAAGTCGTCTGGGACCTCGACACCGAAGCCCGCGACCGGGCCACGGAACTCGGCATGGCGTTCGCCCGCGCCGCCACCGCCGGCCCCGACCCGCGGTTCGTGCAGATGGTGCGCGAGCTGGTGCGCGAACACCTCGACGGCGCCGCCCCCCTGCGGCGCGGCACCCAGCCGCTGCTGGGCGTCGGCTGCAACGGCGTGCTGTGTGCACCGGAATGCTGCCGGCCACCGGCACGGCCCCGCCGCTGACCGGGCGGGCTCAGCCCACCACCCCGGGCCGGGGTGGGAGGACGAGGACGCCGGCCTCTCCGAGCTCGGCGTCGAGGTCTCCGGTGCCGTGAGCGCCGTGCTGATCGTGGCCGGGCTCTGGCAGTTCGACCTGCGGCAGTGCGGGGCGCTCGCCGGGTTCGCGGTGTCGCTGCTGCTGCTGATCGTGGTGCGGGTGGCGATCCGGACGGCGAAGACCGCCGTCGCGCCGCCGGCAGTCCCGCGCGGCGTGTCCGCGGCATCGGGTCAGGCGTGATGTCCCGCCCGGACCGCGGCCGCCACCGCCCCGAGCCGGGCGGCCCGCACCGCGGCCCACAGCGGACGCAGCGCCTCCTCCCGCGCGGCGTGCCCGGTGGCCGAGGCGGCGCTCGGTTCCACACCGCGGCCGGCGACCGTGAGGATGGCCGCGACCTGATCGGCCGAGTCGAGGATGCGGGCCGCGCGCCCCGGCATCGACTCCGGATACCGGTGCCGAGCATGTTCGGCGACCTCGGCCGCGATCTGCTCCCGGGGGTCGGCGGTGCGGCCGTCCGCGCCGACGGTCAGCACCCGGCCCACCCTCGCCGCGGCGTCCCGCACCGCCTCGCGCATGGCGAACTCGGCCTCCCCGAGGCCGGGCTCGGCGGGCGGCTCGGGCACCGCCGGGACCGCGAACAGCGTCCAGCGCAGCACGTCCGGCCCCTCCACCGAGGGGACGAAGCCGAGACCGGGGGTCCCGGGTGCGCCGGCGAGCACCGCCTCGCCGGCCGCGACCGCGGCGCGCGCCAGCTCGGTGCCCGGCGGCAGGCCCCGCACGTCGCCGGGCACGGGCAGCACCAGCCGGATCCCGTCCACGCCGGCCGGATCGGCCCGGCGCAGCGCGGACAGCAGCACGGCGGCGCCGTCCACGGGCGAATGCTCGGGCACGGCGGAGAAGTCGGCGGCGGGCTCGTCGCGGGAGACCACCAGATGCATCGGCGCCCAGGCGTGCAGGGCGTCGATGACGTCGTCCGGTGCGGCGTGCCCGGCCAACCAGGAACCGGCCCACACCGTCAGGGTCTGACCGGGTGAACTCACGGTTTCCGAGCATAGGCGCCGTCCCGGCGACGGGGCCACGGCCGGTCGGCGTGCCCTCCCGCCGCTGCGGCCGCGACGGCCCTAACGTGGCGGGCGTGAGTCCCGACATGTACGGCGGCGACATCTTCGCCGGCCATCCGCGCGCCCGTAAGCCCACGATCCCCGAGGTGCCCGCCGAGAAGGACCTGGTGGTCGAGGACGCCGCGTCCGGTTGGTGCGGTGCGATCGTCGGCATCGAACGCACCTACGACGGCGACTTCGTCCGGCTCGAGGACGCTTCGCGGTGCACCCGGCTGTTCGCGCTGCGCCCCGCCGCGTTCCTCCTCGACGGCCGGCCGGTGACGCTGGTGCGGCCCGCGCCGCGGCCGACGGCGGGCGGACCCACCCGGTCCGCGTCCGGGTCCACGAAGGTCGAGGGGTTGCGGGCGCGGGTCGCGCGCGGCAGCCGTATCTGGGTGGAGGGCGTGCACGACGCGGCCCTCGTCGAACGCGTGTGGGGACACGATCTGCGCGTCGAGGGGGTCGTGGTCGAGCAACTCGAGGGCCTGGACAATCTCGGGGAGCGGCTCGCCGAGTTCGCGCCCGGTCCCGGCCGCCGCGTGGGGGTGCTCGCCGACCATCTCGTCGCCGGATCCAAGGAGGAGCGGCTGACCGCGAACCTCGGGCCGCACGTGCTCGTCACCGGGCATCCGTTCGTCGACGTGTGGCAGGCGGTGCGGCCCAAGGCGCTGGGAATCGAGGCGTGGCCGACGATTCCGCGCGGGCAGGACTGGAAGACCGGGGTGTGCCGGGCGCTGGGGTGGGGCAGCCCGCAGGACGGGTGGCGCCGCGTCTACTCGGCGGTGTCGAGCTTCCGGGATCTCGAGGCGCCGCTGATCGGGGCGGTCGAGCGGCTCGTCGATTTCGTCACCGAGCCCACCGGGGACTGAGCGCGCCGGGGCCATGACCTGCGGATCCACCCGGGATGTCCGATTTGTGGTTGGATGGCGTCGTGTCGGCATTGATATGGCTGATCGCCGGACTGGTGCTCGCCGCCGCGGAGGCGCTGACGGGTGATTTCGTCCTGCTGATGCTCGGCGGCGCGGCCCTGGCCACCGCCGGGGTGTCCGCCGCGACGGATCTGCCGGTGTGGGCCGACGCGGTGGTGTTCGCGGTGTCGTCGCTGGTGCTGCTGGGCGGGGTGCGGCCGGTGCTGCGCCGGCGCTACGCGCTGCCGCCGGCGAAGGCGACGAACGTGGACGCCCTGCCGGGCAAGCAGGCACTGGTGCTCGAGGAGGTGGCCGCGCATTCCGGGCAGGTGAAACTGGACGGTGAGGTGTGGACTGCGCGTCCGCTGGACGTCACCGAGGTGTATCCGCCCGGCACGACCGTGACCGTGATGCAGATCGACGGCGCGACGGCCGTCGTGTGGAAGGGGCTGTAGATGGAAGCGCTGATCGTGCTCGCCGTCGTCGTGGCGTTCGTGGCGCTGGTGGTCGTCAAGTCGGTGGCCCTGGTGCCGCAGGCCGAGGCCGCGGTGATCGAGCGGCTCGGCCGCTACTACCGGACCGTGTCGGGACAGCTGACGTTCCTGGTGCCGTTCGTCGACCGGATCCGCGCCAAGGTGGACCTGCGCGAGCGGGTGGTCTCGTTCCCGCCGCAGCCGGTGATCACCCAGGACAACCTCACCCTGAGCATCGACACGGTCGTGTACTTCCAGGTGACGAATCCGCAGGCCGCCGTGTACGAGATCAGCAACTACATCGCGGCGGTGGAGCAGCTGACGGTGACCACGCTGCGCAACGTGGTCGGCGGCATGACCCTGGAGGAGACGCTGACCTCCCGCGATTCGATCAACGGGCAGCTGCGCGGCGTGCTCGACGAGGCGACCGGCCGCTGGGGACTGCGCGTGGCCCGGGTGGAGCTCAAGAGCATCGATCCGCCCCCGTCGATCCAGGAGTCGATGGAGAAGCAGATGAAGGCGGACCGGGAGAAGCGGGCGATGATCCTCACCGCCGAGGGACACCGGGAGTCCGCGATCAAGACCGCCGAGGGCGACAAGCAGTCCCGGATCCTGTCGGCCGAGGGCGCCAAACAGGCGGCCATCCTCGAGGCGGAGGCCGATCGCCAGTCGCGGATCCTGCGCGCCCAGGGTGACCGCGCCGCGAAGTACCTCGAGGCGCAGGGCCAGGCGAAGGCCATCGAGAAGGTGTTCGCGGCGATCAAGTCCGGTCGGCCGACGCCCGAGTTGCTCGCGTACCAGTACCTGCAGACGCTGCCGCAGATGGCGCAGGGCGACGCGAACAAGGTGTGGATGGTGCCGAGCGATTTCGGGGACGCCCTCAAGGGCTTCGCCCGGCACCTCGGTGCGCCGGGCGAGGACGGGGTGTTCCGGTTCGAGCCGAGCCCGATCGACGAGAGACTCCCGCGGCCGGAGGACGACACCGACGAGGTGGCCGACTGGTTCTCCACCGCGCGCGACCCGGAGGTCGCGCAGGCCGTCGCCGCCGCCGAGGCCGTCGCCCGCAAGCCGGTCGATCCGGCGGTGCACAACCCGACCGGCGCCGCACGCCGGGGCGGGGAGCCGGCCGCGTCCCCCGCGACGGCGTTGCCGCCGTCGGAGCCGATCACGGGCGGATGGGTGCAGCCGCAGCCGGGGCAGCGGCACGGCGAACCCCAGTGACCGGAGGGCCGTTCAGGTGAGCAGGCCCCGCCCGACCCCGCACACCGCGATCGCCCACAGCACGCTGGTGAAGGTGCCGATGATGAACTGCTCGGAGGCCTGGGGTTCGCGCAGTTCGGGGTAGCGGGCCAGGCCCTTGACGGCCAGCACCACGGCGATGCCCTCCGGCCAGCCGGACAGGATCGCGGCGGCGACCGCCGCCCGCTCGAGCAGGCCGATCACCCGCCCGCCGCGCAGCGGCCCGGGCGGCGGTTCGGGGCCGGCCGGCGACGGCGACGGGGAGGGGGCCGGTCCCGCGTCGGGCTGGCGGCGGGCGATGCGGAACGAGGCCAGCACGGCGGGGGCGCCCCCGGTGACCGCCGCCAGGGTCGTGAGCACCAGGGTCGCGGCGAGGGCGACGCCGTGCACGGCGGGGGTGGCCGTCGCGGTGAGGGCGGCGCCGGCGAGCGCCGCCGTGGCGAGCCCGGCGACGAGCCACACCGGTGCGCCGCGGCGCAGGCTCAGGGCCGGGGCCAGCGCGGCGACGGCGAGCAGAACCAGGGTGACGACGGTCAACGGTCGGCCCTTTCCAGGAGGCGGCGGGCGAGGTCGCGGCCGGCCGGTTCGGCCTGCCAGCCGGCGGTGGCCAGGCGCTGCGACACCGCCTGGGTGCTGATGCCGAGCCGCGCGGCGGCCTCGGCCTGCGTCAGCCCGCCCCGGACGAGGTCGACGGCCTCGTGCCCGGCGTCGGACCGGCGGGTCACCAGCAGCGCCACCAGGGTGAGGGCGGCGTCCGCGTCGGCGGCCGCGGCGGCGTCCGAGCCCTCCACGGCGACCCGCGCGGGGGCGTTCTTGGCGCGGTCGACGGCGCGGCGGGCGTGTTCGAAGGCCGGTCCCCGGCCGGCGCGGGTCTGCGCCGGCAGGGGCTGTTCGACGGCGCCGGCGCCGATGCCGACGCTCCAGCAGCCGCGGCGGACGAGGTCGAGTGCGAGATCGACGACGACGGCCGGGTCGTCGGCGACGGCCTGGACCTCGTCGCCGGCGGTGCGTTCGAACGGGCGCAGCAGCTCGGCGTCGCGCAGCTCGGTGAGCAGGTCCGCCACCCGGTCGACGTCGCGACGGCTGCCGCGCTGGTCGACGGTCAACACGAACATGGCTCAAGGATGCAGCCTTGAATATGAAAAATCAAGGTTTCAGACTTGATCGGTCGGGCGCGGGGCGGGGCGCCGGGAGGCGCGACTCGAGCCACAGTCCCGACGCGCCGAGAGCGATGCACACCGCCGAGACCGCCAGCAATGCGGGATCGGTCCGTCCCGTCAGGGCGTCGCCGAGCAGTACCACGCCCACCGTGCCCGGCAGGATGCCGGCGACCGTGCCCAGCGTGTACGGGACCAGCCGCACCGACGAGACCCCGCAGCAGTAGTTGACCACCGCGAACGGCAGCGGCGCGATCAGCCGCAGCGACCCCACCGCGAGCCAGCCCCGGCGGGCCAGCCGCTCGTCGACCGCCTGCGCCGTCGGATGATTCAGGTGGGCCTCGACCGCGCCGCGGCCGATCGCGCGCACCAGCAGCAGCGCCAGCACGGCGCTGACGGTCGTGGCGGCGACGGTCACCGCGATCCCGGTGGTCGACCCGAACAGCACCCCGGCGCTGAGGGTGAACACCGTCCGCGGGAACGGGGCCACGGTCACCACCGCGTGGATCAGGAAGAACAGCAGCGGGAAGAGCGGCCCGGCCGACTCGGCCCACGCACGCACCTCGGCGACGGACGGGTGGGGGAGCAGCAGCGCGACGACCGCGAGCGCGGCCAGTACGGCGAGGGCACCGAGGATCCGGCGGTCCCGCAGCATCCTCGTCACGAACGGTCACGATACCGGGGCCGGGGGCCGGACGAGCGGTCGCCTCGGCACGCGGTAGATTCCTTAGGCGACGACATTATCGATCGCTAGGGAAATTGTGGTGATCCCCACAATAGGGGCGGCGTGTATGCGGCTAGCATCACATCGAAATCGGTTTAAGGTTTCCCACGGCCGTGTTCGGCGAGCCCGCCCGCTGCGTACGAGAGGACCCTCACGTGTCATTAGCTTCAGAAGCCGAGGACGCTGCGCGCGCCTATGCGCAGTGGCAGGAGGCGGTGGCGGGGGTGCTGGCCAAGTCCCGCCGCGTCGACCCCGCGGAGCTCGGACCGGAACCGCAGCGGCTGCTCGCGACCACCACCTACGACGACGTCGCCGTCGCCCCCCTCTACGGCGTGCGCGACGAGCGTCCCGAGGCGCCGTTGCCCGGCTCCTTCCCGTTCGTCCGCGGCGGTTCCGCGACCCGCGACGTCAACACCGGCTGGCTCGTCAGCGCCCGCTTCGGCGACACCGCCGGTGACGTGAACGAGCGCATCCTCGACGCCCTCGAGCACGGCGTCAGCGCCCTGTGGCTGCGCGTCGGCACGGACGGCATCGCGATCGCCGACCTGCCCGCCGCGCTCGACAAGGTCCTGTTCGACCTCGCGCCGGTCACCCTCGACGCCGGCGCCGACACCGCCGCCGCCGCGGCCGCCCTCTACGCCCTGCTCGATGCGCGCACCGACGTCGCCGACCGCGCCGCCGTGCGCCTGCACCTCGGTGCCGCGCCGCTGACCAGCGCGTTCTCCGGTCGGGCCGACGTCACCGTCGCCCAGGCCGTCGAACTCGCCCACGCCGCCGCGGACCGCGCCGAGACCGTGCGGGCCCTCACCGTCGACGGCACCGCGTTCCACAACGCCGGGGCCGCCGACGCCGAGGAACTCGGGGCCGCCGTCGCCGCCGGCCTCGAGTACCTGCGCGAGCTGACCGGCAGCCGCCAGTCCGCGGCCCGTGCGCTCGGCCAGATCGAGTTCCGGCTCGCCGCCACGGACGACCAGTTCCAGACCATCGCCAAGTTCCGCGCCGGCCGGCAGCTGTGGGCCCGCATCGCGCAGGTCGTGGGCGCGGCCGACGCCGGCCACGCCCCCCAGCACGCCGTCACCTCCGCCGCGATGATGACCCAACGCGACCCCTGGGTGAACATGCTGCGCACCACCCTTGCCGCGTTCGGCGCCGGCATCGGCGGTGCGGACGCGGTCACCGTGCTCCCGTTCGACACCGCCCTGCCGACCGGTGCGCTCGGCGTGTCGGAGGCCTTCTCCGCGCGCATCGCCCGCAACACCCAGCTGCTGCTGCTCGAGGAGTCCAACCTCGGCCGCGTCCTCGACCCGGCCGCCGGGTCCTGGTACGTCGAGGAACTCACAGCGCAGATCGCGGCCAAGGCATGGGAGTTCTTCCAGCAGATCGAGGCGGCCGGCGGCTACCGCGCCGCCCTCGACGACGGCCTGATCGGCGAGCGCATCGCCGCCACCCGCGCCCGCCGGGACTCCGACATCGCCCACCGCCGGACCGCGGTGACCGGCGTCAACGAGTTCCCGAACCTCGCCGAGGCGCCGCTGCCCACGGAGACCGCCGACGCCGGCGCCGATGTCGCCCGGTACGCCGCGGCGTTCGAGGCGCTGCGCAACCGCTCCGACGTCCATCTCGCCGCGCACGGCGCCCGGCCCAGGGCGCTGCTCGCCCCGCTCGGCCCGATCGCCGAGCACAACATCCGCACGACGTTCGCCGCGAACCTGCTCGCCTCCGGCGGCATCGAGACGGTCAACCCCGGCCCGCTGTCCGTCGACGACGACAGCATCGCCGCCGCCGTCCGCGACTCGGGCGCCGCCGTCGCCGTCGTGTGCGGCACCGACAAACGCTACGGCGAACACGCCGCCGCCGCGGTCACCGCGCTCCGCGACGCCGGGATCGGCACCGTCCTGCTCGCCGGGCCGGAGAAGGCCGTGAGCGAGACCACCGGCGCCGAGCGCCCGGACGGGTTCCTCACCGCCAAGATCGACGCGATCGCCGCGCTGACCGACCTGCTGACCACCCTGGGAGCGTAAGTGAGCATCGAACACGAGATCGGCAGCTTCGCCGACGTCCCGCTGACGGATCCGGCGGCGCCGGCTCCCGCCGCCCCCACCGAGGAGCAGGCCACGGCGCTCGTCGAATCGGTCGCCGCCGCCAACCACTACACGACCGATCAGGTGGTGTGGTCCACGCCCGAGGGCATCGACGTCAAGCCCGTCTACACCAAGGCCGACCGCGACCGGATCGTCGCCGAGGGCTACCCGCTGGGCAGCTACCCGGGCCTCGAGCCGTTCGTCCGCGGCCCGTACCCGACGATGTACGTCAACCAGCCGTGGACCATCCGCCAGTACGCGGGCTTCTCCACGGCCGCCGAGTCCAACGCCTTCTACCGGCGCAACCTCGCGGCCGGGCAGAAGGGCCTGTCGGTGGCATTCGACCTGGCCACCCACCGCGGCTACGACTCGGATCATCCCCGCGTGCAGGGCGACGTCGGCATGGCCGGCGTCGCGATCGACTCGATCCTCGACATGCGGCAGCTGTTCGACGGCATCGACCTGTCGCAGGTGTCGGTGTCGATGACCATGAACGGCGCCGTCCTGCCGATCCTGGCGCTGTACGTCGTCGCCGCCGAGGAGCAGGGCGTCAAGCCCGAGCAGCTGGCCGGAACCATTCAGAACGACATTCTGAAGGAGTTCATGGTCCGCAACACCTACATCTATCCGCCCAAGCCGTCGATGCGGATCATCTCCGACATCTTCGCCTACACCAGCGCGAACATGCCGCGCTTCAACTCCATCTCGATCTCCGGCTACCACATCCAGGAGGCCGGTGCGACCGCCGACCTCGAGCTGGCCTACACCCTCGCCGACGGCGTCGAGTACCTCCGCGCCGGCCTCGACGCGGGCATGGAGATCGACAAGTTCGCCCCGCGCCTGTCCTTCTTCTGGGCCATCGGGATGAACTTCTACATGGAGATCGCCAAGATGCGGGCCGGCCGCCTGCTGTGGGCCGAGCTCGTCGAGAAGTTCCACCCGAAGTCGGCCAAGTCCAAGTCGCTGCGCACCCACTCGCAGACCTCCGGCTGGTCGCTCACCGCGCAGGACGTGTTCAACAACGTCGCCCGCACCTGCATCGAGGCGATGGCCGCGACCCAGGGCCACACCCAGTCGCTGCACACCAACGCCCTCGACGAGGCGCTGGCACTGCCGACCGACTTCTCCGCCCGCATCGCACGCAACACCCAGCTGCTGCTGCAGCAGGAATCGGGCACCACCCGGCCGATCGACCCGTGGGGCGGCTCGTACTACCTCGAGTGGCTCACCCACGAGCTCGCCAACCGCGCCCGCAAGCACATCGCGGAGGTCGAGGAGGCCGGCGGCATGGCCCAGGCCATCTCCGAGGGCATCCCGAAGCTACGCATCGAGGAGGCCGCGGCCCGCACCCAGGCGCGCATCGACTCCGGCCGCCAGCCGGTGATCGGCGTCAACAAGTATCAGGTCACCGAGGACCACGAGATCGAGGTCCTCAAGGTCGAGAACTCCCGCGTGCGGGCCGAGCAGATCGCCAAGCTCGAGCAGCTGCGCGCCGACCGTGATCCCGAGGCCGTGCAGGTCGCGCTGGACGCGCTGACCCGCGCCGCCGGCTCGGCCGACGGCGGCCCGGACCACAACCTGCTGGCCCTGGCCATCGACGCGGCCCGCGCCAAGGCCACCGTCGGCGAGATCTCCGACGCCCTCGAGAAGGTGTACGGACGGCACCAGGCCGAGATCCGCACCATCAGCGGGGTCTACCGGGACGAGGCCGGAAAGGCAGGCAACATCAGCACGGCAACCGATCTCGTGGAGAAGTTCGCCGAGGAGGAGGGCCGCCGGCCGCGCATCCTCGTCGCGAAGATGGGGCAGGACGGTCACGACCGCGGGCAGAAGGTGATCGCCACCGCCTTCGCCGACCTCGGCTTCGACGTCGACGTGGGACCGCTGTTCCAGACCCCCGAAGAGGTCGCGAACCAGGCGGCCGACAACGACGTGCACGTCATCGGCGTGTCGTCGTTGGCCGCGGGCCACCTGACCCTGGTGCCCGCGCTGCGGGAGGCCCTCGCCGAGGTGGGCCGCCCGGACATCATGATCGTCGTCGGTGGCGTCATCCCGCCCGGTGACTTCGACGAGCTGTACCAGGCCGGTGCCGCGGCGATCTTCCCGCCGGGCACCGTCATCGCGGACGCCGCGGTGGGCCTGCTGCACAAGCTCGCCGACCAGCTCGGTCACGACCTGGGAGCCTGACCCGGCATGGGCAGCACCTCGGTCGGCAGTCCCACCCGTCGGCCCGCGGTCGACGTCGACACCCTCGCCGAGGCCGTGCTCGCCAACCGGCGGGCCGGCCTGGCGAAGGCGATCACCCTGGTCGAATCCACCCGGGACGATCACCGGGAGCAGGCGCAACAGCTGCTGCTGCGCCTGCTCCCGGAGGCGGGCGGCGCGATGCGCGTGGGCATCACCGGCGTCCCCGGCGTCGGCAAGTCCACCTTCATCGACGCGTTGGGCATGTACCTGCTCGGCAAGGGCCACCGGGTGGCGGTGCTCGCGGTGGACCCCTCGTCGACCCGCACCGGCGGCTCCATCCTCGGCGACAAGACGCGCATGGCCCGGTTGTCGGTGCAGCGCGACGCCTACATCCGGCCGTCCCCGACGGCCGGCACCCTCGGCGGCGTCGCCAAGGCCACCCGCGAGACGATGGTGCTGCTCGAGGCCGCCGGATTCGACGTGATCCTCGTCGAGACCGTCGGCGTCGGGCAGTCCGAGGTCACCGTCGCGAACATGGTGGACTGCTTCACCTTCCTGACCCTCGCCCGCACCGGCGACCAGCTGCAGGGCATCAAGAAGGGCGTCCTCGAACTCGCCGACCTCGTCGCGGTGAACAAGGCCGACGGGCCGTTCGAACGCGACGCGCGGGTCGCGGCCCGGGAACTCGCCGGCGCGCTGCGGCTCGTGCACCCGCACGACGCGGTGTGGAAACCACCGGTGATCACCATGAGCGGGCTGGAGGGCGCCGGCCTGGACACGTTCTGGGACACCGTCCTCGAACACCGCCGGGTGCTCACCGAGGCGGGCCTGTTCGAGGAGAACCGGCGCCGCCAGCTGGTGGACTGGACCTGGACCATGGTGCACGACCAGCTGCTGCGCCGGCTCGAGACCAACCCGCGGGTGCGTGCGCTCCGCGGCGACGTCGAACGCGCCGTGCGCGACGGCTCGCTCACGGCAGCCCTGGCCGCCCGGCAGATCCTCGACGCGTTCGACGCCGCACCCTAGAGCACCGGAGCCGGGGCCCAGGCCGCCGGATCGGCGCCCCACGCGCGGGCCGGGAACGGATAGTCCGGATACTCGGCGAGCGCGGGCCGGGCCGCGGTCACCGCCGCGTGCGTGGCCACGGTGCCCGCGCCGGGGCTCGCCGGCGCCGCCGGGTGCGGGTTGCGGCCGGGCGCCTGCAGCAGCCACGCCCCGGTGCGGGCCAGCGCGACCGCCGCGTCGCGGCCCCGCCCGTCCCGGAGCCGCGCGGTGAGCGCGTCGAGCACCCCGGCCGCGAGCAGGTAGCCGCTCGCGTGGTCGAGAGCCTGCGCCGGGAGCACCCCCGGCGCGTCCGGGCGGCCCTCGACGCCGGCGATCCCGGACGCGGCCTGCACGATCGAGTCGAAGCCGCGACGGGGCGCCCACGGCCCGGACCATCCCCACGCGCACACCCGGCCGTGCACCAGGCCCGGCCGGGCCTGGTGCACGGGTGCGCCGATCAGCGCGTCGAGCGCCCCGGGCCGGTAGCCGGTGAGCAGCACGTCGGCGTCGGCGAGCAGGCGGCGGCACGTCTCCCGGCCGCGGGCAGTGCGCAGGTCCAGCAGCGCGGTGCGCTTGCCCTGCCCGTTCTCGGCGTGCTGCCAGGCGATCTCGGGCAGCGCGGGCGGATCCACCCGCAGCACGTCCGCCCCCAGCAGGGCCAGCGCCCGGGCGGCGACGGGGCCGGCGATCACCCGGGTCAGATCCAGCACCCGGATCCCGGTCAGTGGCCGCGCCGGATCGCCGCCCGGCCGGGTCTCGCCGGCACTGTCGGACCGGGCGAGGATCCGGACCAGCGGGCCCGCCGCCGCGCCCCGGCCCTGCGGGCTGGTGGCCCACTCGTGCTCGGTGCGCACCCGCACCGCGATCGCGTCGTGCGTGGCGGCCGCGTCCTCGACCGCCGCGGCGGGCAGCTGCCGGATCCGGGCGGCGCAGTCGTCACGGCCCGCACCGTCCGGCAGGTCGAGTGCGCGGAGCAGACGCACGCGGTGGTGCGGGTAGTTGGCGTGGGTGCGCACCCACCCGTCGGCGGCGGCGAAGAACCCGGACAGTGCCGCGAACCCGGGAACGGGCCGGCCGGCCAGGCGCAGCATCCGGTCCCCGGCGAACGATGCGGCGATGCGCTCCGGGTCGAGCCGCGCCCCCTGCGGCTCGAGTCCGCGGGTGTGGCGGTACCGGTCGGCGGCCGACGCGAAGGCCGCCACGGCCCCCGTGGCGAGGTCGCCCACCGGGAGCCGGGCGGCGAGAAAGGGCCCGGCCGGGGCGCAGCGGATGCCGGCGGCCGGGTCTGCCGGGACGTCCAGGCCGGCGTCGGCGAGGGCGGCGCTGTAGTCGTCGAGCAGGGCGAGGGGGCGCGTCATGCGCCGAGCCTAGAGCGAGGTTCAGCTCGTGCGGTCCGCGGCCGGCTCGCGCAGTTCGGGGCGGGCCGGCTCGAGGCGTTCGAGCGCACCGGCGGATTCGGCGCGGGTGAGCCGGGAGCGGCGCCACGAGACCGTGAGCAGCGCGATCCATCCGGCCACGATCAGCAGGTACAGCAGGGTGGTGGCCGTGCCGGAGATCTCGAACGCCGTGAACAGCTTCTGCGCGTTGGTCAGCACGATGACGCCGCCGACGGCGGTGCCGAGCAGGGTGGCCGGCACCCGGCTGACCAGCCATGCCGCGATCGGCGCGGCGATCGCCCCGCCCAGGGCGAGACCGGCCACGACGAGGAGGTTGCCGAGCGATTCCCGGCCGAGACCGACGAGGAAGCCGATGCTGGCGGCGAGCGCGACGAGGAACTCGGAGGCGCTGACCGAGCCGATCACCGTCCGCGGGGCCGTCTTGCCGCGGGAGAGCAGGGTGCTCGTGGTGATCGGCCCCCATCCACCGCCGCCGCTGGCGTCGATGAACCCGCCGAACAGGCCCAGCGGAGACAGGAACCTGGCCGAGTGCGGCGAGGTGCGGGCGTGCGCGACGGCGGGCGGCCGGACGGAGAACCGCAGCGCCACATAGACACCGATGGCGAGCAGGATCGTCGACGTCACCGGAATCGCGGCCTCGGTGGACAGGCTCGAGAGCACGGTGGCGCCGAGGAACGCGCCGACCGCGCCGGGCACGCCCAGCTTCGCGACCACCCCCCAGTCCACGTTCCGGAACCGCCAGTGCGAGGCGCCGGAGACGAGGGTGGTGCCGACCTCCGCGAGGTGCACGGCGGCGCTGGCGTGTGCGGGGCCGATCCCGCTGAAGATCAGGAGGGTGGTGGCGGTGACACCGAAGGCCATGCCGAGGGCACCGTCGACGAGCTGTGCGCCGATACCGACGAGCGTGAACACCAGGAGAGCGAACATGCAGAAGACTCCGACCACGAAGGAGCGAACCGGGGGAGGGCGGGCGGCGGACGCCGCTCAGCAACACTCCTGGTCGAAGCACGCGCCCCGTCGGGTGGGCCAGAACGCCATCAACGCGAGCAGGGTGGCCGGAGCCGCCGCGATGCTCGTCGCCTGCACGTTCGTGTCCCTTCGCCGGTCTGCTGTTCGCCGCGCTCGCGACGATCCGTCCGAGCATAGCCGGTCGTGCGCGGCGGCGGCATCTTCGGGCGGTGTGTCGCGCCCGGGGATGCCGCCGTGGCCGGTCACGGCAGGCGCCGGGCCGTGATCTCGAATCCGGCGGCGCGCAACCGGTCGGTGAGCACGTCCCCGAAGGCCGTCGCGGGGGTGAGCACCCCGCCGCCCGCGTGGAGACGGTCGCCGCCGAGGATCAGCGACAGCGCCGACTCGCCGAGCATCACCGCGGTCGCCTTGTACCCGGGATCGCCCTGGGCGGCGACGCGGGCGGTGTAGCGGGCGCCGGTGTTCGTCGTGGTGTACAGGTCGATGGTGAAGAAGCCGCGTTCGCGCGCCGACTCGGACGGGCCCTGCCCGGGCGCGGGCAGCACCTTGTCGAGCAGGAACCGGGTCGGGGGGAACGCCAGGCCCGCCACCAGCGCGCCGAAGCCGGCCGCGACGCCGGTCGCCACGAGGGGCGACAACCGCGACGAGCCGACGTTCATCACCTCCCGGTAGCGGAACCGCGGCCCGTACGCCCAGCCGGTGAGCGCGTTGCTGCGGCGCACCACCCGCGTGTTGTAGGGGCCCATGAAGAACGGTGCGAGCCGGCCGGACAGCTCGGGGGCGACGGACTTCCCGTCGACGGTCGCCAGGTCGTTCTGCCGCCCGAGGTCCGGCTCGCGGGACCGGTCCGGCGACAGCGAGTACGGGGCGAGGGCGACCTTGCGGGCCTCGGCGTCCCGGCGCACCACGTCCACCTGGGTGCGCATCGAGTCGATCGTGCCGCCGCTGACGCCGCCCCGCATCGCACGCACCACCAGGGTCGTGTCGGTCAGGTCGCCGGCGCCGTCGGCCTGCACGGCCCGGTGCAGCGCGTGCACGCCGAGGTCGGAGGGGATCGAGTCGAATCCGCAGGAATGGACGATGCGGGCGCCGGTGCGGCGGGCCACGTCGTCGAACCGGTCGATGCTCTCGCGGTGGAACAGCACCTCGCCGGTGAGATCGACGTAGTCGGTGCCCGCCTCGGCGCAGGCCTGCACCAGCGGCAGCCCGTACTTGGCGTAGGGCCCGACCGTCGTGACCACCACGCGGGTCCGGGCGGCGAGGGCGGCGAGCGACTGTGGGTCGCCGGCGTCCGCCTCGAACACCGGCCAGGCCGCCGCGGCGGCGCCCAGCCCGGTGCGGATCCGTTCGAGGCGCTGGGCGGAGCGGCCGGCGAGCGCGATGCGCACCCCTTCGGGGGCGTGCTCGGCGAGGTAGGCGGCGGTGAGCCGGCCGACGAAGCCGGTGGCGCCGTAGACGACGATGTCGAGATCGCGGGAGGCAGTCATGCGCCACACCCTACTGCCGGGTAAGTCAGGATGCGACGCGGCTCACACGGCGGCGCCGCAGCCACCAGCCGAGCCAGGACACGACGATCGTCACCGCCACCGCGGCCCGCACCAGCCCCACCGCCGATTCCGGGTAGATCACCCCGGTCAGGTAGTGGTCGATGAACCCGCTCGGCGGCAGGCCGGCGATCCCGGCGCGGCGGCGCGCCCAGTTCTCCAGATCGGTCAGCGGGCAGTCGAACCCCACGAGGACGGTGGCGAACCCCCACACCACCGCCACGACGTGCAGAACCAGCGTGCGGGGCCACCGCCACGCCAGGAAACCGCCGAACGTCACATACAGCAGGAAGGTCAGGTGCACGACCACGGTGACGTCGGCCAACAGCCGGTACGCCATGCCGCCAGCCTATCCGGATCGGGCGGGGGAGCGGCCGTTCCGGGCTTCTATTCTGCGTCCGCGTCGGTGCCCTTGACCACGAGGACGGGCACCGGCACCTCGAGCAGCAGCCGCTGCAGGCGTCGTTCCAGCAGGAACTTGCCGAGCGCGTTGCGGTCGCGGCTGCCCACCACGAGACGTTCCGCGCCGGACCGCTCCACCAGGTCGACGAGGGCGCCGACCGGGTCCCCGTCGTGCACCGCCGTCCGCAGCTCCCACCCGTCGGCGCCGAGGGCGGCGGTGACGTCCGTGCGGACCGACTCGAGTTCCCGCTGCCCGGACGGGCCGTCGTCGTCGACCGCGACGAGCACGAGGGTCGTGCCGTCGCTGTGTGCGGCCTCGCGGGCGGCCGTGGTGAGCGCGGCACGTCCTTCCGGGGTGGCGGCGTGGACTACGGCAACGGGCATGGGGTCCTCCGGAGGCGGCGGTGACGTGTGCCTTCCAGTATCCCCGTCCGGGGGTCGCCCTGGCCGCTCCCGGTGGTGTGGAACTGGTCTCCACCTGCGGGGACGTGTCGGATGGATCTCACCTGCCGGGTGTGGGCGTGCTCACCACGGGGCCGGGCGGTAGTCCTTGAGGAAGCAGCCGTACAGGTCCACCCCGGCCTCGCCCCGCACGATCGGGTCGTACACGCGGGCCGCCCCGTCGACGAGGTCGAGCGGAGCGTGGAAGCCCTCGTCGGCCAGGCGCAGCTTCGTGTGATGGGGCCGTTCGTCGGTGATCCAGCCGGTGTCGACGGCGGTCATGAGGATCCCGTCGGCGCGCATGTCCTCGGCGCTGGTGCGGGTGAGCATGTTCAGCGCGGCCTTGGCCATGTTGGTGTGCGGGTGCCCGGCGCCCTTGTACCGGCGCCCGCCGAACTGCCCCTCCATCGCCGAGACGTTCACCACGTACGTGCGGCGGGCCGGGGACGCCGCCAGGGCCGGTCGCAGGCGATTGACCAGGATGAACGGGGCCACGGAGTTGCACAACTGCACCTCGAGCAGTTCGAGCGGCTCGACCTCGCCGACCGTCTGCACCCAGCTGTTGGTGTGCACCAGGTCGGGCAGCAGGCCGCCGGCGTCGACCGCGACACCGGCAGCGATCCGTTCGGGAGTCGCCGACCCGGCGACCAGCGCGAGCGAGGTGAGCGACTCGGCGGTCAGCTCGGACGGCAGCGACCCGGCCAGCGCGGCCGGATGGGCGTCCGAGGGCTTGCCGAAGGTGAGCACCTCCGGCAGCGGACCCGCCGGCAACGGGCCGGACTCGGACTCGGCGAGGGCGGAGTACGCGCCGGGGGAGCGGCGCACGGTCTGGGCGGCGTTGTTGACGAGGATGTCCAGCGGACCCTGCGCGGCCACGTCGTCCGCGAGCGCCACGACCTGGGCGGGGTCGCGCAGGTCGATGCCGACGATCCGCAGCCGGTGCAGCCAGTCGGGGCTGTCGTCCATGGCGGCGAAGCGGCGGATCGCGTCGTTCGGGAAGCGGGTCGTGATCGTCAGGTGGGCGCCGTCCCGCAGCAGCCGCAACGCGATGTACATGCCGATCTTGGCGCGGCCGCCGGTGAGCAGCGCCCGCCGACCCGTCAGATCGGTACGGGCGTCCCGTTTCGCGTGGTTCTCCGCGGCGCAGCGCGGGCACAGCTGGTGGTAGAACGCATCGACCCGGGTGTACTTGTCCTTGCACACGTAGCAGGCCCGCGGCCGGATCAGGGTGCCCGCGCTCGCCCCCGGTGCGTTCGAGCTCAGCGCGATCCCGGCCGTCTCGTCGTCGATGCGGGTGGGCGATCCGGTCGCCGTCGTCGCGAGCACCTGTCGGTCCGCAGCGACCTTGGCCCGGCGGGTCTCGTTGCGGCGCAACTGCTTGAGCTTCTTGAACATGCTCCCGACGGCGCGCTGCACCGTCACCGAATCCGGATGGTCGGCGTCGAGCTCGTCCACGAGGGACAGGACGCGGAGGCAGGTGGCGAGGTCGGCCGGGTCGATACCCGACGCGTCGGTGTGCGAAGTCATGGGCCTGTTCGTCGTGTGGTGCGGTACCGACCGATGGTATCCGGCCGGTCGCGCGGGGCCGACCCCGCGGGACCTGTGGCCCTGCCCGCGGCGCCCGAAACCTGGCAGGCTCGGGCCGGAAGGATCCCCGACCCCAGGAGACGACGATGACCGCACGGCGCCGCCCGAAGTTCCGCGACCTGTCCCCGTGGCAGCAGACGCTCGTTCTCACGCTCGCCTGCGTGCAGCTCTCGCTCGCGGCGACGGCATGGATCGATCTGGCGCGGCGCCCGGCGGACAAGGTCGCGGGCAGCAAGGCGAAGTGGGCTGCGATGATCGCCGTGAACTGGATCGGTCCGATCGCGTACTTCCGCCGCGGCCGGATCGGCTGAACGGCTCCGGCGCCGCAACGGCGAAGGCCCCGAACCTGATCGGTTCGGGGCCTTCGCCGTCTGTCTCAACTCAGAGTGTCCGAGGGGGGACTTGAACCCCCACGTCCGTTAATAGGACACTAGCACCTCAAGCTAGCGCGTCTGCCATTCCGCCACTCGGACCTGCTCCGCTCCCACTTCCGCGGGCGCTGTGAAAGAGTAACCCACCGCGTCGCGGCGCCCAAATCGCCCCGCCCACCTGCGTGTTTGCCGAGATCGATGGTAGACAGGGGACCGTGTCCACAACATCGAATCCCGCCCAGCCGGCCGGCGGATCCCGCGCCGAGGCCGAAGTCGTCGACCTGGTGTCGCAGCTGATCCGCTTCGACACCTCCAACACCGGAGACCTCGCCACCACCCGCGGCGAACGGGACTGCGCGATGTGGGTGGCGGCGCGGCTCGAGGAGGTCGGCTACACCACCGAATACGTCGAATCCGGGGCTCCCGGCCGGGGCAACGTGTTCGCCCGCCTGCCGGGTGCCGACCCGTCCCGGGGTGCGCTGCTGCTGCACGGGCACCTCGACGTGGTCCCCGCCGAACCGGCCGACTGGACCGTGCACCCGTTCTCCGGCGCCGTCGAGAACGGCTACGTCTGGGGTCGCGGCGCGGTCGACATGAAGGACATGGTCGGGATGATGCTGGCCGTCGCCCGCCGCTTCCAGGCCGAGAACATCGTGCCGCCGCGCGACCTGGTCTTCGCGTTCCTCGCCGACGAGGAGGCCGGCGGCACCTACGGCAGCCACTGGCTCGTGCGGCACCGCCCCGACCTGTTCGACGGCATCACCGAGGCCGTCGGCGAGGTCGGCGGATTCTCCCTGACCGTGCCGCGCCGGGACGGCGGCGAGCGCCGCCTCTACCTCGTCGAGACCGCCGAGAAGGGCCTCGGCTGGATGCGGCTGACCGCCAAGGGCCGCGCCGGCCACGGCTCGTTCCTGCACGAGGACAACGCCGTCACCGCCCTCGCCCGGGCCGTCGCCCGGCTCGGCACCCACACCTTCCCGCTCGTGCTGACCGACTCCGTCGCCGAGTTCCTCGCCGCCGTCGCCGAGGAGACCGGACTCGACTTCGATCCAGCCTCGCCCGACCTCGACGGCACCCTCGCCAAACTCGGGTCCATCGCCCGCATCGTCGGCGCCACCCTGCGCGACACCGCCAACCCCACCATGCTCGACGCCGGCTACAAGGCGAACGTCATTCCCCAGACGGCGCAGGCCGTCGTCGACTGCCGCATCCTGCCGGGCCGGCGCGCCGAGTTCGAACGCACCGTCGACGAACTGATCGGCCCGGACGTCACCCGCGAGTGGATCACCGACCTCGACTCGTACGAAACCACATTCGACGGCGACCTCGTCGAGGCGATGAACGCGGCGATCCTCGCCCACGATCCCCTCGGCCGGACCGTGCCCTACATGCTCTCCGGCGGCACCGACGCGAAGGCCTTCGCCAAGCTCGGCATCCGCTGCTTCGGGTTCGCCCCGCTGCAGTTGCCCCCGGAGCTGGATTTCGCCGCGCTGTTCCACGGGGTGGACGAGCGTGTCCCGGTCGACGCGCTGCGTTTCGGCACCCGCGTCATGGAACACTTCCTGCTGCACGCCTGAGCACACCAGCACCCAGAGAAAGGACCGGTATGGCCCACGACCCGTACGCGCCGCTGCCCGACCTGCCCACGTTCGAGCTCACCAGCGAGGACATCACCGACGGTCGGCCGCTGAAGCCGGCACAGGCCAGCGGGATCTTCGGGGTTCCCGGCGGGCAGGACATCTCCCCGCAGCTGTCGTGGTCGGGCTTTCCCCCCGAGACCAAGAGCTTCGTCGTCACCGTGTTCGACCCCGACGCACCGACCGCGTCCGGGTTCTGGCACTGGGCGGTGGCGAACATCCCGGCCTCGGTGACGTCGCTGCCCGCCGGCGCCGGCGACGACACCGGCTCCGGCCTGCCCGAGGGCGCGGTCACCCTGAAGAACGACGGCGGCCTGCACCGCTTCCTCGGCGCGGCCCCGCCGGCCGGGCACGGCCCGCACCGCTACATCGTGGCCGTGCACGCCCTCGACGTGGACAAGCTCGACGGGGTGGGCACCGGCTCGACGCCCGCGTTCCTCGGCTTCAACGTGTTCTCGCACGCGATCGCGCGCGCGACGCTGCACGGCACGTTCGAGCAGTAGACCCGTTCCGCGGATCGCCTCCGCACCGGAATCGGACCGGCACACCCCCCGGACGGGTGTGCCGGTCCGATTCCAGCCGCGTCCCGGCCCGCCGATCCGGGCTCGGCGGATCAGACGCGGGCGTCCGCGCCGACCGCCTCGGCGACCGAACCGAAGCCCGCGGCCCGCACCTTGCGGGCGAGGCCCTTGTGGATGCGGCGCGCCCAGAACGGGCCGCCGTAGATGAAACCGGTGTAGCCCTGCACCAGCGACGCGCCGGCGAGGATCCGCTCCCACGCCTGCTCGGCGGTCTCGACGCCGCCGACCGAGATCAGCACCAGTCGGTCACCGACCCGCGCGTGCAGCCGGCGCAGCACCTCGAGCGAGCGCTCCGCGACCGGCGGACCGGACAGGCCGCCGGCGCCGATCTCCGCGATCCGGGCCGGGTCGGTGCGCAGCCCGTCCCGCCGGATGGTGGTGTTGGTGGCGACGATGCCCGCCAGCCCGAGTTCGACGGCGAGGTCGGCCACCGCGTCGATGTCGTCGTCGGACAGGTCGGGGGCGATCTTCACCAGGACCGGCACGTGCACGGTGTCCAGCACCGCCGCGAGCAGCGGCCGCAGCGACTCGACCGCCTGCAGGTCCCGCAGCCCGGGCGTGTTGGGGGAGGAGACGTTGACGACGAGGAAGTCGGCGAGCGGGCCGAGCAGCCGCGCGCTGGCGGTGTAGTCGTCGGCGGCGTCCTCGGGCGCGACGATCTTGGTCTTGCCGATGTTCGCGCCGATGGGGACGGTGTGCACGCGGGTGCGCAGGCGGTTCGCGGCCTCCCCGGCCCCATGGTTGTTGAAGCCCATCCGGTTGATCAGCGCCCGGTCCGCGGGCAGGCGGAACAGCCGGGGCGCCGGGTTGCCGGGCTGCGCCTGGGCGGTGACGGTGCCGATCTCGGCGAACCCGAAGCCGAGGGGGCCCCAGGCGTTCACCCCGGCGGCATCCTTGTCGAAGCCGGCCGCGAGGCCGAGCGGGGCCGGAAACGTCACCCCGAACACCGTGTTGCGCAGCACCGGATCGTCGACGACGAGGACCTTCGCGATCAGCGCCCGCAGCGGCGGGACCCGGGTCGCGAGCCGCAACGCCGTGAACGCGATGTGGTGGATCCGCTCCGGCGGCAGCAGGAACAGCAGTCGAAGGAACAAGCGATACACGTAACACTCCCTGCAGGCCCGGGCGGTGCCCGGGGTCGGCGTCAACGAACGGTGGGTTCGGGAACGTGGTGGCCGGTCTTGCGGCGGCGCAGCAGCACCCGGCGGCTGCCGTCGGGATACAGCCGCACCCGCGTCAGCTCCCAGCCGTGGAACTCGGCCTGGATGGCGAGCCGCAGCGACGCGCTGACTCGGGAGACGTCGCGCGGCAGCCGCAGCGGCACGTACTCGTACTCGTCGTTGCTGGTGTCCCAGCCCACCGGCAGCCGGGTCCACCGGCCGCCCACGTCGCGTGCCCCTGCCATCACACACCCCCGATCGGGATCCGCTGCAGTCCGTCCCCGGTCGCGGATCCGATCACCAGGACCGCGTCGGTGGCGTCGACCGCCACCGAGTTCGGTTGCCGCACCGTCGCGTACCGGCCCCGCTCCTGCGGAATCCCGGTCGACAGATCGTAGCCGATGACCTCGTTGCTGCCGGTCGAGGTGACCCACACGAGATCGTTCGCGGTGTCGTAGGCGACGCCGTACGGGGCGTTCGGCACCGGATAACGCTGGCGCAGCACCAGCGGGTCGAAGGTGTACACGTGCAGTTCGCCGCCGCGGGTGTCGGTCACCAGCACCCGGCCGAACGGATCGGTGGTCAGCTGCGTGGCCCCCTCCCCGGCGCGCAACGCCAGCCCCAGATCGCCGTCGGCGACGTCGACCTCGGTCAGCGACGTCTGGCGACGGTCCAGGGCGGCGAGCGACGTGCCCACGGCGGCGAGCGCGTCGACCGAGGCCAGGCCGGGGACGGTCTGCGTCGCACCCGACGGATCGACGACGTGGGTGACACCGTCGGCGGTGCCCACGGCGAGGCGGCCGTCCGCCAGCACGGCCGCGGCGCGGGCGTCGCCGTCGACCGGCACCTCGGTGACGGTGCCCGCCCGCACATCCACCCGCGCGACGACTCCGGGGCCGGGGGCGAGGACCTCGCCGTCGGCGCCGGGGACCACGGTCACCGCCGCGGCCGGCAGGGCGACCTCGCGGGGCGCCGCGGCCGGATCGGCGGCCCCGAGCAGCAGCAGCCGCGACCCGTCGTCGGTGAGCGCGGCGACCGTACTCGTGCCAGGATCGACGGTGAGGGCGTCGACGGCACGGCCCAGCGCCTGCACCGTTCCCGCCGGCGGGACGGCCGGCGCCGGAGCCACGGCCGGCGTGGCCGCGTCGATGGTGGGCAGGTTGTCGCCGCTGTTCGAGGAGGAACACCCGGTGACCAGCGCCAACGCGAACCCCACCGCCGCGGCGGCGCCACGTGCTGCCGGTCTGCCCATCGTCTCGCTCCTCGTACTCGTCCACGGTCGGTCCGGGGCGGCACCGTCGCCGGCCCCGCACCCGACCCCCAGTGTTCCTGATCGCCGCGGCGCCGCCGCAGGCGCCTCGTCCGCCCTCCACCCAGCGAGGAGACCGATGTGACCTGGCCCACCGGCTCGGCCGACGTGCCCGCCGACGGCTTCGCCGTCGAATACGTCAGCCCGGGCGTCCACGCGCACGGGTTCGGTCGCACCGACGAGGGACAGCCGTTCTCGTTCCGGGTGCGCCGCAAGACGCTGCGGGTGGAGGTGTACCGGCCCGCGGGCCGTGTCGCCGTCCCCACCGCGGCGGACGTGATCGCCCGGGCCCGGGCGTCGGTCGCGGAGGTCGACCTCGCCGACGAACGCAGCGTGGTGGCGGCGGTGCGGGACACCGTCGCGCGCGCCCGGCCGTGCCGGTCACCGACGCTGCTCGACCGCGTGCTCGGGCTGCTGCCGGGCCGCTGACCCCGCCGCACCCGCCTCGCGGTGCCGCGGCGGCCGGTGCGGCAGCACCAGCGGTGCGCCGGTCTCGGGATGGGCGTGAACCCGCACCGGGTAGTCGTACACGCGGGTGAGCAGCTCGCCGGTCAGTACCTGCGCGGGCGGGCCGTCGGCGGCGACGCGGCCCCGGTCGAGCACGCAGATCCGGTCGGCGTACGCCGCGGCCAGGTCCAGGTCGTGCAGCACCACCACGACGGCGGTGCCCGCGTCGGCGCGGGCACGCACCACCTGCATCACCGTCTCCTGATGGCCCAGATCGAGCGCGGCGGTGGGCTCGTCGAGCAGCAGCGTCTCGGTGTCCTGGGCCAGTACCCGCGCCAGCGCCACCCGGGCCCGTTCGCCGCCGGAGAGCGCGGGGAACGGCCGGTGCGCCAGGTGCGTGACGTCGGCCTCGGTCAGCGCGGCCGCCACCAGGGCGTCGTCGTCCCGGCTGCGCCCGGTGCGCGCCCACGCCGCGCGGCCCATCCGCACCACCTCCAGCGCGGTGAACGCGAAGCCGACGGCGTGCTGCTGCGGCAGCACCGCCCGTCGACGTGCCAGGGCGGCGGCCGAGAACCCGGCCAGCGGGCGGTCGCCGACCGTCACGCGGCCCGCGGCGACGGGATGGTCGCCGGCGAGCGCGGCCAGCAGGGTGGACTTGCCGGCGCCGTTGGGGCCGACGAGCGCGAGCACCTCCCCGACCCGCACCTCGAGGTCGACACCGTCGAGGACGACGCGGTCCCCGCGGCGGACCCGCACCCCCGCGGCGCGCAGCGTCACCGCGCCGCGGCCGGCACGGGCCGGCACGTGCCGGTCCGGCCACGGCAGGCGCGGGCTCACGCCCAGCCTCCCTGGCGCGCCCGGGTGCGGCGCAGCATCCAGAAGAACACCGGGCCGCCCACCAGCGAGGTCAGCATGCCCAGCGGCAGGTCCGCGTTCTCCACCAGGGTGCGGGCGCCGAGGTCCGCGGCGAGCAGCACCACCGCGCCGCACAGCGCGGCGGCGGGGATCAGCACGCGGTGCGCGGGCCCGAGCGCGATCCGCATCAGGTGCGGCACCACGAGGCCGACGAACAGGATGATGCCGGTGAACGCGACGCCGGAGCACACCAGCACGGCGACGATCACGATGGCGGCCTGCCGCACCCGTTCGACGTCGACACCGAGATGCCGCGCGACGTGCTCGCCGAGCGCGAGCAGGTCCAGCTTCGGGGCGAGCACGACGGCCGCCGCGATCCCGCCGAGCGCCAGCGGCGCGACCACCGCCACGACGTCCCACGTGGCCCCGCCCAGGCTGCCGAGCTGCCAGAAGACGATCTGGTCGCGGGCGGCGGGGGTGGCGACGAAGGTGAACAGGGCGATCAGGCCGCCGGCGAACGCGTTGACCGCCACGCCGGTGAGGATGACCGTCACCACCTCGGTGCGGCCCTCGGAACGCGAGAGCACGTACACCAGGCTCGTGGTCAGCAGGCCGGTGGCGAACGCGGCGCCGGCCAGGGCCCATCCGGCGGTGAACGCGCCGCCGAGCACGATCGCGGCGCACGCGCCGACGGCGGCGCCCGCGGACACGCCGATCACGCCGGGCTCGGCCAGCGGGTTGGCGAACACGCCCTGCAGCAGGGCCCCCGCGCAGCCCAGCGACGCGCCGACCAGGACGGCCAGCACCACCCGCGGGAACCGCACCTCCCACAGCGTGACCTCCCCGGCCGGGTGGGCCGGCAGCGGCCCCAGGTCGAGCCCGATGCGGTGCAGCACGCTGCCGATCACCTCGGCCGGCGACGTGGGCACCTGCCCGAGGCACGCCGAGAGCACCGCCAGCACCAGCAGCGCGACCGTCAGGCCCGCGACCACCGCGGCGGTCCGGCCGCGGTGCGCGGCGGGCAGTCGGGCGGGCGCGGCGGTGTCGACGGCGCTCATGCCGGCGCGGCGGGGTAGAGCGCAGCGGCGAGCGCGGCGAGCACCCGCCCGGTGTCCGGGCCGAAGCTCAGCAGCACCGAGTCGGCCATGTCGACGACGTTGCCGTCGCGCCCGGCGGGGGTCTGCGCGACGCCGGGCAGCTGGGCGAGCCCCGCGGGTCCGCCGACGGAGGCGAGGCTCTCGGTCATGATCAAGATCACATCGGGGGCGGACGCGATCATCGCCTCGCTGGTGATCGGGGTGAACTCGGAGGTCAAGCCGGCGACGGTGCCCGCGTCGCGGCCACCGAGGGCCTCGACGAGCGCGTCGGCGCCCGACCCGGGACCGCCGAGCATCTTGATCGCCGACCCGCGCAGGTACAGGAAAGCCACGGTCGGGCGGTCGCCGTCGTCCGGCACGGCCGCGCGGGCTGCGGCGATCTCGTCGTCGGTGCGCTGGGCCAGGGCCTCACCCGCCGCGGGCACGCCGAGGGCCCGGGCCACGAAACGGATCTGCTCGCCGACGGTCGCCAGCGTGCGGCGCGGGTCGACGAACACCACCGGCACGCCCGCGGCCCGAAGCTGCTCCTGCACCGCCAGCGGGCCGACCGACGTGTCGGTGAGCACCACCGTCGGGGCCAGGGCCAGGATCGCCTCGGCCGAGAGCCCGTGCCCACCGGGGGTGACATTGGGCACCTGCTCGACGGCGGGGAAACCCGCGGTCGACCGCCCCACCAGCCGGTCCCCGAGACCGAGGGCGAACACGGTCTGCGCGAGGGTGCCCGACCGGTCGGCGGTGACGATGCGGGCGACGTCGGTGACGGTGACCTCGGCGCCGTCGACGCCGCGGACCGTCACCGGCAGCGCCGGGGCGGGAGCCTCGGTGATCGGCCGCGGGTTCGGGTCGTCCACCACCGCGGTGCGCGCCCCGGTCCCGGCACCCCCGGTCGGGGCGGCCGAACAGCCGGCGACGAGCGCGACGAGCGCGAGCGCCGCGGCGAGGAACGCGAAGAGGCCGCGCCGCGTCATGGCAGGGGAGGGGTCGTGCGGTACCGATCGAGGTCGGCGGCCAGGTCGGCGAACAGGTCGCCGTTGAGCCCGAACACGAGGTTCGCCTCGTCGATCACCGTGCGCTGCTGCACCTCGTCGAGCGGCGCCGCGTCCAGCTTCGCCCGGTAGGCGTCCTTGAACGGTTTGGGCTTGGGAATGTCGTCGAAGATGTAGAACCGCAACCCGTCCCGGTCGAACCCGTAGGCCCGCTCGAGCATGCGCCGGATGATCTGGCCGCCGGACAGGTCCCCCAGATACCGCAGGTAGTGGTGGGCCAGGAACACCTCCGGCCGGGCCGCGGCCACCCGCTCGAGCCGCGCGACGTACCGCTCGGCCGCGGGCAGCGGCGCGATCGTCTCCCGCCACCGCGGGCCGAGCAGGAACGTCAGATCCGCCTCGAGCGCCGGGGTGCGCAGCAACGCGTCGTCCAGGAAGGGCCCGGCGATCGGGTCGCCGGCGTGGCCCCGGCCTACCCGCTCGAGCGCCTCGTAGACGAACCACGACTGGGCGAGCAGCGCCGCGTAGCCCTCCCGGGTGAGCCGGCCGGCCAGCAGTTCGGTGACGAACTGCGCGTTCTCGGTGTCGCTGTGCGCCTGCGCCGTCTCGCGCCGGAGCCGTTCCGCGAACCCCGTGACCTCGATCGCGGTCATCGACCGGTTCCTCCTCGTGCCCGACGTCCACCGTCGGCGCACCCACGCCGACCTAGAAGACAGGCTAACCTGACCCGGCGGCGGATCCGGGGGGCGACGTGTCCGAGGTCACGCACTGACGTCGTCGAGCGCGGCCGCGATCGCGGCCGGCAACTCCAGCTCCTCGGCCACCAGCACCCCGGTCAGCTGCGCCAGATCCCGCGCGCCGACCACCGTGGACGCCACCGCCGGCCGGTCCCGCACCCACGCCAGCGCCACCGCCAGCGGCGATGTCCCAAGTCCGTCCGCGGCCGTCGCCACCGCCTCGACCACCCGCGCCGCCGGCTCGGTCAGATAGCTGCGCACCTCCTCGGTGTGCACGTCGTCGGCGCCGCGCGAGTCCGCCGGGATGCCGTCGCGGTACTTACCCGTCAACACCCCGCCCGCCAGCGGCACCGCCGCGAACACCCCCACCCCGTGGTGCAGCGCCGCCGGGATCAGCTCCTCCTCGACCCCGCGCGCGAGCAGTGAGTACTCCACCTGCGTCGCCACCAGCGGCGCGTGGCGCGTCGCCACCGACGCGGCCGTCGCCAGCTGCCAGCCCAGGTACCCACGCACCCCCACGTACCGGGCCCGGCCGCTGGTCACCGCGAACTCCAGCGCCGCCGCGACCTCGTCGACCGGCGTCCGCGGATCCCACGTCGCCACCTGCCACAGGTCCAGGTGGTCGGTGCCCAGCTCCCGCAACGTGCGGTCCAGCTGCGTGAGCAGGCCCGCACGGGAACAGTCCACCCGGCCCGCCCCGACCTTCGAGGTGTCGATGCCCGAGCTGCCGGACACCACCAGCTGATCCCGCGGCACCACGTCGTCGAGCAGCTCCGCCAGGATCCGCTGTGCCACCCCGTCGCCGTAGGCGGGGGACGTGTCGACCAGGGTGCCGCCGGCGTCGACGAACGCCGACAGCTGCGCCGCCGCCTCGTCCCCGTCCGTGCCGCGTCCCCAGCTCAGGGTGCCCAGACCGAGCCGCGAGACCCGCAGCCCGCTCGCACCCACCGTTCTGTGTTCCATATCCGCCCGCGCCTCGTGACCATCCGACCGACGGGGCCGATCCGCCGCAGCCGCGACCGCCGCCCCTGACCCAGCACCCTAGTGCCGCGAGGCCGCGAAAACCGTTCCGCCGCGCCGCGTACCCTCGCCCAGGTGAAAATCGACCCCACCCCCGGCGACCGTCCCCACGATCACCCGGAGGTCGCCGCGTGATCGGCGAATCCATGACCTGGCTCCAGACCCTCGTCCTCGGCCTCGTGCAGGGTCTGACCGAGTTCCTCCCGATCTCGTCCTCCGGCCACCTGCGGATCGTCTCGGAGATCTTCTTCGGCACCGACGCCGGCGCGTCCTTCACCGCCGTCACCCAGCTCGGCACCGAGGCGGCCGTCCTGGTCTTCTTCGGCAAGGACATCGTCCGCATCGTCGCCGCGTGGTTCCGTGGCCTCGCCCACCGCGAACACCGCAGCGACCTCGATTACCGCATGGGCTGGTACGTGATCGTCGGCACCATCCCCGTCGGCGTCCTCGGATTCCTGTTCAAGGACCAGATCCGCACCGGCGCCCGCAACCTGTGGCTCATCGCCACCATGCTCATCGTGTTCGCCCTCGTCATCGCCGCCGCCGAACGCTACGGCCGCAAGACCCGCAAGCTCGACGAACTCACCCTCCGCGACGGCATCCTCATGGGCAGCGCGCAGGCGCTGGCCCTGATCCCCGGGGTGTCCCGCTCCGGCGGCACCATCAGCGCCGGCCTGTTCCTCGGCCTGACCCGCGAGGCCGCCGCCCGGTACTCGTTCCTGCTCGCCATCCCCGCCGTCGTCGCCTCCGGCCTGTTCAGCCTCCCGGACGCGTTCGAACCCGCCGGGGAGGGCCTCAACGCCTCCGGCGCCCAGCTGTTCGTCGCCACCGCCGTCGCATTCGCCGTCGGCTACGCCTCGATCGCCTGGTTGCTCCGGTTCGTCGTCAACCACTCGATGTACTGGTTCGTCGGCTACCGCATCGCCCTCGGCGCCGCCGTCCTGGCCCTGCTCGCCACCGGCACCATCTCGGCCACCTGACCCAAGGACCCACGCCGGGCCCGCTCGTCGGGCGCCCGGCCCATTAGGCTGGCTTCATGACGGTCATCCTGCTGCGGCACGGGCGCTCGACGGCGAACACCTCCCGGGTCCTCGCCGGCCGCACCCCCGGCGTCGAACTCGACGAGATGGGCCACATCCAGGCCAAGGGCCTCGTCGACCGGCTCGCCGGCCTCACCATCGCCGAGATCGTGCACTCGCCGCTGCTGCGCTGCCGCCAGACGGTGACCCCCCTCGCCGCCGACCGCGGCCTGACCCCCCTCGTCGACGACCGCCTCGTCGAGGTGGACTACGGGCAGTGGACCGGCCGCGAACTCGGTGACCTGCTGAAGGAACCGCTGTGGAAGGTGGTCCAGCAGCACGCCTCCGCCGCGGTGTTCCCCGACGGCGAAGGCCTCGCGCAGGTCCAGGCCCGCGCCGTCACCGCCGTCCGCGAACACGACGGCCGCCTCGCCGCCGCCCACGGCGGCGACGTCGTCTGGATCGCCTGCACCCACGGCGACGTCATCAAGGCCGTCCTCGCCGACGCGCTCGGCACGCACCTCGACGGCTATCAGCGCATCGTCGCCGAGCCCGCCTCCCTCAGCGTCGTCCGCTACACCGAGACCCGCCCGTTCGTGCTGCGCGTCAACGACACCGGCTCGGACCTGTCCGGGCTCGCGCCGCCGGCGCAACCGGCGCCCGTGCCGGGCGGGGAGGTCGGTCCCCGCGGCGGATAATGGGAGAGCGACACCGGATGGATTCGACAACGAGGAGGTGCGATGGCCCGCGCGATACATGTCTTCCGGACCCCGGACCGGTTCGTCGCCGGCACCGTCGGTGAACCCGGCGACCGGGTGTTCTATCTGCAGGCCGTGCACGCCTCCCGGGTGGTGAGCGTGATGCTCGAGAAGCAGCAGGTGCAGATCCTCGCCGACCGCATGGGCCTGCTGCTCGAGGAGGTGCACCGCCGCTTCGGCACGGACCTGCCCGAGGACGCGGACGTCGACATCAGTCCGCTCATCACCCCCATCGACGCGGAGTTCCGCGTCGGGACCATGGGCCTGGGCTGGGACGCCGACAGCGGCAACGTCGTCGTCGAACTGCTCGCCGTCACCGAGACCGAAGTCGACGAGTCCGTCGTCCTCGACGACGCCGAGGAGGGCCCGGACGCGGTCCGCGTCTTCCTCACCCCCCAGCAGGCCCGCGAATTCGCCGCCCGGTCCGAACTCGTCGTCGCCGCCGGCCGCACCCCGTGCCCGCTGTGCGGCGAACCGGTCGGCGGCGGCCACATCTGCGTACGCACCAACGGGTACCTGCGCACCGAGGGCTTCGACCCCGCCGCCTGGCTCGGCGAGGAGACCTGACCCGGTGGGCAGCCCCGACGTCCGCACCGTGCTCACCGACGGCGAACTCACCGTGGTCGGCCGCGTCGTGCACGCCAGCAACGCCACCCTGGTGTGCGACGCCACCCTCGACGCGACCACCGTGCGCTGCGTGTACAAGCCCGTCCGCGGCGAACGGCCCCTGTGGGACTTCCCCGACGGCACCCTCGCCGGCCGGGAGGTGGCCTCCTACCTCGTCTCCGAGGCCCTCGGCTGGGGCGTCATCCCCACCACCGTGCTGCGCGAGGGACCCTTCGGGACCGGCATGGTGCAGCGGTGGATCGACACCCCCGACCCCGCCGACCCGCCCGGCCGCCTCGACCTGGTCGACCTGTGTCCGATCGACGCCGTCCCGCCCGGCTGGCTGCCCGTCCTGCGCGCCCGCGACCTCGACGGCACCGACGTCGTCCTCGTCCACGCCGACGACCCGCGACTGCAGCGCATGGCCGTGCTCGACGTGATCCTCAACAACGCCGACCGCAAGGGCGGGCACGCCCTCGAGGGCGTCGACGGCGGCGTATACGGCGTCGACCACGGCATCTGCCTGCACCGGGAGAACAAGCTGCGCACCGTGCTGTGGGGCTGGGCCGGCAGCCAGGTCGACCCGTCGCTGCTCGTCGACCTGGACAAACTCGCCCGCGAACTCGACGGCGAACTCGGGCAGCGGCTGGGTACCCACATCACCGCCGGCGAGGTCGCCGCCCTGCGGGGCCGCGTCGGCGCCCTGCTCCGCCGCCCCGTCATGCCCCGCCCGGTCGGAGAGCGGCGCATCCCCTGGCCGGCGTTCTGAGGACCCGGCCTCCGTCCGGAGCCGCCCGCGCCCTCCACTAGGCTCGTGCGCATGCTGTCATGGTCCGACATCGCGCTCCCGTCCGTCCCCGGCCAGGGCCCCCCGCTGCGGCTCTACGACACCGCGGACCGCGCGGTCCGCCCCGTCACCCCGGGCCGCACGGCCACGATGTACGTCTGCGGCATCACCCCCTACGACGCCACCCACCTCGGTCACGCCGCCACCTACCTCGCCTTCGACCTGGTCCACCGGGTGTGGCGCGACGCCGGCCACGACGTGCACTACGTCCAGAACGTCACCGACGTCGACGACCCGCTGTTCGAACGTGCCGCCCGCGACGGCGAGGACTGGATCGTCCTCGGCATGCGCGAGACCGCCCTGTTCCGCGAGGACATGGAGGCGCTGCGCGTCCTGCCGCCCCGCGACTACATCGGCGCCGTCGAATCCGTCGGCGAGGTCGTCGAACTGGTCGAGAAACTCGTCGCCTCCGGCGCCGCGTACATCGTCGACGACGCCGAATACCCCGACGTGTACTTCCGCGCCGACGCCACCGAGCAGTTCGGCTACGAATCCGGCTACGACCGCGCCACCATGGAGCACTTCTTCGCCGAACGCGGCGGCGACCCCGACCGGCCCGGCAAACGCGACCCGCTCGACGCCCTGCTCTGGCGCGCGCAGCGGCCCGGCGAACCGGCCTGGCCGTCCCCGTTCGGCGACGGCCGCCCCGGCTGGCACATCGAATGCGCCGCCATCGCCCTCAACCGCATCGGCAGCGGCTTCGACGTCCAGGGCGGCGGCAGCGACCTGATCTTCCCCCACCACGAATTCTCCGCCGCCCACGCCGAGGCCGTCACCGGCGACCGCCGCTTCGCCCGGCACTACGTGCACACCGGGATGATCGGCCTCGACGGCGAGAAGATGTCCAAGTCCCGCGGCAACCTCGTGTTCGTCTCCAAGCTCCGCGGCCAGGGCGTCGACCCCGCCGCCCTCCGTCTGGGCCTGCTCGCCGGGCACTACCGCACCGACCGCGCCTGGACCGATCAGGTCCTCGCCGACGCCCAGGCCCGCCTCGCCCTGTGGCGCGACGCCGCGGCCCTGGGCTCGGCCCAGTCCGCCGACGACACCATCGCGCGGCTGCGTCAGCACCTCGCCGACGACCTCGACACCCCCAAGGCCCTCGACGCCCTCGACGCTTGGGCCCGCTTCGCCGTCGACCGCGGCGGCGACGACGCGGCCGCACCCGCCGCGTTCGCGCACGCCGTCGACGCCCTGCTCGGCATCCCGCTGCGATAGAGCGCATTTCGAGTGTGCACATCTCGTCGCGACACGCCGAGGCGTAACGACGAGATGTGCACACTCGACTCTCTATACATGGGTGACGGATGAGATCGAGAGGTGCGGGAACAGGTGCAAAGTGACCGTTGGGTCGAGGTCAGCCCCTCGCAGTTCGAGCATGAAAAGCTCGGCCTCGACTTCGTCAAGGATTTGCTGCCGGACGCCCCGCCGTTCCGTGCCTGGTCGAACTTCGAGTTCCGCGACAACCGCGGTCGCTGGCACGAGGTGGATCTGCTCGTCCTGTCCCGCGACACCCTTTACCTGATCGAACTCAAGTACTACAGCGGCACGCTGCGCGGCAACGACCACGTGTGGAGTCGCGGCGGGTACCGGTCCGAGGACTCGCCGCTGCTGCTCACCCGCAAGAAGGCCCAGTACTTCTCGTCGCTGCTCAAGGACCGCTTGGCCGAGAAGACCGGGCAGAAGAACCTCAAGGGCGTCATCCCGTTCGTGCAGGAACTGGTGTTCCTGCACCACCCCGACCTTCGGTGCGCGCTGCCGGCCAGTTCCGCGATCAACCTGTACGGCCTCGACGGCAACGAACCCCACAGCGGCCTGCCCGGCATCGGCGAGCGTCTGCTCGCGCCGTCCAAGCACGAGCCGGTCAGCGAGGAGAAGTCCCTGCTGATCCGCGATCTGATGACCGCGATCGGACTCGCACCGCGGCGGCAGCGGGAACTCGGCTCGTGGGTGATCGACGAACAACCCCTCGGCGACGGGGAAGGCTGGCAGGACTGGCCGGCCTTCCACCACGTCGACATGGAACGGGAAGCCCGCATCCGCTTCTACCTGCCCAAACCCGGCGCCACCTCCGCGGAGGAACATGCCCGGGCGCGCGGCGTCGAACACGAGTACAAGCTGCTGTCGCGGCTCAAGCACGACGGCCTGCAGGTGCCCGTCGACGTGGTCAAGGACAAGGAACTCGGCATCGGTCTGGTGTTCCTGCAGTCCAAGGACGAACTGCGGTTGGATCTGTGGCTCGCCGATCACCGCGCCAGGCTCGCGCTCGAGCAGCAGCTCGAGCTCGTCGCCGAGATCGCCGAGATCGTGCACTACGCACACCGGCATCGGGTGGTGCATCGCACCCTGAATCCGCGTGCGGTCGTCGTGCGCGACCGCGCCGCCGGCCCGCAACCGCAGGTCACCGACTGGGACACCGCCGGGGTGCTGCCCGCCAACGCCGACACCGGCATCACCCGGCTGTCCGCCGGACCGTTGAGCCTGATGGCCGGGGCGCTCAGCGACCAGGCGCGCTTGTTCGCCGCCCCGGAAGGCGCCAGCCCCGCCGACCCGGCGCGCATGGACGTCTTCGGGCTCGGTGCGCTGGCCTTCTATCTGCTCAGCGGTGGGGTGTCCCCGGCCACCGAACGCGGCGAGCTGCTCGACCGGCTGCGTCGCGACGGCGGTCTCGACCTGGCTGTGGAACTGCCGCAGGTGCCGTCGGTGCTGCGGCAACTCGTCCTCGACGCCACCGATCCCAGCCCTGCGGAACGCATCGCCACCGTCGCCGAGTTCCTCGAACGCCTCGAACAGGTCCGCGGCGAACTGTTCCGCGCGGAAGGCGAAACCGACCCGCTCGAGGCCAAACCCGGTGACGAACTCGGCGACGGCCGCTTCGTCTACAAGCGCCGCCTCGGCGCCGGCTCCACCGCGGTGGGCATCCTTGTCGTCGACCGCAAGGCCGGCGATCACGAACGGGTCCTCAAGGTCGCCCGTGACGACGAAGCCGCCGCCCGCCTGCACGCCGAAGCGCAGGTGCTCGCGAAACTCGACGATCCGCGCATCGTCCAGCTCGCCTCCGAGGAGCACGTCGGCGGGCGCACCGCGCTGGTCGTGCACGACGCAGGTCGCACCACCCTCGCCGAGGAGCTGGCCGCCAAGGGTGGTCGGCTGTCGATCGACCTGCTCGAACGCTGGGGCACCGACCTGCTGCAGGCGCTGATCGCGCTCGAACGCGCCGGCGTCACCCACCGCGACCTCAAACCGTCGAATCTCGGTGTGCACCAGTCGAGTTCGCGTGCCGATACGCACCTGCGACTGTTCGACTTCTCGATGGCCGGGGTCGACCCCCGCAACATCGAGGCCGGCACCCCGCCTTACCTGGACCCGTTCCTCGGCACCGGCGGACGCCGCCAGTACGACACCGCCGCCGAACGCTACGGCGCCGCCGTGGTGCTGTTCGAGATGGCCACCGGCACCGCCCCGCAGTACGGACCCGACCCGCAGGCCAACCCGGCCACCGTCGACGACGACGTCACCGTCGACCCGGCCATGTTCGAGACGCCGGTCGCCGCCGCGCTCACCGCGTTCTTCACCTCGGCACTGTCCCGCGACGCCGCCGCGCGACCCGACACCGCCGAAGACATGCTGGGCGCGTGGCGTCGAGCGTTCACCGACCTCGACGCTGCCCCCGAACCGGTCCAGAAGGTCGAGGCCGCAACGGCGCTCGCCGCGGCCGGTTTGAGTGCTCGCGCGGTGTCGGCGCTCGCGGCCGTGCACGTCACCACGGTCGGGGAACTGGTGGCGCTCGACTCCACCCGCCTCAACCGCCTCGTCGCGAAGGAAGCGAAGGCCACCCGCACCGAGATCCGCGACCGGCACCGCGCCTGGGTCAAGGAACTCGGCCGGTCCGCGACGAAGCCCGCGAGCACCCAGGGGCTGCTCGGCCTCGACGAGGCCGTGGCGCTGCTGCTGTCCGCCGTCGCGACGGGCCGTACCAGCACCCGACGCCAGGCCGCGGAACTGCTGCTCGGCACCACCGGCACCCTCGACGCGTTCGCGTCCGGTAACGAACTGGCGTCCGCTCTGAGGAAGACCAGCCCACGCGGCCACCAACTCCTGAAGGAGCTGCAGGCCAACTGGGCCGAGAACCCCGCCACCCGTGAACTGCTCGACGAACTGATCGCTGTCGCCGAACAGGTACTGCGCGACTCCGGTGGAGTGGTGGCGGTGTCTACCCTCACCGCCGAGATCCGTGGGCGGCTGCCGCAACCGCCTGCGTCGCCGTCCGACGCCGCGGCACCGCGCCTCGCTGAACGCGCCGCTGCGGGTCTGCTGCGTGCCGCCCTCGACCGGCTCACCGAACACGAAACCGCGGAAGGCACCCGCCGTTGGGTGCGGCGTCGTCACGCCGGACGTCTCGCGCTCATCGCGGAGGACGAGTTGCTGCTCGCTGGAGCGGAAGCGGCCGGGCGGCGCGCCGACGACCTGATGGTCTCGACCCCCGCATCCGAGGTGGTGCGCGTCAGTACCGCCGCTCGCGATCTGCGCGCGGCTTTCACCCGCGCCTACAAGGGCGCCGCGGGGCCGGATGCCCAGGTGCCGCTTCCGTCGGATGCACGGTTGATCCGCCTGGCCGCGGCCATCTCCCGGTACGCGGCCGTATCGGGACGCGGTGAACTGCATCGACGTAACCTCGGGCCGTCCGACGCGCTGCGCATCGCGCTGGCCGGTCTCGCGCAGACCGAGGCGCTCTCGCCCACCGAGGTGCGGGCTCGTGTGGCAGCCCGTTTCCCGGAACTCGATCGGCTGCCCGGCCGCCCGGCCCTCGATGCGCACATCGAACGCGCAGGCATCGGGTTGGCGTGGGACGGCACCGGCTACCGCTACGAGCAGGCCACGCCCGCCAGCGAAACCAGCCTGAACACCCGCGCCGCCACCTACACCGGACCCCCCGGCGACACCGCGGGCGCATCCGGCGGCGGTGGTTCGATATACGGTTCGCTGGTCGCGACATCGCTGCGGGAGAACGGTTTCCTCGCATTCGGTGTGACGGTGCATCGCCCCGGCGACCATCAGAAGGTCGCGGCGGAACTCGCCGCAACGTACGACGGCGATCTCGTGGACGTGACCGGGGAAATCGTCGAGGCGATGCGCGCGTTCGCCGCCGAGAAGGGCGTGTCGTGGGATCTGATCCGCAGCGCCGACGCCGCCGAGGCCGGTAGCCGCGATGCGCGGGGTCTGCGCGCGGTGCTCGATCAGGTGATGCCGCGGGCGTGTGCCCGTATCGAGGCGCAGGTGTTCGAGGACGGTGTGCCGGCGACGCCACTGGTCCTCACCGAGTTGTCGCCGCTCGCACGCTACGGCTACCTCGACGTGCTGGCGCGGCTGGCCGACCTGTCGGCGCCGCGCCGCCGGCCGGTGTGGGTGGTGCTGCCGCAGATGCGTGGGCAGCGCGGAGCGGTGATCGACGGTGATCCGATCCAGTTGGGTTCGCCGGGTGGACAGTATGTGACGTACTCGGTTGCGAAGACCGAGGCAGCTGAGAGCGAGAAGGTGTGATGGCGGACTTTTCCGCGACCGAGTTGGTGAAGGCGCTGCGCAAGCAGGTCACGGTCCTCGAGGACGATCTGCGTGCGCGTGTCGACGGCGCGGATGTCGATGCCCGGCAGGTGGGTGCGGGGGAGCGGTGGCGCGCCGAGCACACGGCCGCGCTCACGGCGCAGCGCACGGCGGCGTCGTGGCAGGCGTGGCGGGACGAACGCGTGACGCAGGCCGCGGTGGCGTGGGTGCTGCTGACGGTGTTCGCCCGCTACTGCGAGGATCATGCGCTGGTGTCGAAGGCGTGGATCGGTGGCCCGAACGCCGACGCGCGCCAGCAGGCCCTCGACGCCCGCCGCGCGTACTTCACCGAATTCGCTGAGCACACCGACCGTGAATGGCTCGAGACAATCATCGAGCATTTCGCGAAGATGGAAGCCACCCGCGGCCTCGTCGACGACTACTCGCCGCTGCACCAGGTCGCACCCTCGGGTGACGCGGCTCGTGCGCTGCTCGAATTCTGGTGGGACAAGGACGCTTCCGGTGAGCCGCTGTGGAGCTTCGTCGGGGTGGACACCCGCTTCCTCGGTGACGTCTATCAGGACCTGTCGGAGTTCGCGAAGAAGACGTACGCGCTGTTGCAGACCCCGGAGTTCGTGGAGGAGTTCATCCTCGACCAGACCCTGGAGCCGGCGCTCGCCGGGCGGCCGCTCGAGGGGTTCACGGTGATCGACCCGACGTGCGGGTCGGGTCACTTCCTGCTCGGTGCGTTCCATCGCCTGCTGGAGCAGTGGGAGCGGGAGGCGCCGGCCCTTGGTTCGCGCGTGTTGGTGCAGAAGGCACTCGCGTCAGTGTTCGGCGTAGACATCAACCCGTTCGCTGTTGCGATCGCACAGTTCAGATTGATGGTCGCGGCGTTGGACGCGAGCGGGGACAAGTCGATCGAGAAACTGATCGACATCGAACTGAACCTCGCGGCTGGCGATTCGTTGCTGTGGGGGGCGCGGCAGCAGGCGATCAGCGACGACCTGTGGTCCACGGGAAGCGAGCAGATGGCGCTGTCGACGGAGAATGCCAATGCGTTGAAGGCGATCCTGCAGCGGGAACACGATGTGGTGGTGGGGAATCCGCCATACATCACGGTCAAGGACGCGGCTCTCAATGCGACTTACCGGCAGCTCTATTCGACGTGTCACCGGCAGTACGCGCTGACGGTGCCGTTCATGGAGCTCTTCTTCGACCTTGCGAAGAGTGACGCTGCGGGCAAGCCCGGTTGGGTCGGGCAAATCACCTCGAATTCGTTCATGAAGCGCGAGTTCGGGACCAAGCTCATCGAAGAGTTTCTGAGTACACGCGATCTGAAGCAGGTCATCGACACCTCAGGTGCCTACATCCCAGGTCATGGCACGCCGACGGTGATCCTGGTGGGGCGCAATCGGACTCCGGTGGGTGACACCGTTCGCGCGGTGCTGGGAGTGAGAGGCGAGCCGGGGAAGCCGGACGTGCCAGCGAAGGGACTGGTGTGGTCGGCCATCGTTGAGCATGTGGACGAACCGGGCTTCGACAACGGCTGGATCAGCGTAGCTAGTCTCAACCGCTCGCTCCTCAGCGCGCATCCTTGGAGTCTGTCAGGTGGCGGTGCAGTCGAGTTGTTGACCGCCATAGCTGACGGAAGGGAGACTCTCGAACGGTATATAACGAGCATTGGTTTCGCCGCGATTACTGGAGAGGACGATGCCTTCTTCCTACCTCTCGGAAAAACTGCTTCGCGGATACGTATCGAGCAGTTTGTGCCGATGGTCGAGGGGGACGTTGTCCGCGATTACAGAACGGCCCCGACTGTCGCGACAGCATGGCCATACAGCGCGGATTTGGAGCCGCTTTCGCTTTCGGGGATTAGTCACCATCTGTGGCAATACAGGCGGTTGCTGCAGGTACGGAAGCGATTTGGGGTGCCGGTTGAACAGATTCCTCAACTTCATTGGTGGGAGATTCGCGAGCTCTACCGCAACAAGATTCGAATCCCATTGTCGATCACCTTCGCTTTCGTCGCCACGCACAATCATTTCGTCCTGGACCGTGGCGGGAAGGTGTTCAACCGTTCCGCACCGGTGATCAAGTTGCCGGAGGGGGCAAGTGAGGACGAACACCTGCGGCTGCTCGGGGTGCTGAACAGTTCGGTGGGCTGCTTCTGGCTCAAACAGGTGTGCCACGACAAGGGAAGTCAGTCCGGTTCGGGTGGCTTCATGCACGACGAGTGGGAGGTCTTCTATGAGTTCACAGGTACAAACCTAAAGGACTTCCCACTTCCGTCGTCCTACCCCTTGGAACGCGCACGCACCCTCGACACCCTCGCGCAGGAACTCGCCTCCCGAGCCCCGGCCGCCGTCGCTGCGGCAGGGGCGCTCACCACCCAGGCCCTGGAAACGGCCCGTGCCGAGTCGGAACGCATCCGTGCGCTGATGATTGCGCACCAGGAAGAACTCGACTGGGAGTGCTACCGCCTCTACGGGCTCCTCGACGAGGAGCTCACCTACACCGGGAACTTGCCCGGAATTAGCCTGGGGGAGCGAGCTTTCGAGGTCGCACTTGCACGGCGGCTCGAAGACGGCGAATCCACCGTCTGGTTCGAACGACACCGCTCCACCCCGGTCGTCGAGATCCCCAAGCACCTACCCGAAGACTATCGCGACCTGATCCAGCGCCGCCTCGACGTCATCGCGTCGAATTCGGGTATCCGGCTGTTGGAGGAGCCGGAGAACAAGCGGCGCTGGGCGTCTGAACCGTGGGACAAGCATGTCACCGAAGCCCTGCGTGACTGGCTGTTGGATCGTGTTGAGAGTCGCGATCTGTGGTTTGAGGACGGGCATCCCACCCCGCGAAGCGTCGCGCAGCTCGCCGACAGGCTCGACCGCGATGAGGACTTCCGTCAGGTGCTGCGGTTGTGGGCCGGCAGTCCCGATGTCTCCACAGGTACCGCGCTCGAGAAACTCCTCGAAGAGGAAGGCGTGCCTTACCTCGCCGCGCTGCGCTACAAGCCGTCCGGCCTGATCAAGCGGGAGGCGTGGGAGCACACCTGGGAGTTGCAGCGCCGCGAGGACGCGGGGGAGGAGCTGAAGTCCCCGATTCCGGTGCCGCCGAAGTACAAGCCGGCAGACTTCCTGAAGGGTTCGTACTGGTCGCGGCGCGGCAAGCTTGACGTGCCTAAGGAACGGTTCATCTCGTATCCGAATGCAAACCGCGACACCGACCCGACGATGCTGCTCGGCTGGGCAGGCTGGGATCACGCCGAACAGGCTTTGGCCCTGGCCGGGCTCGTCGATGAACGTGTCGCCACCGACGGCTGGGATCAGGAGAGCCCCGAGAAGCTGATCCCGATGCTGGCAGGTTTGGCGGAACTGTTGCCGTGGGTGCGGCAGTGGCACGGTGAGATCGACCCGGAGTACGGCGAGTCCGTCGCCGACACCATCGAGGAAGTGCTGCGCTCGCACAGTGCGGACCTCGGCGTCACTACCGAGGACCTTGCGGCATGGCGACCCCCAGCCCCCAGCCGCGGACGCCGCACCGCCAAGAAGTCCACGAAGGAGGCCGATCTGGCCTGATCCGGTGACCGGCCCGCGCCTGGTGTGCGGAGGACCCGGTCGAACACGCTCGCAAGTAGAGGCCGCGCGGCTGCGTGCGGTCGGCGCGCGGTGAGATGTGCTGTGCTCGTTGGAGCATCGTCGAAGATCGGCACGGCTTCTTGCGCGGCTTCGGTCGCGAAGTGGGCCACGATCCGTAGCTCGTCCATCGTCATCTCGACGTCACCGGAGGCGGCGGGTGGACTCGACTCGCCCACCGCCGCTTTCGATGTGGCCTGGGAAGAGCTTCGAGAAGAGGACGCCCTGCGGGCGGCTGCACCCAACCGATCGGAGACCCTACGGGTCCCTGAGCTTGCTTCGGCCCCTTCCCCAACGCTGCCCGGTCGCCATGCCCCGATAGACCATCTCGGCCAGCACTTCCGGCCCCACGTCGCGGAGGACGTGCGGCTGGTACTGGACCCGACCGTTCGTGTCGACCCGTTCGATCAGGTGCTCCACCACCAGCTGTGGAGACGAGGGTTACTGGTGCCCAGTCGGTTTCGAACCAGGGAATGGCACCCCGGTTCGCAGCGTCGATGCGCTGACGTCGGACTGTGGGAGACGAGCGACGACACCCACCGTCGATGTGCCGCGGTTACCGGAACTGGCCGCGCACACCGAGACAGGCGAGGAAACACCTCGAGCCCCTCGATCGGACCGCGGGTCGCGGGATCGAGGGGCGGGAAGGTTACAGCGTCGAAAGAAGGCCTGGCGGCCGGGTGGAGTGTCGGCCGGCGCGGAACGCGCTCGCGGCGCGTTGCTGATGCACGCCTCTGCGGGGCGTGTGGATAGAATCCACCGTACGGTGCATGACAGCTCCTACTGTCTTGTGCCCAGACCCCGGTTGGTGTTGGTAGCACCTTCCGGGGTCGACCTGTATTCAGGCCGGTGCAGGGATGGTCCCACGGGTGGCGGCGAGGGTCAACTCGAACACGCGTTCGTGTCGCGGCAGTCAACAGTGCAGACGGCGGTGGCCCGTTTCTACCGGCTCGCGATCCTGTTCGAGGCGTGGAAGGCGACCGCGGAGGCATACGCAGATCCCAGCCTCACTGTTGATGGTTCGGACCTGGAGTACCTCGATGCCGCCGAGGTGGTCGCACGACCGGATCTTCCCGCGTGAGGAGGAAGGGTGAAGCGATCCCTCGCTCGATCAAGCGCGTTGAGTGGCAACTGGTGTTCGCCACACGGGATGCGCAGAAGAGCTGGACCGATCTGTGGGCGACGGCCCGCAACGCCCCCGTCGATGCGTGGGCCACCCTCACCCGGGAGCCGACTGTGCAGGCACCGCGGCTGTACCAACTGAAGGGCGGGTACGCCTGCGGGACGTACAGCGGCCGGAACTTCGCCCGCTACCAGTACCAGGTGACCGATGGTGGGCGCATCTGGTTCTTCCTCGATCCGCACCCAAGGGCGACAAGGTCGTGGCCGAGTACTGCTCGAACGGTGCGAGCCGGGACATCCGAAGGAAACGGACTGAGTACACGGCACGCCGAGGCAGGCGAGGCTCGAGCTGTTGCTGTTCTTTGGCAGGATGAACCACGCAGCGATCCCGCTTCGGGGCCGCTGTGTCACGAGGACCACGAAGGAGGGCAGGTCAAGCGTGAGCATCCTGCTGCGGGACGTCATCGATATCCCGGAACGTATCGGCGCCGACGACTACGTGCTGCGGCTGACCGACAGCACCGACGACGACGCGCACATCCGCGCCACCCTCGACGCCTATGTCCTCACCGACTCGCTCAAGGACAACTTCGCCTCTGCGATCGCGCTCATCGCGGACGCGATCAAGAAGAACACCTCGCGCGGCGCCTACCTCGCCGGCTCCTTCGGATCCGGTAAATCGCACTTCATGGCCGTGCTCTACGCGCTGCTCGGCAACCATCCGGCGCTGCGCGTCGACCGGTTCCGCGACCTCACCGGCCGCTACGACGGCGAACTGGCCGGCAAGAAGATCCTGCGTCTCACCTACCACCTCATCGGTGCGAAATCCCTCGAACAGGCCATCTTCCAGGGTTACGTGCGCCAGATCGCCCGGCTGCACCCGGAAGCGCCGCTGCCCGCCCTGCACGTCTCGGACACGCTGCTCGCCGACGCCGAGAACCTCCGCGAACGCATCGGCGACGAGCAGTTCCTCGCAGGTCTCGGTGGCGACTCGGATACCGCCGCAGACGACGGCTGGGGTGGGGTGCTCAGTGACGGCTGGACTCTTGAGCGCTACCAGAGCGCCCTGGCCGCCCCGGCCGAGAGCGAACTGCGCAAGGAACTGGTCTCCGCGCTGGTGCGCAGCTACTTCTCGTCGTTCGTCGAACAAGCCGACTACATCGACATCGACCGCGGCCTCGCGGTGCTGTCCGAACACGCCAAGTCCCTCGGCTACGACGCGGTGGTGCTGTTCCTCGACGAGCTGATCCTGTGGCTGATCTTCTCCGTCCGCAGCAACGAGTTCTTCGGTCGCGAATCGCAGAAGATCACCAAACTCGTCGAAGCCGCCGGCAACCCGCGACCCATTCCGCTGATCTCGTTCATCTCCCGCCAGATGGACCTGCGCAAGTGGCTCGCCGACGCCGGTGCATCCGGCTCCGAGCAGGAAGCATCCGACCGGGCCCTGCAATACCAGCAGGGCCGGTTCCGCACCACCGAACTCGGCAACGACAACCTCGCCGAGGTCGCCAACGTCCGGTTACTGCAGCCGAAGGACGAGCAGGCGCGGCAGGTCCTCGACGAGGCGTTCCGTTCGGTCACCCGCAGCCCCGAGGTGTGGGACGTGCTGCGCGACTCGATGAACACCACCGAGGACTACCGCGGCGCCTCCGAACACGAGTTCCGGCTCACCTACCCGTTCTCCCCGGCGCTCGTGGCGACCCTGCGGGAACTGGCATCGGTGATGCAGCGCGACCGCACCGCCCTGAAGGTGATGCAGCGCATGCTCGTCGAACGGCGCGACACCCTCACCACCGCCGACCTCATTCCCGTCGGCGACGCCTTCGGACCCATCGTCGACGGCGAAGACCCCATCGACGGTGTTGCCGGCACCCTGTTCACCGCAGCTGCCAATCTCTACAAGGACAAGCTGCTGCCGCTGCTGCTCGCCCGCCACCAGGTGACTGCCGAACAGCTCGAGACGGACCCCGATTCGGTGCCCGCCGGGTTCCGAGCCCACGACCGCATCGCTAAGACCCTGTTGCTCTCGGCGATCGCCCCCAAGGTCCCGGCGCTGCGCGACCTCACCGCATCCCGTCTCGCCGCGCTCAACCACGGTTCGATCAAGACCCGCATGAAGGGCGGAGAGGCTCGCGTCGTCCTCGGCGTCGTGCGGGAATGGGCCAAGGACGTCCCCGAGATCACCGTCTCCGAGGGCACCAACCCGATCATCCGGGTGCAGCTCGCCAACGTCGACTACAACTCGGTGCTCGAACGCATCCGCGGCGAGGACAACCTCGGCAAGCGGAAGGTGCTCATCCGCACCCTCGTGCACAAGGCACTCGGCGTCGACACCAAGCAGGACGACCTCGCCGGTGGCGCTACCCGTACCGTGATCTGGCGTGGATCCCGCCGCGAGGTCGACGTCGTGTTCGGCAACGTCCGCGACGCCTCATCGGTCCCCGAACAGAACTTCGACAACCGGCCCGGCACGTGGCGGCTCGTCGTCGACTACCCGTTCGACGAACAGAACTTCTCCGCCGCGGACGACATCGCCCGCATCGACCGGCTCCTCGCCGACGGCGATCGCCACACCATCGTGTGGCTGCCGAAGTTCTTCTCCGACGAGGCGATGCAGGACCTCGCGCTGCTCGTCAAGCTCGACTGGTTGTTCACCGGCACCGGCGACCGCTGGCAGGAGAACACCGACCACCTGTCCCCGTCGGACCGCGCACAGGCCCGCGGCATCCTTGAAAACCTGTATCGGGGCACGCTCCACTCGTTCGAGCGGCTCCTCGAGCAGGCCTACGGCATCGAAGCGCCCGACCCGAAACGATTCATCGACGATCCCGGCCACACCGAGATCCTCGTCTCGCTCAGCAAGGACTTCAGCCCCAAGCTGCCGACCGCGCTGAACCTCGAGGATGCCTTCGACAAGGTCATCGACCAGGCCTTCGCCGCGCTGTATCCGAACCACCCGCAGTTCCCGAGCCCGGACGAGGAAGTCACCGCCCGCCACTACGAGGTCGTCCGCGGTTTCGTCGAGCAGGCCGTCGCCGACCGGCAGGGCCGTGTCCCCACCGCAGGGGGCGAACGCAAGGTAGCCCAGCGGGTCGCCGGTCCGTTGAAGGTCGGCAAGGCCACCGAGGACCACTTCCTGTTCGGGGAAGACACCTTCGCGTTCTGGGCCGGGGAGCTCGACCGGGCCGCGGTCGACACCGACCGCGTCACCGTCGGTGTGCTGCAACGCCGCATCGACGCCGTCAGCCCTGCATGGGGCTTGCGGCCCGAGGCCCGCGACCTGATCGTCGCGGCCTGGGCGTTGCTGCGCAAACGCGCTTGGTTCGAGGCCGGCTCCCCGGTCCCGGCACCGGCCCTGGGGCGGATGCGGGAGAGCATCGAACTGCGCGCCGAGGAACTGCCTGAGCAGAACGCCTGGGACGCCGCGCGGCTCGCCGCAACCCAGCTGTTCGGCTACACCATCCCGCGCACCTACCTCACCGGCGCGAACGTCGCGGACTTCGCCCAGCAGGTGCGGGTGAAGGCGGGTGAGCGGACCTCCGAGCTGCGGCAACTCGTCGAACGGCTCGCCGACGCCCACCGGGTGCTGGGGCTGGATGTCACCGACACCGACCGGATCAGCGCGGTTCGGGCGCTCGTCGAACTCTGTGATCAGCTCGTCGGCACCGCCGGCAATGTCGCGCTCATCGGTCTCCTCGCGACCGCGAAGCTACCCGTCGCGATGGAGACCGCCGGCAATCTGCGTACCGAAGCCTCCGACGATGCACGCGCGTTGCGCAACGTGCAGTGGAAACTGGTCGAGACCCTCGTCGCCGGTGCCGAAACCGGCGGGGAGCGCGGTGAATCCGCGCGAGTGATCCTGCAGAATCTCCGAGAGCTTGTCGCGACGCCGGGCACGCCGCTGTCCGAGCTCAAGCGCGTGGAAACCCGCGTGGTGGAGTGGGTGGTCTCCGATGTCAAGGACAACGGCGGTGGCACCGACGACGATGACGACCACGTGGTAGATGACGACACCGAAGACGACGTGGTCACCGATCCCGACACGGTCGTCCTCCACGACATCGACGACATCGACTCCGTCGCAGCTCGGTTGCGAAAGGCCTTTGTCAAGAATGGCTCTCGTCTGCATGTGAAGTGGTGGGTCGAGTGAGCACCCTCACCGTCACCCGCCCCATCATCGCCGCCAAGCTTGCGAAAGCCGTGGAGAAGCGGCACCGGAACGGCGTCCTCGGGCTGCGCGCCACCCCGAAATGGGACGGCGGCACCTTCGTGCACGACGGCGTGCCCGTCACGGTCGCGCCGTGCCCGTCGACCTTTGCAGTGTGGGAGGCGCTCGAACAACGCAACCACGACGAATGGCTCGTCGTGCTCACCCCCATCGAGGAAGCGGACCTCGGTGTCGGGGTGCTTGCGCATCTCGTCGACGGGCGTCTCATCAGCCCCGACCCGTGGGATGCGCTGCGGTCCACGTTCTCGGCGACCACCGTCGAACCCGCCCTCTACCGGGTGGCCAACGATCGTGCCCTCGCGATGGGATTGCTCGCCGCGATCCCCACCGCCGCGGTGACCCCCGCGCCGGGTGGGGTCCTCACCCGCGCGCACGCGATGTCCGCCGTTGCACGCGGTGCGCTGGCGATGACCGACGACCCGGCCACCGAGATCGACACGCTCGTCGTCCTCGAATGGAGTCGCCGGCCCGGCGTCACCGCTGAATTCGACCGGCTGCGCACCGACGGCGGCGCCGAACTCGTCGCCGCCACCACCACGTGGCTGGCCGAACGTGCCGGACGTCTCGCAAAACCCGTTGCTGCACTATTGAAAACCCAGCGCATCGCCGACCTGGTCCCGCTCGGGTTGCTCGCCGGACTGTTCACCGATCCTGGCAGTGACCTCGCCCGCGGCCTGTTTCTCGGCCGCTACGGACTGACCGACCTCACCACCGAGGACCTCGCCGCCTGGCACGACGACTCGTCCGGACTCGTCATCGGCACGCTCACCGACAGTGAACGACGTGCCGTGCTTCAATCCGCGGCCGCGCATGCGCGTGAACTCGGGATCGACGACCTCGCCGGTCGCTCCGAACTGCTCCCGCAAGGCCTCACCGCCCGACTCGACGCGCTCGCCCACGCCATCGAGGTGGCCATGCCGGGCGACCCCGTCGAGTTCGGACCGAAGCAGGGCGGTCTCGACAGCGTCGAGTGGGCGTGGCAGCAGACGCTCCGGCACCTGTCCGCCCGTACTTCTTCCTCGTACCGGGCCGCCGAGGCCACCGTGCGATTGCTGCGCTGGCTGGCCGTCGACACCCCCACCACCGGAAACCTCGACGATCACACCCGGCGATACATCGACGGCGACGGCTGGGTCGACGCCGCGCTGGCCGCCGCGTACCGCGGCACGGACCACCGGGCGCTCGCCGCTGCCGTCACCCGCGTCATCGACGCCGTCACCGCGCGTCGTCGCGGACACGACCGCCGGTTCGCCGCGGCGCTCGCCGACACCCCGCACCCCACCGGGCCGGTCGTCGAACAGCTGCTGCGCACGGTGGTGCTGCCGCTCGCCAAGGCCCGACCCACCCTGCTGCTCGTCGTCGACGCACTGTCCATCGCCGCGGCCACTGACATTGCTGCCGCCGCGGCCGAACACGGATGGACCGAAGCTGCAGCTCTCGGCGGCTCCCGCCGGGCCGCCGCGCTGGCGGTGCTCCCGACGCTCACGCAGCGCAGCCGCTGTTCGTTGCTGACCGGTGACCTGCGCGAAGGTGACGTTGCCGCCGAACGCGCCGGATTCCTCGATGCATTGCGCTCGGTCGGACTCGAAGCAGCCCTCGGCCGGGTCGATCCGATCTTCCACAAGAAGGCCCTCGATACCGTGCCCGCGGGTGCGGACCTGGCCACCGAAGTCGCCAACGCGATCGCCGACACCGCCGGCAGGCCGCTGGTCGCGGCGGTGCTCAACTTCGTCGACGACACGCTCCACCACACCGACCCGGGCGGAACCGACTGGGGAATCGGCACCATCACCCACCTGCGGGCGTTGCTGCAGGCCGCGCAGCGCGCCGGGCGGGCGGTGGTTGTCACCTCCGATCACGGACACATCATCGAACGGCGCACCAGCGTCAAACGCGCCCGTGCGAACCTTTACGGGCAGCGCGCCCACGGCGACCTCGACCACGTCGACGACGGAGAGATCGTGGTTCGCGGCCCGCGGGTGCTCACCGACAGTCATACGGTGGTACTCGCCGTCGAGGAGAATGTTCGCTACGGACCGGTCAACGCCGGCTACCACGGGGGAGCGGCGCCCTCCGAGGTGCTCGTGCCGGTGCTCGCATTCCACACCGGGGAACGCCCGGCCACCCTCACCGCACTCGAACCCGTCGAACCGCGATGGTGGTATGCCCCCGTGCAGATCGCGGCACCTGCGGCGACACCGGTGTCGGCTGCGCCCGCGAAACAGGCGGCGCCCACCCTGTTCGACACCGACGAACCGGCCACCGTCACCGTGAACGTCGCCGACCAGGTGATCGCCACCCCGGTGTTCGCCGATCAGGAACGGCTTGCCGGACGAATCGTGGTGCAGCGTGAACAGATCCGAGCGTTGCTCGCCGCACTGCTCGCGGCGCCGGCACGGGAACTGACCACTGCGCAGGCCGCGAGCCTGCTCGGCATCGCCCCGGCCCGCGTCGGCGGTGCGCTTCTACAGATCAAGCGGGTGCTCGACGTCGAAGGCTACGAGGTGCTCCTACTTGACGGCGGTGTCGCCGGACTCGACGAAGCGGCACTGCGAGAACAGTTCGGACTCGGGTCGTGACAGCTGCGGTTTCGCCCCGTCGACGCCGGGAGATCCTCGACGCGCTGCGCCGTGGCACTGTCCCGGCCAACGGGCTCGACCAACTCGCCGTCGGCCTCGGAAAGTTCGAAACCGAACTCGACGCCGAACTCGGGGTGGTCGCCGGTGGCGGCGCGATGTTCAAGGCGGTGCGCGGCGACTACGGCTCGGGCAAGACGTTCTTCGCGCGGTGGCTCGCCGACCGCGCCATGAAACGGGGCTTCGCGGTTGCCGAGGTGCAGATCAACGAGATCGACACCCCGCTGCACAAGCTGGAAACCGTGTATCGGCGCAGCATCGAATCGCTGCGTACTGCGTCGATCCCGCCGTCGGCGTTGCGTCCGATCCTCGACGCGTGGTTGTTCACCGTCGAGGACGACGCCGCGCGGCAGGGCGTGGGTGTCGAGGAGTTGCTCGAACGTCGGCTCGCCGACGTTGCCGCGCGAGCCCCCGTGTTTCCCATGGCGATTCGCGCGTACCGTCGCATGGTCGAGGAAGCCGATCACGACGGCGCCGATGCCCTGGTGGCCTGGCTCGGCGGCCAACCGCACGTCGCCGCATCGGTGAAACGCCGCGCCGGTATCAAGGGCGACCTCGACCATTTCCTTGCCCTCGGCTTTCTCCGCGGCTTGCTCGCGGTGCTGGCCGACGCAGGCAACGCCGGCCTGCTGCTCGTACTCGACGAGGTGGAGACACTGCAACGGGTCCGTTCCGACGCGCGCGCCAAAGCACTCAACGCGCTGCGTCAGTTGATCGACGAGATCCACGACGGGCACTTCCCAGGCTTGTACCTGCTTATCACTGGCACACCGGCGTTCTTCGAAGGCCGGCAGGGCATCCAGCTGCTGCCGCCGCTGGCGGACCGGTTGCACACCGATTTCTCCCGCGACCCGCGGTTCGACAACCCCCGCGCCCCGCAGCTACGGCTGACCGGCTTCGACCTCGACCGGCTCGTCGAACTCGGGGGGCGCGTGCGCGAGTTGTTCTTCACCGGGATCGACGCAGGTGATCGGGTGCGGTCGACCGTCGACGACGAGTTCCTGCGTCGCTTCGCTTCCGCCGTCGCCGGCAGCCTCGGGGGCAGGGTGGGCATCGCGCCGCGATTGTTCCTGCGCAAACTCGTCGACGTCCTCGACGTGGTCGAACTGCATCCAGACTTCGATCCGTATACCGACTATGACGTGAAGATTGCAGCATCGGAGATGTCAGCCGCGGAGCGAGAGGCTGTCAACGCCGACGACATCGACTTAGATCTGTAGTCTCCGGAGACCGCCAATTATTCAGGCTCCATTGAGCTTCCGTCCGGCCGCTATGTACTTTGCGCTCAGGTCTCGGTTCACATCCTCGATGTATTCGGCTGATCTCTTTGCAGGATCAACTGCCCTCGGACTCGTATGGAAGGTCGGAAACTCCCGAATTGCCATAGCAATGTGAGGGTCGAGCCTTTTCATCACTGCCCAGACCCGTTTTGCGACGACGCCATTGAGTATGACGGCCTCTAGCTGCGGCGTGAGTTCAAGGAATCCGCGAAGTGCTACCGCAGCTGCGCGGTCGGTATTTTCTGTTTGGGGATGTGGCTTGGGCCACGGGTAGGCGTTCCACGAAACGATTTGTGAAACGTCTATACCCGCTTGGGTCAAGAAGTACTTCTGCCGGGCCGCCGTCAGATCGGCGTTCTCCAAACAGATCATCCCTGATCCATTATGATTGGCCGAGTCGGTCTTTGGACCCGGGTCCTGCATGAGCGTGAGCAACCGGGCATGCACACCGCCGTATGTCGGTGCAATGTAAGGAATAAATGCACCGGGACGCTGCGATCTCAGCAGGTCGACATACTCGTTGATTCGTCGAACGTTCGGAGCGGTCCGTCTGCGATAGAGGTCATCGCGATAGGTCTTGTCGCTGCATCGTTGTCCTCCGATCAATTGGTCAGCCTCACTGGCGGTGGGCACGGGCTGCGTAGCCATGCGCTGAACGCCCCCGCCAGGCACCTCGGATTGGTTGAGTTGAGTGCGGTCGATGTGTGGATCAACCCGAAATCCGGCGGTGATTTCAACAATGGTCAGCTGCGCTCCCGCTGGCAGTGACACCTTGTCGCCGACCTTGCGGCGCTTGACTGCGCTACCTATCGGTGACTCGTAGGAGACGGTCTCGTACTCGGTGTCGAGCGGCCGTTCGGTGAGCACGAATGTGTCGCGATGGCCGTCCAAGTACTGGATCGTCACGATCGATCCGGCGACCACCCAGTCATCGGTTGGGCCCCATGCAGCGAGGCGATCACGGTCTGCGACGTACCGGCGGCGGCTGTCTGCCAGGCCGGCCAGCTGCTCCTCCAGCCGCCGCACTTGGCTGTGGTAACGCTGGTAATCCACCGACAATTCGCCTCCGTCGCGGCACTCGACCATCCTTGCTTGGAGTGTCCGTATACGCTCGGTCAGCATGTTCTCGACGATTTGGTGCTGCTCGAGTTCACGGTCGAATTCGAAGAGTGGATTCTCGGAAATCGTCCGATCTTCGAGCGGGTGAGTGGTGTTGATCCGTGTGCTGACCGGCGGCGCTACTGTGACCGATTCACTCGACATCGTTGTATCGGTATTTTCGTCACGCGCGCCGGGTTCAGTCGAGGAGCGACTGCCCACCCTACGCCGCAAGCTCCACAGGCGGCCCAGCCGTTTTTTCACTCCGTGATGGTATCGCGCAATACGGTCAGATCGAACGTTGGAAGCGTGGACCCCCTCAGTAGTAGGGTTCGGGACAACGAGCATCCGCCAGGTTGAGGATGTGGGTTTCTCCTCCCGTTGTCCGGCGGTCGCAGTGTCGGATTGCGGAAGCCGCGCGGGGCTCGGCTCTACGTCAGCCCCGCCCGTGACTCGTACGGTGCGTGATGCGGCACCGGGACAGCACGGCATTGATCGACGATGAAGTTGCCCCGAGTCATTCAACGGCGAATGATCGACGAGGTGTCCGACCGCAGTGTGACCGAGCAGGATGATTCGTGACCGACGACGCCTTCGGCCTTCTTCATCCAGGAATCCAGTACCACCTCGTCAACACGCTCCGTTGGGACGGGTTGCGTCCCACCCAGGCAGCAGCGGTCGCGCCGATCCTCGCCGGCGACGACACCCTCGTGCTCGCCCCCACCGCGGGAGGCAAGACCGAGGCCGCCGCCTTCCCGATGCTCTCGGCGATGGCCGAGCACGATTGGCAGGGCACGTCGGTGCTGTACGTATGCCCACTGCGGGCACTACTCAACAACCTCCAACCCCGCCTCCACAGTTACGCCCAGTGGCTCGGCCGCACCGCCGCTCTGTGGCACGGGGACGTCGGCCAGTCCGCGCGGCAGCGGATCCTGCGGGACCGCCCCGACATCCTGCTCACCACACCGGAATCTCTCGAAGCGATGCTGGTGTCCACCAAGGTCGACCCGCGCGTGTTGTTTGCGGGGCTGCGTGCCGTCGTCGTCGACGAGGTCCACGCGTTCGCCGGCGACGATCGTGGCTGGCACCTCCTAGCCGTACTTGAACGACTCGCGCGCCTCGCCGGCCGTCCCCTGCAACGCATCGGGCTGTCGGCGACGGTCGGCAATCCCGACGAGCTGCTGCAATGGCTGCAGGGTGGGACTCCGGACCGTCCTCGCCGGGTCGTCGACCCCACCGTCCCCGCCGCGACCACGCCACCTGAGATCACCGTCGACTGCGTCGGCTCGATCGACAACGCCGCCAAAGTCATCGCCGCTCTGCACCAGGGAGAGAAACGCTTGGTCTTCGTCGACTCGCGACGCCGCGCCGAGGAACTCGGTGCGGCCTTGCGGGAACGAGGAGTAACCACCTTCCTGTCGCACTCGTCGCTCTCGGCTGCCGAGCGACGGCGATCCGAGGCGGCGTTCGTCGACGCCCGGGACACGGTGATCGTCGCGACCTCCACCCTCGAACTCGGTATCGATGTCGGCGACCTCGACCGCGTCATCCAGATCGGTTCGCCTCGCACCGTCGCGTCGTTCCTGCAGCGTCTCGGGCGCACTGGCCGCCGCCCGGGCAGCGTCCGCAACTGTCTGTTCCTCGGCATCGACGACGAACAGGTGCTGCTCACCCTGGGCATGCTCGAATGCTGGTCGCGCGGATGGGTGGAGCCGATTGTCCCACCCCCATCCCCGCGGCATATTGCTGCGCAGCAGATGCTGGCGCTGTGCCTGCAGGAACACCGACTTGGGGAGAAGAGCTGGCGGCAATGGTGGGGTTCTCTGACGATCTTCGACGAGCACGCCGACGAGATCATGGCGTTCCTCCGCGCGCAGGGCTTCTTCGAGCGTGACGGGAGCTTCATGCACATCGGACCGGAGGCCGAGCGCCGATTCGGACGGCGATACTTCTCCGACCTGACGGCAGTCTTCAGTGCCCCACCGGAGTTCACCGTGCTGGCCGGACGCAACGAGGTCGGCACCGTCGGTACCGACCTGCTGGTCGAGGAGGTCGACGGCCCCCGCGTGCTGTTGCTCGGTGGTCGCTCGTGGATGGTGACCCACATCGATTGGCAACGGCGGCGGTGCTTCGTCGAACCCGCGGACGGCGGTGGGAAGGCCAAGTGGTCCGGCACAGGCGGCGGATTGTCCTACGACATCACTCGGGGCATGCGCGCAGTGCTGCTCGGCGCCGCACCTGCAGGAGTGACCCTCACCCGACGCGCGGACACAGTGCTCACGGAACTACGGCAGAGCTACGCCGACAGCGTCGATCCGGATGCCTCCGTGCTCACGATGCCGTCGGAAGGCTCTGGCCGGTGGTGGACCTGGGCAGGAACCGCGGCCAACCGCACCCTGCAAGCATCGCTTCCGGCTTTGGTCGATCCCCGCCAGCGGGTCGACGAGAAGTCCTTGCGTCTCCTTCCGACCATCGCCCCGGCAGACGTGAGTGCGGCTCTGGCAGAACCTCATTGGACCCTCCCGCATGTCGCGCAGAACGCCGTGGCCGGACTGAAGTTCTCCGCCGCGCTACCACCGGGAGTCGCCGAGATGACCCTGGCGGTGAGGCTCGCGGACGAACCGCACGCCCGAGACGTCGTCGCGACGCGTCGCCGGATCGATCGGACCGACCACGGGGAATAAGCACTCCGTCCGAGTCATGCACTACTCGCACACAGCGCCCGGTGCGTGCGGTCGTGAGCGGAGCAGGATTCGGCCCGCTTGCGTGCGCTCGGCACTCCGAACTCCAATGGGTGCCTCCGGCCACTCGAATCCGATACGGCGGCACGGGCAGCGAACAGCTCTGCCGAGTTCGTCGTCAAGGCGCCAGCCGTACTCGTCGCAGTTGCCGCAGGTAGGTGGAAGTTCCGGGGTGGTGGACGCAGTTCCTGTCAGGTCTGGATCCACGCCGCTGCCGAGCGGGGGGCGTGTGGTCGATGGCGTTCGAGTGCCGCGCGCACGAGCGCGTCGATGATGCTGTGGACGTCGACCGAGGGCGCGATCATCGAGGCTTTCGCCGCGGTAAGGATGTCGAACCGGCCGGTGAGACCGGCCTGGCGGCACGCCGCGGCCAGTGTCTTGACCTGCGGATGTTCTTGCCGGTGCGCTGCCGTCGCGGGGCGTGGACGAGGTGCCGATCGCGCCGCAACAGCGGGTTCGCTTCTTGGTTCGAGGACGGCGTCCGGGTGACAGGGGTGTCACCCCGTAGCCGCTCGGCTGGCACCCCGTCGGGCGCGTGCTGGTCGCCCCGTCCGCGGGAACGGGGCGACGATGCGTCATCCCGCCGCATCGTCAGGTGGTGACAGGTGAGGCAACGGTCCTCGCGGGCGACGTTGACGGCGACGTGCTGCTGGTCGCCGCGGCAGATGAGACCGACCTGGACGAGGGTGGCGAGGCGTGGTTCACCAGGCTGATCAGTACCGCCGTGAGCGCCGGCGCCGACGGCATGCCCGGTGGAGTGGGGGAGGGGATCGCGGCGCGTTCCAGAGCGCACGTGATCGCTTCGATGCTCGTATCGTCACCTGCGCAGCGCCGACGAAATCCTCCGGATCCGGCGTGGTGCTCCTGGGATATGTGCCGTAGTGCGCGCCGCTTCGATGGCACCGGGGTTGTGGTCTGCGAGTGCCTCGACCTCCCCAGCAAAATCCGAGTGAAACGGAATAACTAGAAAGACCGAAAGCAGTGCCACCTCGACAGCGAAACCCACGCCCAGCCCGAGGTCAGAGCCCGCTGCCGTGCGCATCCGAGTGCTTTCGCCGACCCCCGCACCAATCAGGTAGGGGAGCGCCCGCACCCCTACGCGAACTCGAGCGCCCCCTCCACCGGCGCCGGCACCCGCCGCGTACCCGGCGACCCCAGCGCCGCCGCCAGATCCGACCCGTCGTGCTCGGCGAGCAACCCGCCCTCCGACCACACCAGCAGCGTCGCCCCGACCGTGTGCTCGGCCACCGAATGCGCCAGGTCGTAGTGCGCACACGCCGGCACCCCGGCATACGTGATCCACAGGTCGTAGCCCGTCATGAACAGATCCAGGTCGAACTGCACGCTCAACCCGAGCAGCTCCGCGCGGCCGTTGTCGTCCACCCCGGCGAACGCCTCGTCCAGCGCCAGCAGCCGCGGCGCCTGCGGATCCGCCGAATCCAGCATCACGTGCGCCGCCGCGAACAACGGCAGATGCAGCGACACCGACTGCTCACCCCCCGACAACGCCGAATGCCGCGCCACCGTCAGCCGATCCTCCGCGCCGTCCGCCCCGATCAACCCGAACGCGAACACCCGCCACCGCCGGTAATCCAGCGTCGTCGCCAGGATCTCCGGATACGACCGCTCCGGATGCGCCGCCCGCTCCGCCCGGATCCGCGCCGCGAAATGCGCCCGGACGCTCGCCAGCTCCGCCGGCCCCAGCGCCGAAACCTCCCGGTCCAGCAGCCGGCACACCGCCCGCGCCTGATCGTCGAGATGATCGGCCAGCACCCACCGCACCCCCACCGTCGTACCGGACGACATGCGCCGCTGCCGCATCTCCGCCCCCATCCGGGCAATGAGATCCCGCGCGTCCTCGGTGCGCTCGTGGATCTGCTGCGCCAGCCCCGCCAGCAGCGCATCCTCGAGGATGCGCCGCTCCGCGTCGGTCAGCAGCAGCTCCTGATCCCGCCGCGCCGCCGAGATCCGCACCGCGAACTCCGCCACCGACGAGAACCCCTGCTCGTCCTGCACCCGCACCACCGTCAACCCGTCCGGCGCGTCCCACTGCAGCCGATAGTCCTGACCGGCCGCCGCGAGCTGCCCGTCGAACTCCTGCAACGCCGACGTCAACGCCGACCGGGCCGCCTTGCGGGCACCGTCCCCGCCCTTGAGCGTCGCCGTCGCCGCCGCCAGCGCCGCGTACAGCGCCCCCACCTCCGCGGGCACCGCAGGCACGTCCCCGTCCGCCCGGGCGAGCCGGTCCACCATCTGCTCCGGCGTCGGCCACGCCGCCGCCGACGGCCACCGCAGTTCCTCCGAGATTCCTAGCAGCGACAGCACATCCGGCCGCGCATACGGCGCCAGCTGTGCGGCGTCGGCCCGCGTCTCGGTCAGCGCCGACCGCAGCGCCTGCTCCGCCGCGACGTGCGCCGCCTCCGCCTTCCCGAGCCGCTCGACCGCGTCGTCGTGCGCGCGGCGCGCGGCGCGCTGCTCCACCCGCGCCGCCTCGATCCGCTCGCGCGCGTGCGCGAGCTGCGCGTCGATCTGCTGCGCGTCGGCACCCAACGCCTCGCGCAGCGTCCCCAGCCGCTGCTGTTGCTGCCCCAGCGACTCCTCGGCCGTCACCGCCCGCTCGGCGGACTCCTCCGCCGCCAGCCGGGCGTCGTCGCGCCGCACCTGCGCCTCCCGTGCCCGCTCGGCCGCGGCGACGTGCTCACGCCAGGCCCGCAGCACCGCCTGGCCCTGCGACTCGAAGAACCGGATCGCCGCCGCCAGATGCTCGAGCTCACGGGCCGTGTGCGGCACCCGGTGCCGGGCCGCGACCGAGCGCACCCGCTGCTCCTTCACGGCGCACTCGGCGATCACCTGATCGAGGTCCCGGTCCGCCGCGGCCGCCGCCTCCCCGGCGGTGCGCAGCGCGCCCGCGCACTCGCTGACCTTCCGCAGCGCCGCCAGCACCGCGCCGGTGCGCGGCACCGCCGCCGCGGCCCGCTCCAGCTGCGCGAGCCGTCCGTCGAGCTCCGCCCGCTCCGCCTCCGCGCCCGCCATCCGGTTCTGCGCCGCAGCGATCTCCGCGTCGAGCTCGGTCACCCGCAGGCGACGGCGACGGGCCCGCGCGGTGGCCCCGATGTACTCGACCTCCGCCTTCGTGTGCCTGCCCAGCTGCACCCCCTGGCGGTAGCCGCCCCGCTCGTCGACGGCCGGGCCGGTCTCGTCCGTCACCGCATCCCGCACTGCGACGGACGCCAGCACCGCCCGTACCCGCTCGGCCGGCACCCCGGTGTCCGGCTCCACCACCAGCACGTCGGCCAACGTCCGGCCGGTGGGCCGCTGCACCGGCGGCACCGGCATCAGCGCGACCGCCCCCGCGGGCACGTCCCCCGCACCGCCGCACACCCAGCCCGTCAGCAGGTTCGCCGCCTCCAGCGCGGCCTCGAGTCCCGCGGCCGCCTCCGCGCTCACGTCGTCCGCGAACCGCACCAGCCGCCACAGCGGCGCCCCCGACGGGCCCGACGACCCGGTCGGCCGCATCGGGAACGACGGGGGAGCGTCGTCGCGCTCGGCCTCGACCAGGTCCCGTTCGGCCCGCAACACCGCGATCCGCTCCCGCGCCTGCGTGATCTCCGCCTCCAGGCCGCGGCCGCGGAACCGTAACTCCTCGACCACCGGGGCCGTGCGCTCGGCCAGCGCCGCCGCCGGCGTCGCAGCCTCGTCGTCGCCGGCCGCTGCGATCGCCGCGGCCAGCGCCTCGACCAGCTCCTCCGGCAGGCCGAGCACCGACCACGTGTCCCGGTGACCGACCCACCACTCCCGCAACAGGTTCGACGCTTCCGCGCGGGCCAGCTCCACCACCGCGTCCGCGGTGGCCACCGCCGCCCGGGCCGACTCGAGCTGCGCCCGGCCCCGCTCGGCGGTCGTCTCGGCCCGCACCCGCGCCGCCGCCGCGCCCTCCGCGGCCGCCACCGCCGCCCGCACCGCCCGCACATCCGCGGCCCGCTCCTCCGCACACGCCGCCACCGTCGCCGCGATCTGCTCGCCCAGCGCGTCCTCGGCCGGCGGTGCCCACTCGATACCCGCATCCCGCGCCGCCGCGGCGAGTGCGTCCTCGGCGCGGCCCACCGCGGCCGCCGCGTCCGTCGCCGCGGCCGCGGCCCGCCGCGCCTCCTCGTCGCGCTGCGCCAGCTCCGCCCTCGCGCGCTGCGCCTGCTCCGCCTGCCCGGCCGTGGTGCGCTCGAGGTCCGCCACCACCTGCGCCAGATCGTCGAGCTGCTGCTTACCCTCGTACGCGCTCGACCGCTGCAGCGCCTCGAGAGTCGCCCGGGCCTGCTCGAGGTCCCGCTCCGCGACCTCGAGCCGCTCGTGGGCATGCGCCCGCTCCGCGCCGGCCCGGTCGAACGCCGTCACCGACGCCGTCCACTCCGCACTCCCGCCCTCGACCGCCGCCAACCGCGCCCCGAGCCGGTCGACGTCGGCGCGGGCCTGCTGACCCAGGTAGGTCGCATACACCGCGACGAACCGCTGCGCCGCCTCGTCCGCCGCCGCCAGCGACTCCAGCGCGCGCGAGACCTCCTCCATGTCGGCGAACGACCGCGCCGCCTCGAGCACCAGCTGCTCGTCCAGCGGCCGCAACCCGTCGGTCAGCGCCTGCGACAACCCCTTCGGGTCCAGGTTCTTGGCCAGCTGCGGCCGGCGCAACGTCAGGATCAGGTTGATCAGCTGGTCGTACCGCTCGATCCCAAGCCCGAACAACCGCGCATCGATCGCCGCCCGGTAGTCCACCGGCCGGTCCGTGACCGCGTCGGCCCCGACCTCCTCGATCAGCTGCCGCCGCGTCAGCGGGCGATCGGCCGCATCCAGCAGCGAGAAGTCCACACCGACCCGGCCGTCGACGACGAAATACCACCGCGTGACCTTGTCGTTGCCGCGCGCCGCCCGCATCCCGACCCCCACGGTCACCGCCTCCGGATCGTCCCGGCGGCCGCGGCAGAACTCCATCCACACATACGAATACGCTCTGTCCTGCCCCTGGTACAGCAGGTTGGACCGCATCGTGCGCTCCTCGCCGGCGAACGGGTTCAGCCGCCGCGGCTCGATACGCCCGTCGAACACGAACGGGAACAGCACCTCGAGCGCCTTGGTCTTGCCCGACCCGTTGGGCCCGCGCAGCACCAGCCGGCCGTCCGCGAACGAGAACTCCTGGTCCCGGTAGTCCCACAGATTGATGATCCCGGCACGTGTCGGCCGGAAACGGGCACTGCTCACGACATCTCCGCTTCGTTCGAATCCTCACCGGCCGGCGCGAGGCGCGGGTCGCGTTCGCGCACCGTCACCACCACACCCCGGAACCGGGCCAGCGCCGGCAACGCCAGCACCCCGCCCGGCACCCGGGCCACCAACCGATGCCGCTGCAACAACGTCACCGCCGCCGCCAGCAGGCCCGCCGGGTCGGCCTGCCACTGCGCGGCGAAGGTACGGCCGAACTCGTCGACCAGCTTCGCCGCCGTCTCCGCCAGCCAGCTGTCCTCGACCAGCGGATGCGTCGGCGCCGGCTGCTGCGCCGGTGTCGTATCCGCCGGCCCGGCGCCGGCGTCACCGGCCAGCGACGCGAACACCCCGGCCGCCGGAATCGCCGCGTCCAGTCCCGCCTCGAGTTCCGCCTCCGCATCCGCCGGCCTCGGCAACCGCACCGGCACCGACTCCGGATCCGACACCCGCGCGCAGATCTCCCCGGCCAGCAACAACGCCACCTGCGGAACCGTTCCCACCCCCGGGAACCGCAGATCCGACATCCGTCCCGACGAATCCACCAGCGCGACGCCCTCCGCGCGCCGCTCGGCCACCAGCCCCGTCAGCAGCTCGATCCCCGCGGTCGTCCGTGGCAGTGCCAGCTGCAGCCGCGCGTCGTCGTCGAGTTCCTCGGCATACACCACCGGGCGCTGCACCAGCGCCCGCCGTACCCGCCGTGCCACCTCGGCGGTGTCCACGATCCGGTCCCCGTCGCGGCCGTCACCGGCGGCGAGCAGGCCCCGCACCGACCGCAGGTGCTGTAGCGCGCGCGGCGGCCGGAACAGCGCCGCCACCACGGGCCGGTCGATGTCGTAGAGCGCCTCACCCCGGTCCGGATCCGACACCCAGCCGCCGGCGTCGCCGTCCGCCAGCGCGATCGCCCCCCGCGCGGCCAGCCACGCCACCGCGTCGACGAACGCGTCCCGGTCGGTCGCCCGCTCGGTGGCCAGCTCCACCCCGGGCACCTGGCCGGCTTCGGACGCGACCTGCTCGGCCAGCTCCGACAGCGTGATCTGCCCGCCGGCGCGTCCCAGCGCCGCCAGCGCCAGCGCCAGGTAGGCGTACCGGCGACGGTCGAAGGGCCGGTCGGTGACCGTGCGCGCGCCGCCCCCGGGATCGAGCCGGTCCGCGACGGTGAACAACCGCGCGGTCGTCTCGGTCACCTCCAGCCGGTATCCGAACAACTCGAGCAGGTCCTCCCGCAGCTCCGTCGCCCACCGGCGCAGCAGCGGCAGCGCGGCCCGGTCCGGGTACTGCGCGGTCACCAGATGGTGCGACAGGACCAGCCGCGCCGCCCGCTGGTACGAATCCCGGTCGAGCGGCGAGATCCGCCGGGCCCTCACTGCACGCTCACCCGCAGTCCGTCCAGATGCAGCCGGCCCCGCGCCGTGCGTACCACCGTGCCCTCCGCGGCCGGGCTCAACGTCAGCCGTACCCCGTTCTGCGTGCCCGTCGCCCCCGGCACGGTGCCGCTGACCGGAACCCGCGCCGACAGCGCCGCGTCGAGCAGGCTCAACAGCACCTCGGTCTCCGGCTCGGACAACTCCCGCTCGTCCACGCCGCCCGCCGCCAGGGATCGCGCCGCCTCGGCCCGCGCCCGCTGCGCCGCCAGCTGCCGCTCCCGCAGCCGCCGGATCCCGGATTCGTTGCGCTGCACCCGCGCCGGTGCCCCCGCCGACGGGGTGCGTCCGGTCTCGGCCAGCGTCCGGGCGATCGGCACGGGTGCCGCTTCCCACCACGACGTCGTCACCGGGATCGTCTCCGGGTCGGGATGCACGGCGGAAAAGTGCCGTGGGCGGCCCAGGTCGAACACCGCCCCGAACAGCGCGTGCGCCGACTCCTCGCTCGGCGCGGCCGCGAACCAGCCGGCCAGGTGCCGCAGCTGCGACTCGCGGCTCACCCCGCCGCGCCGGGTCTCCGTCACCCGGCGCAGCAGCGCCAGCACCGCCGCGATCGCGCTCATTGTGCCCTCCCGCAGCCGCTCCGACTCGCTGGGCACGTCCCCGGCGCCCACGAACCACCGCTCGAGGCCGCGCCATCGGGCTCGCCAGTCCGCCTGCCGTTCGGGCGCGGGCAGCAGCACCCGCTCGTCGTGCGCGGCGGCGAGCCCCAGCATGCGGTCGATGCCCGTCTCCTGCACCCGTGCCAGCGCGGCCGCCAGCTTCGGCGCGTAGCGGGCCAGGTCCGTGCTGAACTCCCGCATGTGCGCCAGCACCGCATCCTTGTGCGCCAGGAACGACTCGGGTGTGACCTCGGTGGTGCGCACGAGATCACCGAGCATCAGATAGAACCCCGCGGCCCGCTCGGCCATGTCCGACAACGTCGCGTCCAGCCGCGACAGCTTGCGGTAGATGAGCTCCCCGTCCCCGGCCGCGTTCGCCGCCGCCAGCTCGGTCAGGTCGGCCAGCAGATCCGCCAGCGCGAGACGCGACAGCGACGCGTCCTCGCCGCGCGCCCGCAGCACATCCTCCACGGCCCGGAAGGCGTGATAACCGGCCCGGCCGAACTGATACACGTAGTGCCGGTTGCGGTACTCGGCCAGCGACGCCGCCCGGGTGCCGTCGTAACTGCGCTCGAGCACACCCCAGGCGTGCAGTTGCTCGAGCAGCGGTGCGACGTCCTGGGCCGACAGCGCCGCCGCCGGATCCGCCGAGTCGGTCCGCTCGAGGATCGCCGCGACCTCGGCGGCGTGCAGCAGCACCACGTAGTTGGCGCGGGCGAGGTCGAAAGCACGCAGCACCCAGAGGTATTCGGCCCGCTTCTCGGCCGTCGCGAACGAGAACAACCGGAGCCGGTCGTGCTGCACCCCGGCCCCCGGATCGGTGGGCCCGGCGGGCGGCTGCGTTTCGTTCACTGTGACAGGGTAGGCGGGGGCGGCCCACGTGCCGCGCAACCCCCGGTGCCGTGCGCGCCACACCCGGGCGGAGGTGCAGCCCGTGCCCCTCGTGCGCGTCCGGCCGTCGTCGGGGTCGGGATCCCGCCGCTCGGTCAGCTCTCGGCCGGCGCCGTCTCCGTCGTGTCCGCCTCGCGGCGGGACTCGGCCGCTGCGGCGTGTGCCGCGGTGAGGTCGACCCGTAGCCGGTCCCGCTCGCCGCGCAGGTCGACGATCTCGGCCCGTAGTTCGTCGCCCCGGTCGCGGGCCGCGCTCGAGGCGGCCTGGGCGGCCGCCGCCGCGATGCGGGCCTCTTCGAGGGCGCCGCGCAGTTCCTCGACGCGGGCGCGTTCCGCGGTGAGATCGGTGTCGAGCCGGGCGGCGGCCGTGGCGGCCGTGGCTGCCTCCTTCTCCGCGGCGACGCGGGTGTGCACCAGATCGTCACGCAGGGTCGCGAGTTCCGATTCGAGCCGGGCGAGCTGCTGTTGCTGGGTGGTGACGGTCGACCGGTACTCGGCGATCTCCGCGGCGTGCGCGGCCGCGGTGGCATCGATGCGTTCCTGCCAGGTGCGCAGGGTGTCCGCGTGCTCCTGTGCCGCTCGTGTCGACTCGTCGCGATGTGCGGTCTCCAGTTCCCGGATCCGGGTGTCGTGCGCCGCGCGGGCGTCCGACAGCTCCCGGTCGACGGCCTCGACGGCGGCCTCCGCGTTGTCGCGGTCCTCGGTCGCCTGGGCGAGTTGCTCGCGCAGGCGGGCGATCCTGGCGTCCGCGTCCGCCTTCACCTTCGCCAGTTCCGTGGTGGCCCGGTTCATCTGCGCCTCGAGCGCGTCCGGGTCGGTGAGCTTGTCGACGGCGGCGGTGATCTGCGCGGCGACGGCGCTGTACTGCTCGAGCGTCGTCGCGGTCAGGGTGCGGAGCGCGGCGACGGCGGACGCCAGGTTGGTGGCTGCTTCGGCCGGGCCCGGGGGAGTGGTCAGCTCGGCCAGTGAGGCCGCCTCCCTCTTCTGCCGTTCCCGTTCTCGGTAGGCCCGGACCCGGTCGGCTGCGGACGCGTACTTCCGCGGTCGTCCCGGCTTCGGGCGCTCGTCGGACATGCGCTCGTCGGACATGGACTCGCCGGTGCTCGCTTCGCTCACGGATTCCTCGTCTCGGGCAGTGGTTGCAGCCATATCTATCAGGTGGGGGGAGGGACCAAAAGACGGTAGTGGAGTCGGGTTTCTACGGAATACATCAATTTACCGAACACACCGTCCCGGACGCTTCTCGAACGAACTCGCCCACCAACCGCACGAGGAGGGAGGTCTCCCGCCCGGTCCTCGCGGGCCCCGATACCGGACTCCGGAGCGTTCCTCCACGTCATTTGTACGTATCACAACACGAAATGAATTATGAAACGAAATAAATTAAATCTGGTAATACCAGTTCAATAGGGGAGTGCCGCGATGCGAAACTCGAAACGTTACGGATGACCGGTCCAATCGGTGCTCGGGGAACGCGTAGGTACGCATATATGCATGGGTTGGGCTTGATCGTCATAACTCCCCCTTATGGTGAGTCAGGGGGCGCAGGGGGTGCGAAAAGTGGGAAGGGGGCCGCGACGGACTCGGCGGTGGGCCCGTCGGCCCTTCCGGGCCCACCGCCGGGGCGGGGCGCGGCGGGTGCCCGACTACGGATCAGACTGGTGCGGAACGGTTTTCGAGGCCGGTCGGGCACGAAGGTGCGCCCGTTCGCCCTGCTTACCGAACAGGCTGAGGAACTCGACCGGTGCGGCATCGGCGGCGCCGAACCAATGCGGCACGCGAGTGTCGAACTCGGCCGCCTCCCCGGGCGCGAGAACCAGGTCGTGCTCACCCAGGACGAGTCGCAGCCGTCCGTTGAGGACGTAGAGCCACTCGTAGCCCTCATGGGTCTGAGGATCCGGTTCCCCGCGGCCGCTGTCGGCAGGGATCACCAGCTTGTACGCCTGGATGCCGCCGGCGCGCCGGGTGAGCGGCACCATGGTCATGCCGTGACGAGTGATCGGACGCAGATGAATGCGCGGGTCGCCGGTCGGTGGGGCGCCCACCAGCTCGTCGAGCGTCACCCCGTGCACGCGGGCCAAGGGCAGCAGCAGCTCGAGCGTCGGTCGGCGGGCGCCGGACTCGAGTCGGGACAGGGTGCTCACCGAAATGCCCGTCGCCGCCGAGAGATCGGCCAACGTGGTCTCGCGCTTCCGCCGCAGCGCGCGAAGCCGGGGCCCGACCGTCTCGAGCGCTCGGTCGAGGTCGTCCATGCCGCACAGTTTGCCATATCGGCAAACAACGTTGCGGGTCCGTCTCGTCGGCTCGCATAGTCGTCGTGGAGGTGATCGAGATGAGCGATTCGCTCGGAAACGAATACGACGTGGTGGTGATCGGCGGTGGAGCTGCCGGACTGAATGCGGGGCTGATGCTCGCCCGGGCGCGGCGGTCGGTGGTCGTCATCGATGCGGGCGCCCCACGCAACGCTCCGGCTGCGGGCGTGCACGGATTGTTGGCCCGGGACGGGATCCCGCCGGCCGAACTGCTCGACCGCGGCCGAGACGAGGTCCGCGGCCACGGCGGTGACGTGGCGCACGCGGACGTGACCGCCGTGACCCGCCGCAAGAGCGGGTTCGAGGTGACCCTGTTCGACGGCCGGGTGACCCGCGCCCGCCGGCTGCTGGTGACCACCGGGCTGGTCGACGAGCTTCCCGACGTGCCCGGGCTGCGGGCACGTTGGGGGCGAGACGTGCTGCATTGCCCGTACTGCCACGGCTGGGAGGTCCGCGACGGGGCCATCGGTGTGCTGGCGAGCGGGCCCATGTCGGTGCACCAGGCCCTGCTGTTTCGGCAGTGGAGCGCCGACGTCACGTTCTTCACCCACACCGCGCCGGTGCCTACCGCCGAGCAGGCGGAGCAACTGGTCGCCCGTGGCGTCCGGGTGGTCGACGGCGAGGTGACCGCCGTGGAGATCGTCGACGACCGCCTCGCCGGGGTACGGCTGAGCAACGGCGGGACGATCGCCCGGGAGGCGCTGGTGGTCGCGCCACGGATGGTGGCGCGCGCCGGTTTCCTCGCGGCGCTCGGCCTGCGGGCCGTCGAGCACCCGGCCGGGGTCGGAGAGCACATTCCCGCGGATGCGACCGGCCGCACCGACGTCCCCGGAGTGTGGGTCGCGGGGAACGTCACCGATCCGGCCGCCCAGGTGGGCGCAGCCGCAGCGGCGGGCGCGGCCGCCGCTGCCCAGATCAACGCCGACCTGGTCGCCGAGGAGACCCGTAGGGCGGTCGACGCCTACCGGGATCGGTTCCCGGCCCGGTCGGAAGCGCGCGTGCGCGAACCGGCGGAGGGTGACCCCCGCTGCGGCGTGTGAACCGCGACGGACCGGTCCCTTGCGCGGCGCGCCCGAGCCGGGCGCGCCGCGCTGATCGGCGTCGCCGAGGCGGGGTTTTCGGCCGAGGCGCGTATCGTCCGTTCCGCGAAGGCGGTCGACTCGGCATGAGGAGTGGTGTCACCGTGACGAATCAGTTGCCGGGCAACGAGTCCCTCGAGGCGTCGATCTCCACGCCGGTACTTCCCGCCGGTGTGGAGGAGGCGATGCGCCGACTCCGAGCCAAGGCCGCGTCGGACAACACCCGAGCTGCCTTGACCAGCGACTGGAGCAAGTTCGCCCGGTGGTGCGACGCCGTGGGCCACGTGCCGATACCGGCGCCACCCGAACTCGTGGGCTGGTACCTGACCGAGAAGGCGGGCGAGCTTCGACCCGACGGGCGCTGGGCCTACGCCCCGTCGACCCTCGCGCGGTGGGTCGCGACGATCAACAAGGTGCACGCCCTGGCGGGCCTGCCGAAGCCGGGACATCACGAGGCGGTGCGCGACGTGGTGCGCGGCATCCGGCGGACCCGTGCGACGCCCCCGGCACGCCGCACCCCACTGCTCACCGACGACATCCGCGCGATCGTCGGAGCGATGCGCGCCGGCGCCACCGAGTGGCCGGACCGCGTAGCCGAGCGCCGCGACTCCGCCCTGCTGCTGCTCGGACTGGCCGGCGCGATGCGGCGGTCGGAGCTGTCCGCCCTCACCACCTCCGACGTCGTCGCCCATCGGTCCGACGGGCTGTACGTGACGATCCGCCGATCGAAGGCGGACCGGGACGCGCTCGGACGCACCGTCACGCTTCCGTACGGCCGCGATCCGCGAACCTGTCCGGTGTGCGCCTACCGGCGCTGGCGCGAGGTGCTCGACGTGTGGGACGCGGACGGTGGGGCGGCGGTCCGGGCGCTGTTGACCGACGATCGTGCCGCCGGCGACGAGCACTGCTGCCGCGGTGTGGCGCCGGGGGAGGGGCGTGCGGAGCGGCCCCTGTTCCGCACGATCCACCGCACCGGTGCCGTCGGGAGCGGCGCCCTGAGCGGGCAGTCGGTGCACTCGATGATCCAGCGGCGGGCGCGGCAGGCCGGGTTCGCCGCCGAGGTGGTCGCCACGCTCGGCGGGCACAGCCTGCGCGCCGGGTTCGTCACCCAGGCCGTCCGCAACGGAGCCACGACTCAGACGATCATGACGCAGACGGGGCATTCCGACGAGCGGATGGTGGCGCTCTACAGCCGCCAGCACGCCGGACTCGTCGGCAATGCCGTCACCGCGCTGGGCCTTTGACCGCGGTCAGGTGCGGCCGACGGGTCGGCGCCAGGCGCTCTGGTCGGCGGTGAGCGCCGCCAGTAGATGTTCGGCGGCGTTCAGGTTGCGGAACGGTCCGGCCAGCAGGTCCGCATAGACCTGGGACGGTGCCGCGAAGCGCAGGCCGTCGCGCCGCTGCATCCGCTCGAACACCACCGACGACCACGGCGTGGCCACCACGACGTCGGCTCCGCGATCGACGGGGCGCAGACCGAGGGCTTGGGCGAACGCGTCCGGGTCGTCGGCGTACACCTCGAGAATGTCGGCGGCCGCGTAGTCGGTGGCGCCGAGGCCGGTGATCGCATAGCTCAGGTCGAGCGGTTCGCAGAGATCGGCCCGTACGGTGCCGACGCCGTCCGGTGCGGCGAACCCCCTTGTGGTGCAGGGTTTGCGGTCCGCTGCCCAGGCTCGCAGCATCTTCTCCCAGTGCACCATGGTGATCGGGCCGCGCGGAATGCGGCGGATCAGTTCCCGCTCCCCGAGTACCTCGACGACGCGGTAGGTGGCGCCGGTGGAGGCGCCCGACAGCCGGATCAGCTCCGGCACGGACATCTCGCCGGTGAAGTCGGCAAGCGCTCGGACGACTCGCTCGGACGGTTCACCGGTGAGCACGCCCGAGGGCCGTCCGGGCCCGCGCCACGGGTCGGCGTCGGCGCCCCGGTTGCGCACCCAGATCGCCGGCCGGGACGCGACGAGCGTGAGATTCCCGGTCGCGTCGGAGTACGAGATGCCGTGCTGGTCGAGCTGGCGCCGCACCGGATCGGAAAGGTAGTGCGCGCACACGAATCCCCGGTCGGACTCGGACAGTTCGGCGGCGATGCGCGCGACGTCCCCGCTGAGCACACCGCGGGAAGCGATGACGGCGTACGACACCGACTCGCCGTCGGGCGCGGTCACGAGGATGCGCTCGGGGGCGGCAGGGGAGCGGGGGCGGTCGGACGTGGCAGTCCAGCCCAGGGGCAGACACGCTTCCACCACGGCGATCGAGCGACGGTAGATGTCGATGGGGCGCTCCGGGCGGGGCCCCATCGCGCTGTCGACCGGTTCTGTGGGCTGGGCGGAAGCCGTCATGTCTTCACAATAGGTAATCGGTACGACACGGAAGCTCTTCAATTCACGAACCCACCGCCACCCGATCAACCCGGCCCAGGGGAGGAGACCTCGACACACCCCACCGCGACCCGGCGATCTTGATCGAGAGGGGAACCCCGATTCGATCGGGGAGGCGGAACGGCGGAACGGACGTGTGAGGAGGGGGTAGAGACGCCGGCTGGGGTGAGTCGAGCGTCCTGATCTCGACTGGCAACTCGTGTCCATATTCTGAGTGGGACGGAAACATAAAAAATACCGAAATCACCCTCATTTCCCCACAAAACCGCACCCAAATACGCCCACGACGACCGGGCCGATGGCGGCCCAGCGGCTACAGTCCGGGAATGCCTGCGCCACGTCCGAATCGCCCGTCTCGCCGGACTCTGCTGGTGTCGCTCGGGGCGGCGGTGATGGCCGCATACCTGGGCGTACTCGTCCTGTTCGGGGTGAGCACGCACGAGTCCCGGGAGTGGCGGCCGGTGGACGTCGATGCCGACTCGGTGCTCGTGGTGGTGACGATGAAGTCGCTGCAGCCGACGGTCGACCGGGTGCATGCGGAGGTCACCATCTATCCCGGGGACTCGTTCCTCGATGCGAACGGGGCCACGCTCGCCGTGCCGCTGAGTGTGATGCTCGCGCCGGCCGTCTCACAATCGGAGCTGTTCTTCCCGGCCCATTCCGTGCCCGTCGGCTACCCGGTGGAACTGCTTGCGCGCGGGCAGGCGATCCGCTGGCCGTTCGACACCTTCGATGTCACGCCGGTCGTCGTGGAGGCCGCTGTGGGGGAGGGGTCGGAGCGAGAACCGGTGCCGTCGGACGTGCTGATCGACGGCCGCATCGACGGGTGGGCGATCGACCAGGGGACCGTCGTCGCCGCTCCGGAACTCGGCTTTCCCGACGGCGTCGACGGCACCGAGGTGGTGTTCACGCGCACCGGAGGCACTCTCGTGTACGCGGCGATCCTGCTGCTGATGATGGTTGTCCTCGCGGTCCTGGCCGCGTTCGTCGCGGTACAGACGTTCCGGCGGCGCCGCGCGGTGGAGACCGACATGCTGGCGTGGATGGCGGCGATGCTGTTCGCGGTGGTGCCGCTACGGGGCATCCTGCCGGGCTCACCGCCGATCGGATCGTGGGTCGACGTGGCGGTGACCATGTGGGTGGTCACCGCCCTCGTCGCGGCTCTGACGCTGTACGTGTACTGCTGGTGGCGCGACAGCCACCCGTCGCTCACCCGACGGTGACGACGATCCGGCCGTCGTGCACGCGCGCCGGGTAGGTGCGGACCGGGTCGATGCCGGGCGCGGTGCATCGGCCGGTGTCGAACACGAACGCGTACTGGTGCAGGGGGCATACGACGAGGTCGTGGTCGATCTGTCCGTCGGCGAGCGGTCCGCCCCGGTGCGGGCACACCGCGTCCAGGGCCCGGACGGCGCCGTCGCCGAGCAGGAACACGGCGATCTGCCGTCCGCCCACCGTGTACGTGCGGCCTTCGCCCGGGGTCAGGTCGGTCAGCGCGCCGACCTCGTACTCCATTGCGGTGGTCCGGCTTTCGGTCGTGGTCATCGGACCGGCACCTGCGGCAGCGGGAGCAACGGCAGCGCGGGGCTGAACTGCGCCGGCGACTTCGGGGTGGTCCGTTCGAGCCAGGGGTCCCGGTATCCCGCCACGGCCGTGCCGATGCGTTCGTCGAGTTCGGTCACGATGTCCTCCTCGTCTCGGACCAGCAGTGCCTGGAGCCGGTCGATGCCGATGCGGGGCACGAAGTCGTAGGTTCGTTCGAGCCACTTGGCGTTCTCGCGGTAGTGCTGGATGAACCGGCCCGCGAGGGCGAGGACTTCTTCGCCGGAGCCGACGGTGGCGAGCAGATCGCCCTTGCGGACGTGGGCGCCGGCGGCGCCGCCGACGTAGATCTCCCAGCGGCCGTCGCCGACCGCGACGACGCCGAAGTCCTTGCACAGCGCCTCCGAGCAGTTGCGGGGGCATCCGGCCACGGCGAGTTTCAGCTTGGCGGGTGTCTCGAGTCCCTGGAAGCGCTCCTCGAGCGCGATGCCGAGGGCGGTCGAGTCGCCGAGACCGAACCGGCAGAAGTCGCTGCCGACACAGGTTTTGACGGTGCGGAAGCTCTTGCCGTAGGCGTATCCGGAGGGCATGTCCAGGTCGGCCCACACCTTGGGCAGGTCCTCCTTGCGGATGCCTAGCAGGTCGATGCGTTGGCCGCCGGTGACCTTGACCATGGGCACGCCGTACTTGTCGGCGACGTCGGCGATGCGGCGCAGCTGGTCCGGGGTGGTGACCCCGCCCTTCATCTGCGGCACCACGGAGAAGGTGCCGTCGCGCTGGATGTTGGCATGGACACGGTCGTTGATGAACAGCGCCCCCCGTTCGTCGACCCAGTCCGGGCCCCACACGGTGCGCAGCAGCGACGCGAGCGGCATCTTGGCAGTGGCATCCTCGCGACCGCCGGTGGCGAGTTCGGCGAAGACCTGGGAGACCGCACGCAGGTCGCGGCGGCGGATCTCGGCGATCAGGTCCGGTTTGGCGAGCGGGATGCACGGCACGTACCAGTTCGCGGCGGGGTCCTCGGCGAGGGCGCCGCCGGCGGCGCAGGCGACGATGTCGGCGACCAGGCCCTTGCACGAGCCGCAGCCCTTCCCGGCGCGGGTGCGGGCGCACACCTGCACGAGGGTGTCGGCGCCGTCGTGGACGCAGGCGACGATGTCGCCCTTGCTGACGCCGTTGCAGTTGCACACCTGGGTCTCGTCCGGCAGGCCGGCGGCGACGTCGGCGCCCTGCGGGTCGCCGAGGTCGAACAGCAGCGCCGCGCGGTCCGCCGGGATCTCGAGCGTGCCGTCGAAGGCCTGGGCGAGGGTGGCGGCCTTGCTCACGTCGCCGAGCAGCATCGCGCCGACGAGCCGGCCGTCGCGCACGACGATGCTCTTGTAGATGCCGCTGCGCGGATCGTAGAACTGGACGAACTCGTCGTCCTCGTGCTCGGGTCCCTTGACCCCCATCGAGGCGACGTCGATGCCGGCGACCTTGAGCTTGGTGCTGGTGCGGGTTCCCTGGTAGGCGGCGTGCGGATTCGCACCGGTGAGGTGCTCGGCGAGGACGACGGCCTGCTCCCATACCGGGGCGACGAGGCCGTACACCTCGCCGCGGTGCTGGGCGCACTCGCCGACGGCGTAGATGCTCGACTCTTCTTCGCAGCGCATCTGGTCGTCGACGACGATGCCACGTTCGACGACGATGCCACCGGCACGGGCGAATTCGGTGTTGGGGCGGATGCCGGCGGTGACCACGACCATGTCGGTGTCGACGACGGTGCCGTCGGCGAACTGCACGCCGGTGACCCGGCTGTGGTCGTCGCGCAGGACGGCGGTGGTGCGGGTACCGGTGTGGACGGTGATGCCGAGTTTCTCGATCTCGGTGCGCAGCACCCGGCCGCCGCGTTCGTCGAGTTGCTGGTTCATCAGGTGGGTGGGCGAGTGCACCACGGTGACGGTCAGGCCCTGGGTGCGCAGCCCGTAGGCGGCTTCGAGGCCGAGCAGGCCGCCGCCGACGACGACGGCGCGGACGTCGTCGTGGGCGTCGGCCATCTGCAGCATGCCGTTGGTGTCGGCGAGGGTGCGGAAGCCGAAGACGCCGCGGCCGAGCCGGCCGTCGGGTTCGCGCAGGCCGTCCATGTTGGGGAAGAAGGTGTTCGACCCGGTCGCGACGACGAGCAGGTCGTAGGGGACCTGCCGGCCGGATTCGCACGTGACGACCTTGCCGAACCGGTCGAGGTGGGTCGCGCGGTCGCCGGCGTGGAGGGTGACTCCGTTCTCCCGGTACCAGCCCATGGGATTGAGGACGAGTTCGTCGTCGTCGAGGTCGGCCTGGCCGGCCAGCACGTGGGAGAGCATGATCCGGTTGTAGTTGCCGTACGGCTCGTCGCCGATCATCGTGATCTCGAACTGGTCCCGGCCGCCGCGCGCGAGGATCTCCTCGACGGTGCGGGCGCCGGCCATGCCGTTGCCGACGACGAGCAGCCGTCGGCGCGGGCCGTGGGGGTGCGACGCGGTTGGGGTCATGCGTCCAGGGTCGCCGGGGGCGGTGACGGATCGGCGGCACCGGGGTTACGCGGCGGTCAGGAAGTGCTCACCGCCGCCGGGGTGGGGGTGTCAGCCGGGGGTGGTGTCGCGGCGTGGCATCGCCAGCGGGGCGACGACGGCGAGCACCAGGGCGGGCACGACGAAGCTCGCGACCGGCGCCGCGGCGTAGAGCGGCGTCAGCGCCAGCGGGGCGACGGCGCCGCCGGAGAACCGGAAGGCCTGCACCACGGAGACGGCGCCGCCGCGGTTGCGGCCCCGGGAGCCGAGGACGGCGGCGTTGACACCGACGAGCACGCACTGCGAGGCGATGCCGGCGACGAACCAGGCGGCCGCGACCAGCCACAGCAGTCCGGCGGTGCCGGCGACGACGACGAGGGCGGCGCCGGCGAGTGCGCCGAGCAGCACGGTGCGGCGGGCGCCGATGCGGTCGATGAGGGTGCCGACGCGGCGGGCGGTGAGGATGCCGGCGACCCCGAATCCGGTCAGGAGCAGGCCCCGCTGGGTGGGGGTCAGGCCGAAGACGTCCTCGGCGCGGAAGGCGAGCAGGAAGTTCAGGCCGCCGAGGGCGCCCCAGCCGAGCAGCGCGACGACACCGATGCGCAACACGTCGGGGCGCAGCGCGTCGCGCAGCCGCGGCGGCGCCTCTCCGGTGGGCGCGGTCAGCTGTTCGGGCAGCCCGATCGCGGCGAGGACGGCGGCGGCGGCGGCGATCACGACGAACGCCCACCGCCAGTCGACCTCGGCGGCCAGGCCCCCGACGAGCGGGGCCGAGGTCTGCCCGGCGGCCTGCATCGCCCCGAACAGGCCCAGGGCGCGGCCCAGCCGCGCCCGCGGCACGATCGCGGCGAGCGCGGCGAGCAGCAGCGGGGTGGTGAAGGCGTTGGCGACGCCCTGCAGGGCCCGGGACGCGAGCAGCAGCCCGAGGGTGGGGGCGAGCGCGGACGCCAGCGACGCGCAGGTGTAGGCGATGTACGCCGTGCGGACGGTGCGGACCCGTCCCCACCGTGCCCCGAGGGTGCCGGAGACGAGCATGGTCAGCGCGAACGGCCCGAGGTACGCGGTGAGGGTGCTCGCGGCCGCACCGGCGCTCACACCGGTGGCCGCGCCGATCTCCGGCAGTACGGATGCCACGACTCCGCCGCCGAAGGGTCCGAGAAAGCCTCCGGCGTAGAGGGCGGCACGCTGCAGCGAGGCGCGTGCCGCGCTCACTGGGTGAAGCCGCCGGGGCCCCGTCGCCGCAGGTAGCGTTCGAATTCGGCGGCGAGGGCGTCGCCGTCGATCTTGGCGATGACCTCGGAGATGTCGGATTCGGCGTCGCCGCGTTCCTCGAGGGCCCGCACGTATTCGGCGATCTCCTCGTCGTCCTCCGTCATCGCGGTGACGGTCTGTTCCCACTCTTCGGCGAGGATCGGCAGCTCGCCGAGAGGCACCTCGAGGTCGAGGACGTCCTCGACACGGCGCAGCAGCGCGACGGTGGCCTTGGGGTTAGGGGGTTGCGACACGTAGTGGGGGACGGCGGCCCAGAACGACACGGCGGGCACGCCGGCGCGGACGCACGCGTCCTGCAGGACCCCGGCGATGCCGGTGGGGCCCTCGTACCGGGAGCCTTCCAGGTTGAAGCGCTTGGCGGCGTCGGTGCTGTAGGCGGTGCCGGTGACGGGGACGGGCCGGGTGTGCGGGGTGTCGGCGAGCAGGGCGCCGAGGATGACGACGGTGTGCACGCCGATCTCGTCGGCGAGTTCGATGATGGCGTCGCAGAAGCTGCGCCAGCGCATGTTGGGTTCGATGCCGCGCAGCAGCACCACGTCGCGGGCGCTGCCGGGGGGTGAGCACACCGACAGGCGGGTGGCGGGCCATTCGATCTCGCGGGTGACGCCGTCGACGAGACGCACCATGGGGCGGTTGACCTGGTAGTCGTAGTAGTCCTCGGAGTCCAGTTCGGCGAACGGTTCGGCGTCCCAGATGAGCTCGAGGTGTTCGACGGCGCCGCTGGCCGCGTCACCGGCGTCGTTCCACCCTTCGAACGCGGCGACCAGCACCGGGTCACGCAGGGTCGGCACGTCCGGTTCCGGGGTCTCGGCGAACTCGCTTGCACTCACCTGTCCAGCCTACGGCGAGACCCGGACGGGCCGCCCACTAGTCTGGAACGCATGTCCACCCCATTGCACTCTGCCTTGCTCGATGCGCTTTCGCAGCGCGTTGTCGTGGGAGACGGGGCGATGGGCACGATGTTGCAGGCCGCGGATCTGAGTCTGGACGACTTCCGCGGCCTCGAGGGGTGCAACGAGATTCTCAACGACTCCCGGCCCGACGTCATCCGGGGGATCCACCGGGCGTACTTCGAGGCCGGGGCGGATGCCGTCTCCACCAACACCTTCGGCTGCAACCTGCCCAACCTCGCCGACTACGACATCGCCGATCGCATCCGTGACCTGTCCGAACGCGGCGCCCGCCTGGCCCGGGAGGTGGCCGACGAGATGGGTCCCGGCCCGGACGGCATGGGCCGGTTCGTGCTCGGCTCGATGGGTCCGGGCACGAAGCTGCCCACCCTCGGTCACGCCCCGTTCGCCGCACTGCGCGACGCCTACACCGAGTCGGCGCTGGGCATGCTCGACGGCGGCGCCGACGCCATCCTCGTCGAAACCTGCCAGGACCTGCTGCAGGCGAAGGCCGCGATCGTCGGCAGCCGCCGCGCGATGGAGCGGGCGGGCCGGCGCATCCCGATCGTCACCCACGTGACGATGGAGACGACCGGCACGATGCTGCTCGGCAGCGAGATCGGGGCGGCCCTGACGGCGCTCGAACCCCTGGGCATCGACCTGATCGGGCTGAACTGTGCGACCGGCCCGGAGGAGATGAGCGAGCACCTGCGGCATCTGTCCAAGCACGCCCGGTTGCCGGTGTCGGTGATGCCGAACGCGGGCCTGCCGGTGCTGGGAGCGAACGGCGCCGAGTACCCGTTGACGCCGGAAGAGCTGGCGGAGGCGCTGAGCGGATTCGTCGCCGAGTTCGGTCTGGCGCTGGTCGGCGGCTGCTGCGGCACCACCCCCGAGCACATCCGGCAGGTCGCCGAGGCGGTGCACGCGACCGAGCGCGCCGAGCGCGGCCCCCGGCCGGAGCCGGGCGTGTCGTCGCTGTACTCGGCGGTGCCGTTCGAGCAGGACTCGTCGATCCTGATGATCGGGGAGCGCACCAATTCGAACGGGTCGAAGGCGTTCCGGGAGGCGATGCTCGCCGGGGACCACCAGAAGTGCCTGGACATCGCGAAGGACCAGATCCGCGACGGCGCGCACCTGCTGGATCTGAACGTGGACTACGTGGGCCGCGACGGTGCCGTCGACATGGCGGATCTGGCGGGCCGGCTGGCGACGGCGTCGACGTTGCCGATCATGATCGACTCGACGGAGCCCGACGTGATCCGGGCCGGCCTCGAGCATCTCGGTGGCCGGTGCGCGGTGAACTCGGTGAACTACGAGGACGGCGACGGCCCCGGTTCGCGGTTCGAGCGGATCATGGAGCACGTCGTCGAGCACGGCGCCGCGGTCGTGGCGTTGACCATCGACGAGGAGGGCCAGGCTCGCACCGCCGAGCACAAGGTGCGCATCGCCGAGCGGCTGATCGCGGATCTGACCGGCACGTGGGGGCTCGGCGAGGAGGACATCATCGTCGACGCCCTGACGTTCCCGATCTCCACCGGTCAGGAGGAGGTCCGCCGGGACGCCGTCGAGACGATCGAGGCGATCCGCGAGATCAAGCGGCGGCATCCGCGGGTGCACTTCACCCTGGGCATCTCGAACGTGTCGTTCGGCCTGAACCCCGCGGCGCGGCAGGTGCTGAACTCGGTGTTCCTGCACGAGTGTGTGCAGGCGGGGCTGGACACGGCGATCGTGCACGCGTCGAAGATCCTGCCGATGGCGCGGATCCCGGACGAGCAGCGCGAGACGGCGCTGGATCTGGTGTACGACCGGCGGCGCGAGGGCTACGACCCGCTGCAGAAGCTGATGGCGCTGTTCGAGGGGGTGTCGGCGGCGTCGTCGCGGGAGTCCCGCGCGCAGGAGCTGGCCGCGCTGCCGCTGTTCGAGCGGCTCGAGCGGCGGATCGTCGACGGCGAGCGCAACGGGCTCGAGGCGGATCTGGACGAGGCGATGCAGACGACCCCGCCGTTGGCGATCATCAACGACACGCTGCTGTCGGGGATGAAGACGGTCGGGGAGCTGTTCGGTTCGGGGCAGATGCAGCTGCCGTTCGTGTTGCAGTCCGCCGAGGTGATGAAGGCGGCGGTCGCGCATCTCGAGCCGCACATGGAATCCACCGGCGACGAGGGCAAGGGCCGGATCGTGCTGGCCACCGTCAAGGGCGACGTGCACGACATCGGCAAGAACCTCGTCGACATCATCTTGAGCAACAACGGCTACGAGGTGGTCAACCTCGGCATCAAGCAGCCGATCGCGACGATCCTGGACGCGGCGGTGGACAAGAACGCCGACGTGATCGGCATGTCCGGGCTGTTGGTGAAGTCGACCGTGGTGATGAAGGAGAACCTCGAGGAGCTCAACCATCGCGGGGTGGCGGAGCGGTTCCCGGTGCTGCTCGGGGGTGCCGCGCTGACCCGCTCCTACGTGGAGAACGATCTGGCCGAGATCTACGAGGGCCAGGTGTCCTACGCGCGCGATGCGTTCGAGGGCCTGCATCTGATGGACCGGGTCATGGCCGTCAAGCGCGGCGACGGTCCGGCGGCGGACAGCCCGGAGGCGATCGCGGCGAAGGAGAAGGCCGCCGAGCGCAAGGCCCGGCACGAGCGGTCGCGGCGGATCGCGGAGAAGCGCAAGGCCGCCGAGACGCCGGTCGAGGTGCCGGAGCGCTCCGATGTGGTCGCCGACCTCGAGGTGCCCACCCCGCCGTTCTGGGGCACCCGGGTGGTCAAGGGGGTGGCTCTGGCCGACTACGCCGGCCTGATCGACGAGCGGGCGCTGTTCCTGGGGCAGTGGGGGCTGCGCGGGCAGCGCACCGGGGACGGGCCCACGTACGAGGAGCTGGTGGAGACCGAGGGCCGGCCGCGGCTGCGGTACTGGCTGGACCGGCTGTCCACCGAGGGGATCCTGGCGCACGCTGCGGTGGTGTACGGGTACTTCCCGGCGGTGTCGGAGGGCGACGACGTGGTGGTGCTGGCCGAGCCGCATCCGGACGCCGCCGAGCGCTACCGGTTCACGTATCCGCGGCAGCAGCGCGGCCGGTTCCTGTGCATCGCCGACTTCGTGCGGTCGCGGGCGGATGCGCGGGCGAAGGGGCAGGTGGACGTGCTGCCGTTCCAGTTGGTGACGATGGGGCAGCCGATCGCGGACTTCGCGAACGAGTTGTTCGCGTCGAACTCCTACCGGGACTATCTGGAGGTGCACGGCATCGGTGTGCAGCTGACCGAGGCGCTGGCCGAGTACTGGCACCGGCGGGTCCGGGAGGAGCTGGTGCTCTCCGGCGGCCACAACCTGGCCGAGGAGGATCCGGCGGACGTGGCCGAGTTCTTCAAGCTCGGCTACCGCGGGGCGCGGTTCGCGTTCGGGTACGGGGCGTGCCCGAATCTCGAGGACCGCGTCAAGCTGGTCGAGCTGCTCGAGCCGGGCAGGATCGGGGTGGAGCTGTCGGAGGAGCTGCAGCTGCATCCGGAGCAGTCCACCGACGCGTTCGTCCTGCATCACCCGGAGGCGAAGTACTTCAATGTCTAGTGCGGTGACCACGTCGACGCTGCGGGCCGTCCTGTGGGACATGGACGGCACTCTGCTCGAGTCGGAAACGTTGTGGGACATCGGGATCCGGGAGCTATCGCTGCGTCTGGGCGGGCCGATGACGGACGAGACACGGCGGGCGACGATCGGGGCGTCGAGTGCGTTCGCGTTGCGGACGGTGTTCGCGTCGCTGGATCTCGAACCGGATCCCGACGCCCTGGCCGCGGCGAAGGCGTGGCTGTACGGGCGCATGGGGGAGCTGTTCGCGCAGGGGCTGCCGTGGCGGCCCGGGGCGCGTCGGACGCTGGGGGCCGTGCGCGGCGCCGGGCTCGGGTCGGCGCTGGTGACCAACACCGACCGGACGTTGTGCGAGTTCGCCCTGGACACGCTCGGGCGCGAGCACTTCGACCATTCGGTGTGCGGCGACGAGGTGCCGGCCGGCAAGCCGGATCCGGCTCCGTACCTGCGGGCGGCGCAGCTGCTGGGGCTCGAGCCGGCGCAGTGCCTGGCGGTGGAGGACTCGCCCACCGGGGCGGCGGCGGCGGAGGCCGCGGGCTGCACGGTGCTGGTGGTGCCGTCGCTGACGGAGGTGCCGACCTCGCCGCGGCGGGTGTTCCGGGAGACCCTGGACGGGCTGACCGTCGCGGACCTGCACGCGCTGCACCTGCCGGGGGTGTGCTGAGGTGGCGATCCCGAAGATCGTGCTGTTCTACCGGTTCACGCCGCTGGCCGATCCGGAGGCGATCCGCTTGTGGCAGCACACCCTGGCGGCGTCGAACGATCTCACCGGTCGCATCCTGATCTCCGAGCACGGCATCAACGCCACCGTCGGGGGCGACATCGCCGACGTCAAGCGGTACGTGCGCGGCACCCGCGCGTACGCGCCGTTCGCCGACGCCGACATCAAGTGGTCGGACGGCACCGGGCGGGACTTTCCGCGCCTGTCGGTGCGGGCGCGGCCGGAGATCGTGACCTTCGGGGCGCCGCACGAGCTGAAGGTCGACGAGCACGGGGTGGTCGGCGGTGGGGTGCACCTGTCGCCGCACGGGCTGCACGAGTTGCTCGGCGAGCGCGGCGACGAGGTGGTGTTCTTCGACGGGCGCAACGCGTTCGAGGCGGAGATCGGCCGGTTCCGCGGGGCGGTCGTGCCGGACGTGGCGACCACGCGCGAGTTCGTGTCGGTGCTCGACAGCGGCCGCTACGACCACCTCAAGTCACGTCCGGTGGTGACCTATTGCACGGGCGGGGTGCGCTGCGAGGTGCTGTCCGCGTTGATGCGCAACCGCGGGTTCGAGCAGGTGTATCAGCTCGACGGCGGCATCGTCCGGTACGGGGAGACGTTCGGCGACGACGGGCTGTGGGAGGGTTCGCTGTACGTCTTCGACGGCCGCACGAACGTCGAGTTCTCGGACGCGGCGGCGGTGCTGGGCCGGTGCACGCTGTGCCGGGCGCCGACCTCGCGCTACCGCAACCACCCGGACGTCAACGGCCGGGAGCTGAGCCTGGTGTGCGAGGCGTGCGTGCCGGACCCGGTCGGGCCCTGACGGTGGCTGCGCCGCCGCTGCCGGTACGCGACGGTCTCGGCCCGGACCGGCTGCGGCTGCCCGTCGCCGATCCCGCCCCCACGATCCTCGGGTTCCTGCGCGGCGCCGAGCCCGGCGAGGACTGGCACCGCCACGTCGCGGCCGGTGAGCTCGTCGACGAGCACGGCCGGCCGGTGACCGCGCAGACCCGGTACCAGCCGGGCCGGTTCGTGTACTTCTACCGGGAGCCGCCGCCGGAGGTGCCGGTGCCGTTCCCGGTGACGGTCCTGCACCGCGACGAGGGGCTCGTCGTCGTGGACAAGCCGCACTTCCTGGCGACGATCCCGCGGGGCGCGCACATCCGGGAGACGGTGGTGGTGCGGCTGCGCCGCGAGCTCGGGCTGCCGGACCTGGTTCCGGTGCACCGTCTGGACCGGATGACGGCGGGCGTGCTGCTGTGCACCACCGATCCGGGATTGCGGGGGCCGTACCAGCAGCTGTTCGAGCGGCAGCGGGTGCGCAAGGTGTACGAGGCGATCGCCCCGTACCGGCCGGGCCTCGAGTTCCCCCGCACGGTGCGCAGCCGGATCCGTAAGCGACACGGCGAGCTCACGGCCGTGGAGGAGCCCGGCGAGCCGAACTCCGAGACGCGGATCGAGCTGCTCGAGCGGCGCGGGGACCTGGCCCGGTACCGGCTGCATCCGCGGACCGGGCGCACCCATCAGCTGCGGCTGCACCTGAGCTCGCTGGGGGCGCCGATCGTCGGGGACAACTTCTATCCACGGTTCCGGCGCCGCGCGCCGGACGATTTCTCGGATCCGCTGCGGTTGCTGGCGCGGACCGTCGAGTTCGACGATCCGCGCACCGGGCGACGCCGCCGGTTCGACAGCGGCCTCGCTCTCGAGTTCTGACGGTCCGGGCCGGGCGCCCGGGGCGGGCGCGGCACTGGGTGCGGGAGCACGCCGCGGTCATGAAACAATGAACCCCCGTGAAGACCTTCGATTCCCTGTTCGCCGAGCTGTCCGAGCGTGCCGTCACCCGTCCCGAGGGGTCCGGCACCGTTGCCGCCCTGGACGCCGGCGTCCATGCGCAGGGCAAGAAGGTGATCGAGGAGGCCGGCGAGGTGTGGATCGCCGCCGAGTACCAGAGCGACGAGCAGCTGGCGGAGGAGATTTCGCAGTTGCTGTACTGGGTGCAGGTGCTGATGGTCGGGCGGGGACTGAAGCTCGAGGACGTCTACAAGCATCTGTGACGGCTCGCCGTCGGGTATCTGTGACGGCTCGCCGTCGGGCAGCCGCCCGGGGCCGGCCGTCGTGCCCTCGAGACCTTCCGCATGTTCCTTCCCTGCTCTTCGCACCGTTGCCGAAAGGACCGTCCATGCTGCGCGTCGCAGTTCCGAACAAGGGCTCGCTGTCCGAGTCCGCCGCCGAAATCCTGCGCGAGGCCGGATACCGGCGCCGCACCGACTCGCGCGACCTGACCGTCATCGACCCGGTCAACGACGTCGAGTTCTTCTTCCTGCGCCCGAAGGACATCGCCATCTACGTCGGTTCCGGCGAGCTCGATCTGGGCATCACCGGCCGTGACCTGGCGCTGGATTCGGCCGCGCCGGTCACCGAGCGGCTCGCTCTGGGGTTCGGGTACTCCTCCTTCCGCTACGCGGCGCCGAAGGGCCGGGACTGGAAGATCGAGGACCTCGCCGGCCTGCGGGTCGCGACGTCGTACCCCAACCTGGTCCGCCGCGATCTGGCGGCGCGGGGGATCGAGGCGACGGTCATCCGTCTCGACGGCGCGGTGGAGATCTCCATTCAGCTGGGGGTGGCCGACGCGATCGCCGACGTCGTCGGCTCCGGCCGGACGCTGCGCCAGCACGATCTGGTGGCGTTCGGGGAGTCGCTGTGCGACTCGGAGGGCGTGCTGATCGAGCAGGAGGGCGCGAGCCGCGGGGATTCGGCGCGCAATCAGCTCGTCGCCCGCATCGAGGGCGTGGTGTTCGCGCAGCAGTACGTGATGCTCGACTACGACTGCCCCAAGCCGGTTCTCGACGAGGCCGTGCAGATCACGCCGGGTCTGGAGTCGCCGACGATCTCACCGCTCGCCGACGACTCGTCGGTGGCGGTGCGGGCGATGGTGCCGCGCAAGGGCCACAACGCGGTGATGGATCGGCTCGCCGAGATCGGGGCGCGGGCGATTCTGGCGACGGACATCCGGTCGTGCCGCGCGATGCGCGGCGCCGAGTAGCCGCTCCCGAGTGCCCGTCGCGTCAGCGCGGCGGGCAGGTGCACATCGGTCCTGTGGGGATGTTCCCGGCGAGGCGCCGGCCGAACGACCCGGTGGTCGGGTCCGCGCGCAGTGATCCGCGGTCGGATGCCGGGGCCCCCGCGCGGGGTGTGGTCAGCGGCGGCGGACCTGCACGGTCTGGGCGATCCGGCCGACGGCGCCGTCCTCGTCGTACAGCACCCCGGCGGTCATGCCCACCCCGTCCGGTCCGGTGGACGTCTCGGCGCTGATGCCGACCCACTCGCCGACCGGTTCCCGGAACAGGTGCACCGTCAGGTCGGTGTTGAGGAAGGTCCAGAGGGCGGGGTCGAGCTTGGAACCGACGCCGTTGGCGACATCGGCGACGGTGAACAGCCGCTCGACAGGGGTCGGGGCCTCGCCCTCGACGAGCGCCAGGTCGGTGCGCAGCCACGCCGCCGACGGCCCCGGCGCCCCGATCGGGGTGATCGTGCGCCAGTCCAGGGTGCGCACGAACCCGGTCTGCCAGAACTCCGAGCCGGGGTGTTCGGCGATGCCCTGCGCCGGCGGCGGCAGCGGCGCGTCCGCGGCGTGGGCGACCTCGGGCAGGTCGGCGGTCTGCATGCGCCAGGCGGTGCCACGGGCCACCGCACGGCGGGTGCCGTCCGGGCCGGCGGCCCACAGCTCGGCGACGACGAGTTCGACCTTGCGGCCGGGCCGGTCGATGCGGGTGCGGACCTCGATCTCGGTCAGCGGCACCGGGCCGAGCAGTTCCACGCAGACGCGGGTGAGCCGCGCGCCGGGGCGGCGGCCGCAGCGTTCGAGGGCGCGGGCCAGCAGCGCCGACGGCGGGGCGCCGTGCTGCATCGTCGGTGCCCACGTGCTGACCGTGTGGGCGGTGGGCCGGAACCGTTCGACGGCAGCGCCCCCGTCGCCGGGGCCGCCGCCGTCGATCGGCACGAAGTACGCCGCGTCGCTCACTCGCTCGTTTCCTCCTCGGTACGGGCCGCGCCGGCGGGCTCGTCCGGCCGGCCCGGATAGGGCGGGGCGGTGCCGCCGAATGCCGGGCACCGCACCCGATGATCGCACCACCGGCACAGCGGCCCCGGGTTGGGCCGGAAGTCCCCCGCGGCGGTCGCGGCCCGCACGGCCGCCCAGATGGCCCGCACGGTGCCCTCGAAGCGGCGCAGCTCGTCCTCGTCGGGGGTGTAGTCGAGCACCTGCCCGTCCGCCAGGTACAGCAGCCGCAGCCGCGCCGGCACCACCCCGCGGGTGCGCAGCACCACCAGCGCGTAGAACTTCAGCTGGAACAGCGCCGCCGCCTCGCCGGTCTCCCGGGGCGCCCGGCCGGTCTTGTAGTCGACCACGCGCACCAGCCCCTGCGGGGAGATGTCGATCCGGTCGACGAAGCCCCGCAGCCGCAGCCCGTCGTCCAGTTCGGTCTCCACGCGCAGCTCGCACGCCTCCGGGGTGAACCCGGTGGGATCCTCGAGGGCGAAGTAGCGGGCGACGAGGGCGCGGGCCTCGGTGAGGAACCGGTCGCGCTCGCCCGGGCCGATCACCTCGGCCAGGGCGGGTGCGTCCTCGAGCAGCCGCTGCCACGCCGGTGCCACCAGCTCGCCGGCCGGACCGGGCCGCCGGTCGGCGGCCGGCAACGCGAACAGCGCCTCGAGGGCTGCGTGGACGACGCTGCCGCGCAGCTGGGCCCGCGACGGGACCTCGGGTATCCGGTCGATCGCCCGGAACCGGTACAGCAGCGGGCAGCGTTTGAAGTCGGCGGCGCGCGACGGCGACAGCGCCGGCGTCCGCGGGGCCGCGGGCCGGTTGTCGGTGGGGGGTGTCGTCGCGGCTGTGCTCACACCTGGCAGGGTATGGCCCGGGACCGACACGGTGTCGGTACCGGCGGAGCGGACGAAGGTGGATACGGCGATGGCAGCAGGTGGACTCGGGCGCAGCGGACCGTTCGAGGTCGGTGACCGGGTGCAGCTCACCGACGCCAAGGGCCGCAAGTACACGGTGGTGCTCGAGGCGGGCAAGGAATTCCACACCCACCGCGGCGGCATCCTGCACGACGCGCTCATCGGCACGGACGAGGGCAGCGTCGTCACCTCCACCAACGGCACCCCCTACCTGGCGCTGCGGCCGCTGCTGACCGACTACGTGCTGTCCATGCCGCGCGGGGCGCAGGTGATCTACCCCAAGGACGCCGCGCAGATCGTGCACGAGGGCGACGTGTTCCCCGGCGCCCGGGTGCTCGAGGCGGGCGCCGGTTCGGGTGCGCTGACCTGTTCGCTGCTGCGGGCCGTGGGACCGACCGGCCGGGTGATCTCCTACGAGGTGCGCGACGACCACGCCGAGCACGCGGTGCGCAACGTCGAGACCTTCTTCGGGGAGCGTCCCGGGAACTGGGATCTCACGGTGGGCGACGTCGCGGACTACGACCTCGACCGGCACGGTCCGGTCGACCGGGTGGTGCTGGACATGCTGGCCCCCTGGGACGCGCTGCCGACGGTGGCGAGGGCGCTGGTGCCCGGTGGGGTGCTGATCGTGTACGTGGCGACGGTGACTCAGCTGTCGAAGGTGGTCGAGGCGCTGCGCGAGCAGACCTGCTGGACCGAACCCCGGTCGTGGGAGTCGATGGTGCGCGGCTGGCATGTGGTCGGCCTGGCCGTGCGTCCGGAGCATCGGATGCAGGGACACACCGCGTTCCTGGTCAGCGCCCGCCGCCTCGCCGAGGGCACCGTCACACCGAAGCCGCAGCGCCGGCCCAGCAAGGGCTGACCGCCCCGGTCGAGCACGGCGGCCGAGCCGCCTGGTCCGCACGGCGGCCGAGCCGCCTGGTCCGCACGGCGGCCGAGCCGCCTGGTCCGCACGGCGGCCGAGCCGCCCCGGTCACGAGCAGCTCAGCGACCCCATCGCCAGGACCTGGCAGGTGCTCTCGTCCGCCAGCCGCCAGGTGCCGTCCTCCCGCTCGAACGTCAGCGGCATCGGGGCGCCGCCGTGCGGACCGGTGACCTGCACGGTCGCCGAGACCGTGTCGTCGTCGACGGCGTTCACGGACTCGACGTCGGCGGTGAGCGGGTAGCCGGCGAGCACCCCGTTGAACTGCTCGAGCAGCGTGCCCCGGTCGTCGCCGTCCTCGACCACCACGGCCTTGTCCGCCGCCGGCACCGCCGGGTCGAAGAACGTCGTGAGCACCGCCTCGAGCTCGCCCTCGGATGCCGCGGCGGCGGGGCCGGCCGCGGACGTCGTCGCGGCGGAGGCGGGGGAGGTGGGCGACCCACCGGCACCGGCGGAGTCGTCGGTGGCGCAGGCGGGCAGCGCGGTCAGTGCGGCGACGGCGACGGTGGCAGCTGCCCGTCTCGTGCGAGTGGTCACGGGAATCCTTTCGACCCGGCAGAGAGAAAGGCAAGGCTAACATCGGTATCGGCGGTTCGGCCCCGCCGCCGTGAGGAATCCGACACGCATTCGCAGCATGCCGATTTCGCGTCGCACCACACAGTCGGCCGTCTGCCGGTAGCGTGGAAAGACCGATAGTGGAGGGAGTCGCACATGAGCTCGACAGAGAACCCGGATTCGGTTGCGGCGGCACAAGAACTCGAAGCGCTGCGCGCCGAGGCGACCGCCCTGCGGCGGCGGCTCGTCGAACCGTCCGAACAGGTCCGTGACCTCGAGGCCCGGATCGACTCCCTGACCGTGCGCAACGGCAAGCTGATGGACACGCTCAAGGAGGCGCGCCAGCAGCTGATCACCCTGCGCGAGGAAGTCGACCGGCTCGGTCAGCCCCCCAGCGGCTACGGGGTGCTGCTCGGCATCTACGACGATCAGACCGTGGACGTGTTCACCTCCGGCCGCAAGATGCGGGTCACGGTGTCCCCGAACCTCGAACCCGATGCCTTCGTCTCCGGCCAGACGGTCCGGTTGAACGAGGCGCTGACCGTCGTCGAAGCCGGCGGATTCGAGCGGGTCGGAGAGATCACCACCCTGCGCGAGGTCCTCGACGACGGTACCCGCGCCCTCGTCGTCGGACACGCCGACGAGGAGCGCATCGTGTGGCTGGCCGAGCCGCTCGCCGCCGCGGCCGCCGCGGCGGCCGGCACCGTCGAGGTGAGCGAGGACTCCGAGCCGTCGTTCAAGCTGCGGCCGGGCGATTCGCTGCTGGTCGACAGCAAGGCCGGCTACGCCTTCGAGCGCATCCCCAAGGCCGAGGTCGAGGACCTCGTCCTCGAGGAGGTTCCCGACGTCGACTACAACGACATCGGTGGCCTCGGCCGGCAGATCGAGCAGATCCGCGACGCGGTGGAACTGCCGTTCCTGCACAAGGACCTGTTCCGTGAGTACGCGCTGCGCCCGCCCAAGGGCGTGCTGCTGTACGGCCCGCCCGGCTGCGGCAAGACCCTCATCGCCAAGGCCGTCGCCAACTCGCTGGCCAAGAAGATCGCCGAGGCCCGCGGCGAGGATTCGAAGGAAGCGAAGTCCTACTTCCTCAACATCAAGGGCCCCGAGCTGCTCAACAAGTTCGTCGGCGAGACCGAACGCCACATTCGGCTGATCTTCCAGCGGGCCCGCGAGAAGGCCTCCGAAGGCACCCCGGTGATCGTGTTCTTCGACGAGATGGACTCGATCTTCCGCACCCGCGGCTCCGGTGTGTCCTCCGACGTCGAGACCACGGTGGTGCCGCAGCTGCTGTCCGAGATCGACGGCGTCGAGGGTCTCGAGAACGTCATCGTGATCGGCGCGTCCAACCGCGAGGACATGATCGACCCGGCGATCCTGCGGCCCGGCCGACTCGACGTGAAGATCAAGATCGAGCGGCCCGACGCCGAGGCGGCGCTGGACATCTTCTCCAAGTACCTCACCGAGGGACTGCCGGTGCACGCCGACGACCTCGCCGAGTTCGGCGGGCACCGCGGGGCGTGCGTGCGCGCCATGATCGAACGGGTCGTCGACCGGATGTACGCCGAGAGCGAGGAGAACCGCTTCCTCGAGGTGACGTACGCCAACGGCGACAAGGAGGTCCTGTACTTCAAGGACTTCAACTCCGGCGCGATGATCCAGAACATCGTCGACCGCGCCAAGAAGTACGCGATCAAGTCGGTACTCGAGACCGGCGCGCCCGGTCTGCGGGTGCAGCACCTGCTCGACTCCATCGTCGACGAGTTCGCCGAGAACGAGGACCTGCCCAACACCACCAACCCGGACGACTGGGCACGGATCTCCGGCAAGAAGGGCGAACGCATCGTCTACATCCGCACCCTGGTCACCGGCAAGAACGCCAGCGCCAGCCGGGCGATCGACACCGAGTCGAACACGGGCCAGTACCTGTGACGCCGCGTCGGTGGGGTCGCCGTGTCCCGCGGCGACCCCACCGACGTGCGACGCGACCGTCAGGAGGGTGACCGTGCCGCTGCCCCGCGCCCTGGCCCGGTTCAACAGGGTCGTCACCAACCGGCTCGCCCGGCCCCTGGCCGGACACCTACCGCTGACGGCGGTGATCGAGCACCGCGGCCGGCGCACCGGGCGCCGCTACCGCACCCCGGTGCTGGTGTTCGGCCGCGACGGCGGCTACCGCATCGCCCTGACCTACGGCCCCCGCACCGACTGGGTACGCAACGTCCTCGCCGCCGGCGGCTGCACCCTGCACACCCGCGGCCGCCGCATCGACCTCGTCGACCCCGTGCTCGGCCGCGACCCGGCCGTGCGGTGGGCGCCGCCCGGCGTCCGCACGGTCCTGCGCACGACCGGCTCGGTCGAGTATCTCGACGCCGCCGTCGCCCCGTCCGCCGCCCGCCCCGGGCCGCCCGCCCCGCCCGGCCCGGCCGGACCGGCACCGATCACCTAATCTCGACGTCATGCAGCGGATCATCGGCATCGAGGTCGAGTACGGGATCTCCTCACCCAACGAGCCCACAGCGAACCCGATCCTCACGTCCACCCAGGCGGTCCTGGCGTACGCGGCCGCCGAGGGGGTGCCGCGCGCCAAGCGCACCCGCTGGGACTACGAGGTCGAATCCCCGCTGCGCGACGCCCGCGGATTCGACCTGGGCCGCTTCAACGGTCCGGCCCCCGTCATCGACGCCGACGAGGTCGGCGCCGCCAACATGATCCTCACCAACGGCGCCCGGCTGTACGTCGACCACGCCCACCCCGAGTACTCGGCGCCGGAGGTCACCGACCCCCTCGACGCGGTGATCTGGGACAAGGCCGGCGAACGGGTGATGGAGGCCGCCGCCCGGCACGCCTCGAGCGTGCCCGGCGCACCGCGCCTGCAGCTGTACAAGAACAACGTCGACGGCAAGGGTGCCTCGTACGGCACCCACGAGAACTACCTCATGGCCCGCGACACCCCGTTCTCGGCGGTGGTGGCCGGGCTGACCCCGTTCTTCGTCTCCCGGCAGGTGATCACCGGTTCCGGCCGGGTCGGCATCGGCCAGTCCGGCGACGAGGCCGGATTCCAGCTGTCCCAGCGCGCCGACTACATCGAGGTCGAGGTCGGGCTCGAGACCACCCTCAAACGGGGCATCATCAACACCCGCGACGAGCCGCACGCCGACGCCGACAAGTACCGGCGCCTGCACGTGATCATCGGCGACGCCAACCTCGCCGAGATGTCGACCTACCTCAAGGTCGGCACCACCGCGCTGGTGCTGGACCTGATCGAGGCCGGGGTGGACCTGTCGGACCTGCAGCTGGCCCGGCCGGTCACCGCCGTGCACCACATCAGCCACGACCCCACGCTGCGCAAGACCGTCGCCCTGACCGACGGCCGGGAGCTGACCGGCCTGGCGTTGCAGCGGATCTACCACGAGCGCGTCGCGAAGTTCCACGCCGGCACCGACGACAAGCGGGTGCGCGACATCCTCGACAAGTGGGCGATGATCCTCGACCTGCTCGAACGCGACCCCATGGAGTGCGCGCACCTGCTGGACTGGCCGGCCAAGCTGCGCCTGCTCGAGGGCTTCCGCAACCGGGAGGGCCTGGCGTGGTCGGCGCCGCGGCTGCACCTGGTGGACCTGCAGTACTCCGACGTGCGGCTGGACAAGGGCCTGTACAACCGGCTCGTCGCCCGCGGCTCGATGGAGCGCCTGGTCGCCGAGCAGGATGTGCTCGACGCGGTGCACACCCCGCCGTCGGACACCCGCGCGTTCTTCCGCGGCGAGTGCCTGCGCCGGTTCGGCGCCGACATCGCCGCCGCCAGCTGGGACTCGGTGATCTTCGACCTCGGCGGCGAATCCCTGGTGCGCATCCCCACCCTCGAGCCGCTGCGCGGCAGCCGCGCGCACGTCGGCAAGCTGCTCGACTCGGTGGATTCGGCGGCCCAACTGGTCGACGAACTGACCAGCTGACCCGTCGGGGCGGGCGCGACACGCGCGTAGTCGCGCGGAGTGTCGCATCTGCTCGGTAGGGTGGAGGTCCGAGCAGTCGGAGCTCGCACCGGCCGAGGCCGGAGCGGGCCCCACGAACGAACGAGGAGGTCGACCGCTATGGCTCAGGAGCGGACCACACGCGGTGGCGGAGGCGACGACGACGAGGTCGTCGGCGACGGCGGTGCCGGTCAGGAACGACGCGAGAAGCTCGCGGCCGAGACCGACGACCTGCTCGACGAGATCGACGACGTGCTCGAGGAGAACGCCGAGGACTTCGTGCGTGCGTACGTGCAGAAGGGCGGCCAGTGACAGCGGAGCGTTCGCCGATCCCGTTCCCCGTCCACCCGCCGCGCATGCCGTTCGGTTCCCCGCTGTCCTCGTTCTCCGACCACCTGCGCATGCATGCGCCGGAACTGCTGCCGGAGAACCGTCCCGGGCTGCGGGGCGCCGACGCGGACATCGCCCCGCACGGCACCACGATCGTCGCCGTGACGTTCGCCGGCGGCGTGCTCATCGCCGGTGACCGGCGCGCCACCATGGGCAACATGGTCGCCAGCCGCGACGTGGAGAAGGTGTTCGTCACCGACAGCTACTCCGCGGCCGGCATCGCCGGCACCGCCGGCCTGGCCATCGAGCTCGTGCGCCTGTTCGCGGTCGAGCTCGAACACTACGAGAAGATCGAGGGTGTGCCGCTGACCTTCGACGGCAAGGCCAACCGGCTGTCGTCGATGGTGCGCGGCAACCTCGGGGCCGCGATGCAGGGCCTGGCGGTGGTGCCGCTGCTGGTCGGCTACGACCTCGAGGCGACGGAACCGCAGCGCGCCGGCCGGATCGTGTCCTACGACGTGGTCGGGGGCCGCTACGAGGAGCGCGCCGGCTACCACGCGGTGGGCTCGGGATCGCTGTTCGCCAAGTCGTCGCTGAAGAAGCTCTACCGCGCCGACGCCGACGAGGCGGCCGCGCTGCGCACCGTCGTCGAGGCGCTCTACGACGCGGCCGACGACGACACCGCCACCGGCGGCCCGGACACCACCCGCGGCATCTATCCCACCGCGGTGGTCATCACCGCCGACGGCGCCACCGAGGTGCCGGAGCAGACCTTGTCGGCGCTGGCCCGCACCGTCGTCGCGGACCGCACCGTCTCCGAGCACGGGCAGGGAGGTGCGCAGTGACGCTGCCGTACTATGCGTCCGCCGAGCAGATCATGCGCGATCGCTCGGAACTGGCGCGCAAGGGCATCGCGCGGGGTCGCAGTGTGGTCGTGCTGACCTACGCCGACGGGGTGGTGTTCGTTGCCGAGAACCCGTCGAAGGCGCTGCACAAGGTCAGCGAGCTCTACGACCGCATCGGGTTCGCCGCGGTCGGCAAGTACAACGAGTTCGAGAACCTGCGGCGCGCCGGGATCGTGCACGCCGACATGCGCGGCTACTCCTACGACCGGCGCGACGTGACCGTGCGGTCGCTGGCCAATGCGTACGCGCAGACCCTGGGCACCATCTTCACCGAGCAGCCCAAGCCGTACGAGGTGGAGATCTGCGTCGCCGAGGTCGGCCGCGCCGACTCCGCCGACACCGCGCAGCTGTATCGGATCACCTACGACGGCTCGATCGTCGACGAACCGCAGTTCGTGGTGATGGGCGGGCACACCGAACCCATCGCCACCGCCCTGCGCGAGTCGTACCGGCCGGGGCTGTCCCTCGCCGAGGCGGTGCAGGTCGCGGTGCAGGCGCTGCAGCAGGTGCCCGCCGCCGGGGCCGAGATCGGCACCCGGGTGCTCGGCCGCGCCGAGCTCGAGGTGGCGGTGCTCGAGAAGCCGCGCCCGCGTCGCGCGTTCCGCCGCATCACCGGCGCCGCGCTCGACCAGTTGCTGCCCGGCACCGGCGAGCGGTCCGGCGACGACACCGGCACCACCGGACCGGACGGGTCGGGGCCCGTTCAGGGTTCCTGATCGAGGGGCCGGTAGAGGGTCAGCTCGCCGGGGACGCTGCGGAACTCGAACAGCGCGCCCTCGGCGAGCACCTCACCGTCGGTGGCCAGGGCGACCCGGCCGCTGCGCACCCGCACCGACAGCGCCGGCGCTTCGCGCCGCACGTGGATCGGGGACCCGGCGAGGCTGCCGGTGACCGCGGCCGCGAGCAGCCGCGTCCGCGACCAGTGCAGGTCGGCCCGCAGATACCGCACGTCCAGGGTGCCGGTGTCGATGCGGGGCCGTGACATCGGCACCCGGTCGTCCGGCGCGTACCGGCCGCTGCCGACGAACAGCAACCACACCGCGGTGGGCACCCCGTCCAGCGACACCCGCAGCGGGCTCGCGGTCGCGAGGACCGCGGCCAGCGCCGCCGCGGCGGCCGGCCACTTGCCGATCCGCGGCTCCCAACGCTCACGCAGCCGCACCGAGTCCGGATAGCCGCCCACGCTGGCGGTGTTGACGAACACGTGTCCACCTCGGTCGGCACCGTCCGGGCCGGTGCCGTCCACCCACACCCGGCCGAGGTCGACCCGCAGCGCCTGCCCGCGCTCGACCGCGCGCACGGTCTGCTCCAGGTCGAGCAGCCCGGCGTCGCGGGCGAAATGGTTCAGGGTGCCGCCCGGGAACACCGCCAGCGGCAGCCCGTGCGCGACGGCCGCGCTCGCCGCGGCCCGCACGGTGCCGTCCCCGCCGTGGACGCCGAGCGCTGCGGGGGTGTGCTCGGCGACGAACCGGTCCAGCTGGGCGGTGAACTCCTCGTCCGGGTCGAGGGTGACCACCCGCGCCTGGGGCAGCGCCGCCGCGATCACGCCCGCGTCGTCGTCGCGGCCGGCGCCGGGGTTGACCAGCACCAGCAGGTCCCGGCCCTGCGGCAGGGCGGGGGCCGGGCCGGGCGGGCCCAGCCGGGCGGGCTCGTCGGGGCGCACCGCCCACCAGCGGCGCGTGGCCAGGGCCACCGCCGCACCGACGGCGACGCCGGTGACAACGTCGGCCGGCCAGTGCACCCCGGTGTGCACCCGGGAGTAGGCGACCGCCGCGGCCACCGGCGCGAGCAACGCCCCCGTCACCGGGGATTCGAGGGCCATCCCGGTGGTGAACGCCGCCGCCGACGCCGAATGCCCGGACGGGAACGACGACGAGCGCGGCGTCGGCAGCGAGCGGCGCAGCGGGCCGTCCTGCCGGGCCGGGGGCCGGCGGCGCGGCAGCAGCGGCTTGAGCACCCCGTTGGCCAGGGCACTGGCCCCGGCCAGCGCCAGCATGCCGCGGACGGCGCCGCGACGGGGCCGGCCACCCATCGCGGCGCACGCCGCCGCGCAGCCCATCCACAGCCGACCGTGGTCGGCGGCGCGGCTCAGCCCCCGCAGCACGGGGTCGGCGGGGGAGGGACGCAGGGCGGCGCTGCCGGCGAACAGGGACCGGTCCAGGCGCGTCAGCGGGGCGGGAGCGAAGATCACGGGTCCAACCGTAATCTCGTTGCGGCTCATGCTCGGTGATTCCGCGCGGTACTGTCGAAGTGTGCAGCGACGAATCATGGGCATCGAGACGGAGTTCGGCGTCACGTGCACCTTCCACGGGCACCGGCGACTGAGCCCCGACGAGGTCGCCCGGTATCTGTTCCGTCGGGTGGTGTCCTGGGGCCGCAGCTCGAACGTGTTCCTCCGCAATGGGGCGCGCCTGTACCTGGACGTGGGTTCGCACCCGGAGTACGCGACCGCCGAGTGCGACGACCTCCTCCAACTCGTCGAGCACGACCACGCCGGGGAGCGGGTGCTCGAGGAGTTGCTGATCGACGCCGAACAGCGCCTCGCCGAGGAAGGCATCGGCGGCGACATCTACCTGTTCAAGAACAACACCGACTCGGCCGGCAACTCCTACGGCTGCCACGAGAACTACCTCGTGGTGCGGGCCGGGGAGTTCTCCCGCATCTCGGACGTGCTGCTGCCGTTCCTGGTGACGCGGCAGCTGATCTGCGGCGCCGGGAAGGTGCTGCAGACCCCCAAGGCCGCGACCTACTGCCTGTCGCAGCGCGCCGAGCACATCTGGGAGGGCGTGTCGTCGGCGACCACCCGGTCCCGGCCGATCATCAACACCCGCGACGAGCCGCACGCCGACGCCGAGAAGTACCGGCGGCTGCACGTGATCGTCGGCGACTCGAACATGTCCGAGCCCACCACGATGCTCAAGGTCGGCTCCGCGTCGCTGGTGCTCGAAATGATCGAGGCCGGCGTGGCGTTCCGCGACTTCGCCCTCGACAACCCGATCCGGGCCATCCGGGAGGTCAGCCACGACCTGACCGGGCGGCGGCCGGTGCGCCTGGCCGGGGGCCGGCAGGCCAGCGCCCTCGACATCCAGCGCGAGTACCACGGCCGGGCGGTGGAGTACCTGCGCACCCGCGAACCCGATCCGCACGTCGAGCAGGTGGTGGATCTGTGGGGCCGGGTGCTCGACGCGGTCGAGTCGCAGGACTTCGCGAAGGTGGACACCGAGATCGACTGGGTGATCAAACGCAAGCTGTTCCAGCGCTACCAGGACCGCTACGACCTGGAACTGTCCGACCCGAAGATCGCCCAGCTGGATCTGGCGTACCACGACATCAAGCGCGGGCGCGGGGTGTTCGATCTGCTCCAGCGCAAGGGCCTGGCGACGCGGCTGACCGACGACGAGTCCGTCGACGCGGCCGTGCACACCCCGCCGCAGACCACCCGGGCGAAGCTGCGCGGCGACTTCATCGCCGCCGCGCAGGACGCCGGCCGGGACTTCACCGTGGACTGGGTGCACCTCAAGCTCAACGACCAGGCGCAGCGCACGGTGCTGTGCAAGGACCCGTTCCGCTCCGTCGACGAGCGCGTCGAACGGCTCATCGCCTCGATGTAGTGCGCCGCGGGTCGCCCGCGTCCGGTAACCGGGTCGGCCGGCGGGCGGGGGATTAGGCTGCACCGCGTGGCGAATTCCAAAGTCGAGCGGCTGGTGAATCTGGTCATCTGCCTGCTGTCCACCCGCCAGTTCCTCACCGCCGAGAAGATCCGCGCCTCCGTCGCCGGATACGACGAATCGGGCAGCGACGAGGCGTTCAGCCGCATGTTCGAACGCGACAAGAACGAGCTGCGCGACCTGGGCATCCCGCTCGAGACCGGCATGCCGTCGCGGTTCTCCACCGTCGAGGGCTACCGCATCAACCGCGACGCCTACGAACTGCCCGAGATCGAGCTGACCAGCGCCGAGGCGGCCGCCGTCGCGGTGGCGGCGGCGCTGTGGGAGTCGCCGGAGCTCACCTCCGCGGCGCAGGGCGCGCTGCTCAAGCTGCGCGCCGCCGGGGTGCAGGTCGATGCCGACCCGGCGGGCGCGATCACCGCGATGCCGACCCGCAGCCGCGGCTCCGAGCCGGTGCTGGGGCAGGTGCTCGCCGCCGTCGACACGCGCCGCGCGGTGCGGTTCCGGCACCGCAGTTCCCCGACCGACCCGTGGACCGAGCGCACCGTCGAACCGTGGGGCGTGGTCACCGTGCACGGCCGCTGGTACCTGGTGGGGTTCGACCGGGACCGGGGTGCGCCGCGCACCTTCCGGCTCTCCCGTATCGACGACGACATCACCGCCTTCGGTCCCGCCGGGGCCGTGCGGATCCCCGACGGGGTGGATCTGCGGGCGCACGCCCTGACCGCCACCACCCCCGGCGACGTGACCGGGCACGCCCGGGTGTGGGTCGCGGACGGGCGCGCGTTCGAACTGCGCCGGCTCGGCACCGAGCACGAGCGCCGCGCGGTCGGCGACCGTCCCGGCACCGTCCTCGACGTGCCGGTGCGGTCGTGGGAGTGGATCGGGCGGGTGATCGCCGGGCAGGGCGCCGACGCGCTGGTGCTCGACCCGCCGGAACTGCGCGCGGAGGTGCGCCGCATCCTCACCCGGGTGCTGGCCACCACTACGACGGCCACCGTCGGTGCCGTCTCGAACAGCGGCGGCGGCGCCGACCGGGGGGAGAGCCGATGAGCACACGACTGTCCGGGCGGTTGACCCGGCTGCTGAACCTGGTGCCGTACTTCACGGCCCATCCGGGGATCAGCGCCGCCGAGGCCGCCCGCGATCTCGGGGTCACCCCGAAACAGATCATGGACGACCTGAACCAGCTGTGGGTGTGCGGGCTGCCCGGCTACGGTCCCGGCGACCTGATCGACCTCTCGTTCTCCGAGGACAGCATCGTCGTCACCTTCACCGCCGGGATCGACCGGCCGTTGCGGCTGACGTCCACCGAGGCCACGGCGCTGTTGGTGGCGTTGCGGTCGCTGGTGGAAATGCCCGGCGTGGTCGACCCCACCGCGGCGCTCGGGGCGATCGCGAAGATCGAGGCCGCCGCCGGCACCGCCGCCGCCGCCGACCGCACGCCCGCCCCCGCGCAGCCCGTCGCCGAGGATCCGGTCGCGGCGACCGTGCGCTCGGCGGTGCAGCACGGCCGGGCGCTGCACCTGACCTACTACTCGGCCTCCCGCGACGCGGTGTCCGAACGCGACGTCGATCCGATCCGCATCGTGCTGGTCGGCGAGCACACCTACCTGCAGGCCTGGTGCCGGGCCGCCGAAGGGGTGCGGCTGTTCCGGTTCGACCGCATCGACGCCGCCACCGAACTCGACGAACCGGCGGACCCGCCCGAGCGGGCGCTGCGCGAGGACGACCACCTCGACCTGTTCGCCGGGGACCCGACGCTGCCGGCGGCCCGGCTGCGGATCGACCCCGGCTACGGGTGGCTGCTCGACTACTACCCGCTCACCGACGTGCGGGTGCACGACGACGGGGTCATCGACGCGGTGATGCACTACGCGTCGCTGGACTGGATGGCGCGGCTGACCGTCGGCCTCGGCGCGGGGGTGAGTGTGCTGGGTCCGCCGGAGCTGGTCGCGGCGGTGCGGGACCGGGCGCAGGCCGCCCTGGCCGCGTACGACGCCCCCGCCGGGAACGGGCTGTGAACCGGCTCCGAACTCGTCGTGAACGCCCCTGTGCGGCGCGCCGGTGCAGGGTCGGTCCGGTAGCATCGACGCCAGCAGATCAGTGGAGGTTGATAATGGGTGCAATGAGCCCCTGGCACTGGGCCATCGTCGCGATCGTCGTGATCATCCTGTTCGGTTCGAAGAAGCTGCCCGACGCGGCCCGCGGTCTCGGCCGGTCGCTGCGCATCTTCAAGAGCGAGGTCAAGGAGATGCAGAACGACGACGCGCGCCCCGCGCAGCAGCAGGCTCCGAGCCCGTTGCCGCCGGCCCAGCCGGCCCAGGCCCCCGTGGAGCCGCAGCCGCAGACGCCGCAGCCCGAATCACGTTCGGCCTGACCGTATTTCCCTGACCGGGGCATCCGTGCGGATGTCCCGGTCCTCCGCTGATCCCGGCGGCCGTGACAGGAGCTGAGAACCGCACCGTGCGCATCCCGTTCGATCCGCGTCGAAGCCGGCGCAAGACCAATCCCGACGGCACCATGTCGCTGGTCGAGCACCTCTACGAACTGCGCACCCGCCTGCTCATCGCCCTCGCCGCCGTGGTGCTCACCACGATCGTCGGGTTCGTCTGGTACAGCACCGGCCTGTTCGGGCTCCCGAGTCTCGGCGAGATCCTGCGCGGCCCCTACTGTGATCTGCCGGCGTCCGCGCGCGCCGACATCAGCGCCGACGACAGTTGCCGGCTGCTCGCCACGGGACCGTTCGAACAGTTCATGCTGCGGCTGAAGGTGGCGCTGACCGCGGGCATCGTGCTGGCCTGCCCGATCTGGCTGTACGAGCTGTGGGCGTTCATCACCCCCGGCCTGTATGCCAAGGAACGCCGCTACGCGATCGGCTTCGTAGTCTCCGGCGCGGTGCTGTTCGTCGCCGGCGCGGTCCTGGCCTACCTGGTGGTCTCGCACGCGTTGTCGTTCCTGCTCACCGTCGGTAACGACGTGCAGGTCACCGCGCTGTCGGGCTCGGAGTACTTCGGGTTCATCATCAACCTGCTCGTGATCTTCGGGGTGTCCTTCGAAATTCCCCTCGTCATCGTCGCGCTCAACGCCGTCGGGGTGCTCAGCTACGCCAAGCTCAAGGCCTGGCGGCGGGGGCTGATCATGGCGATGTTCGTCTTCGCCGCCATCGCCACGCCCGGTCAGGACCCGTTCTCGATGCTGGCGCTGGCCGCGGCCCTGACCCTGCTGCTCGAACTCGCCATCCAGCTCGCCCGCCTCAACGACAGGCGCCGCGCCCGCCGCGACCGGGAACAGGGCTGGGGCGACCTCGACGACGACGAGAGCTCCCCGATCACGGCACCCACCCCGGTGCCCGCCCCCACCTCGACGGTGCCGCCCGGCCCCACGGCCCAGCCCGCGCCGCCCGACTACTCCGACACCCTCTAGCCGCCGCCTGTGACCGACTCCACCGACACAGGATCCACCGCGACCGCGCTGCCGCCCCGGCTCGCCGAATTCGCCGCCGAGCTGTCCTTCCCGCTCGATCCGTTCCAGGTGCAGGCCTGCCGCGCCCTCGAGGGCGGGCACGGCGTGCTCGTGTGCGCCCCCACCGGCGCCGGCAAGACCGTCGTCGGTGAGTTCGCCGTGCACCTGGCGCTGCGCGCCGGCAGCAAGTGTTTCTACACCACCCCCATCAAGGCGTTGAGCAACCAGAAGTACGCCGATCTCGTCGCCCGCTACGGCAAGGCCTCGGTCGGCCTGCTCACCGGCGATCAGTCCGTCAACCCGGACGCCCCGGTGGTGGTGATGACCACCGAGGTGCTGCGCAACATGCTCTACGCCTCCTCGACCACCCTGATCGGGCTGACCCACGTGGTGATGGACGAGGTGCACTTCCTCGCCGACCGGTTCCGCGGCGCGGTGTGGGAGGAGGTCATCCTGCACCTGCCCGAGGACGTGCGCCTGGTCAGCCTGTCCGCCACCGTCTCCAACGCCGAGGAGTTCGGCGACTGGATGGAGACCGTGCGCGGCGACACCACCGTCGTCGTCGACGAGGTGCGGCCCATCCCGCTGCACCAGCACGTCATGGTCGGTCCCCGCATCTTCGACCTGTTCGAATCCACCGCGCACCCGGACGCCGCGGACGGCACCGGCCGCCGCGGCGTGGTGGTCAACCGCGAACTCGTCGAGCAGGTGCGCCGCCGCGCCGCCCTCGACTCGGCCGGCCGGTGGGGCGGTCCCCGCGGGCGCATCGGGTTCCGGCCGCTGCCGCGTCCGGAGGTCGTCGCCCTCCTCGACCGGGAGGGGCTGCTGCCGGCGATCACGTTCGTGTTCAGCCGTGCCGGCTGCGACGCCGCCGTCGGCCAGTGCCTGCGCGCCGGTCTGCACCTGACCTCCGACGCCGAGACCGCGCAGATCCGGGCCATCGTCGACGAACACACCGGCGACCTGCCGCGCGCCGACCTCGAGGTGCTCGGCTTCCGGGAGTGGCGCGCCGCCCTCGAACGCGGCATCGCCGCCCACCACGCCGGCATGCTCCCGGCCTTCCGGCACACCGTCGAGGACCTGTTCGTCCGCGGCCTGGTGCGGGCGGTGTTCGCCACCGAAACCCTCGCCCTGGGCATCAACATGCCGGCCCGCACCGTGGTGCTCGAGAAGCTGGTCAAGTACAACGGCGAAACCCACGCCGAGCTCACCCCCGGCGAGTACACCCAGCTCACCGGGCGGGCCGGGCGCCGCGGCATCGACGTCGAGGGCCACGCGGTGGTGCTGTGGCAGCCGGGCCTCGAGCCCGCCGACGTCGCCGGGCTCGCCTCCACCCGCACCTTCCCGCTGCGCAGCTCGTTCCGCCCGTCGTACAACATGGCGGTCAACCTGATCGACGCGGTCGGCGCCGAGCACTCCCGGGCGCTGCTCGAACGGTCCTTCGCCCAGTTCCAGGCGGACAAGTCGGTCGTCGGCCTGACCCGCGGCATCGAACGCAACGAGAAGGCCCTCGCCAAGCTCCGCGACCAGCTCGGCGGCGAGGACGGCGACATCATCGACTACCTGCAGCTGCGGGAGGAACTCACCCAGCTCGAACGCCGACGCGAACGCCAGGCCCGGCAGGACCGCCGGCAGGCCGCGGTCGCGTCGCTGCTCGCGCTGCGACGCGGCGACATCGTCGCCATCCCCGGCGGACGGCGCACCGGACTGGCCGTCGTCCTCGAAACCGACACCGACGCCACCGACCCCCGGCCCCTGGTGGTCACCGCGGACGCCTGGTCCGGGCGGGTCTCGGCCGCGGACTTCCCGGCACCGGCCACCGCGCTCGGCAAGCTCCGGCTGCCCCGGCACGCCGACGCCCGCACCGCCCGGGCCCGCCGTGACCTCGCGTCGGCGCTGCGCAGCACCGGGATTTCCGCGCCGCGCCGCCCCAAGCACGCCAAGAACGGCGACACCCGCGAGATCGACGACCTGCGGCGGCGCCTGCGCCGGCACCCGGCCCACGAGCATCCCGACCTCGACCGCCTCGCCCGGCTCGGGGAACGCTACAACCGGCTCGGCCGGGAGGTCGCACAGATGCGCCGCCAGTCCGCGGCCACCACCAATTCCCTCGCACGCACCTTCGAGCGGATCGTCGGGTTGCTGACCGAGCGGGGCTACCTCACCGCCGGCGACGACCCGTCGACCACCGAGGCGGGGGAGCGGCTCGCCCGCATCTACAGCGAGAGCGACCTGCTCGTCGCCGAATGCCTGCGCCACGGCGTGTGGGCGGGGCTCTCGCCCGCCGAACTCGCCGCGGTGGTCTCGGCCGTGGTGTACGAGGCGCGCGTCGAGGAGGGCACCACCGAGTACGGGCCCACCGGGCCGCTGCGCCGCGCGCTCGCCGACACCGTCCGCCTGTGCGGGCAGCTGCGCGCCGACGAGGTTCGCTTCAAGCTGCCCCCCACCCGCGAACCGGATCCCGGATTCGTCGATGCCATCTACACGTGGGTGAGCACCCAGTCGTTGACGGAGGCCTTGATCGCCGCCGGGGCCGCCGGACGCGACCTGTCGGCGGGCGACTTCGTGCGCTGGTGCCGGCAGGTGATCGATCTGCTCGACCAGATCCGCACCGGCGCGGTCGACCCTCAGATAGCCAAGACCGCCGCCCGGGCGATCGGCGCGATCCGGCGCGGTGTCGTCGCGGTCGATGCGGCGTGACGACACCGCGTGTGGTTTGATACGCGCGCTGCCACACGGCTTTCTCGTGGTGGGTGGGGCGCTACGGCTACGGTAATTGGACACAGCGAAGGCAGGTGGAGGCGACAATGAGCGGTCCGCACGACCCGCAGGATTCCGACGATTCGACCAAGCAGTGGGCGCCGTCGCCCCCGCCGTCCTCCGGAGCCGAGCAGGGGCCGGCCCCGACGCAGGCGTTCGGCACGCCGCAGCAGGGGCAGCCCGCCGGCCAGCAGTGGGGGCAGCCGGGTCAGCAGACCCCCGGCCAGCCGCAGCAGGGTCAGCCGCATTGGGGGCAGCAGCCCGGCCAGGGCCAAACCCCCGGCCAGCAGTGGGGCCAGCCGCCCGGCCAGGGTCAGCAGTGGGGCCAGCCGCAGCAGGGTCAGCCCCAGTGGGGGCAGCCCGCCCAGGGCCAGCAGTGGGGCCAGCCGGGTCAGCCGACTTCCGGCCAGCCGCAGCAGGGTCAGCCGCAGTGGGGGCAGCAGCCCGGCCAGGGCCAGCAGTGGGGCCAGCCGCAGCAGGGTCAGCCCCAGTGGGGGCAGCAGCCCGGCCAGCAGTGGGGGTCGACCGGCGCGAGCCAATGGAATGCCGGTGCGCCGCAGCAGAAGTCGAAGACCGGGCTGATCGTCGGCCTGGCCGTCGCCGCGCTCGTGGTGATCGGTGCGATCATCGGCGCCGTGCTGCTGCTCGGCGGCAACGACACCCTCGACCCCGAGGCCGCGCAGGCCGGCGTCGAGAAGGTCCTCACCGAGTCCTACGGCGCCACCGACGTCTCCGACGTGCAGTGCCCCGACGGTGAAGAAGTCAAGGCGGGCAACAGCTTCGAGTGCACCCTCACGGTGGACGGCCAGTTCCGGTCGGTGACGCTGACCTTCACCGACGACGAGGGCACCTACGAGGTCAGCCGCCCCAACTGAGCGCGCCGGTCCGTCGCCCTCACCCCGCGGCCAACGCCGCGGTCAACCGGGCGACGGACCGCCCGATCCCCAGGTCCTGCGCCAGCCGCTCCAGCGCCTGCGGATCGACCGGGGTGGACGGCACCGTGTCCGGCCGCGACACCCGGACGGGGGCGTCGGTGGAGACCCGCACCACCGGCACCGCCGCGTCGAGATACGCGTCGGCGTCGATCAGCTTGCCGCGCACCCCCTTCGCCAGCCCCGACTCCGGGTCCACCGCCGCCGCGCGCAGCGCCGTCAGCGACCCGTACTGCAGCAGCAGGGTCGACGCGGTCTTCTCCCCGACCCCCTTCACCCCCGGCAACCCGTCCGACGGGTCCCCGCGCAGCGCCGCCAGTTCGGCGTAGGCCGCGCCGGCCCGCTCGGGTGGCAGCCCGTACCGCGCCGCCACCTCGGGCGGCCCGAACAGCTCGGCCTTGGCCAGGCCCCGCCCGACGTACAGCACCCGCACCGGCACCGAGCCGTCGCGCACCACCTGCAGCAGGTCCCGGTCCCCGCTGACCACCAGCACCGGATCGCGGGACTCGCCGGCGGCGAGAGTACCGATCACGTCGTCGGCCTCGAACCCGGCCGCACCGGCGGTGGCGAGGCCGGCGCCGGCCAGCACGTCGGTGATCATCGGCACCTGCGCCGGCAGCGCCGCCGGCACCTCCTCGACGGTGCCGTCCGAGCCGGCGGCCACCCGGTGCGCTTTGTAACTCGGCACCGCCGCCACCCGGAACGCCGGCCGCCAGTCCAGATCCAGGCACACCACCAGCCGCGCCGGCCGATGCTTGGTGATCAGCGACGCCACCATGTCGGTGAACCCGCGCACCGCGTTGACCGGGCGGCCGTCCGGGGCGGTGAGCGACTCGGGCAGCGCGTGGAACGCGCGGAACCACAGGCTCGCCCCGTCGAGCAGCATCAACGGGCCGGTGGGGGGCACGGGGGCGGCGGACGCCGGCGTCGCAGTCACGACGATCATCCTGCCAAACGCCACTACGCTGTCCGCATGAATTCCCCCGCGCGCCGCTTCCCCGCCTCCGCATACGCCGACCGTCTCGCCCGGGCCGTCGCCCTCGGCCGCGACGCCGGTCTCGACGCGCTGCTCGTCACCCCCGGCCCGGACCTGCGCTACCTCCTCGGTTCGCGGGCGGAATCGTTCGAACGGCTCACCTGCCTGGTGGTGCCCACCGACGGCGCGCCCGCGTCCGTCGTCGTGCCGCGGCTCGAGCTGGCCGCCCTCACCGACTCCGCCGCCGCGGACCTGAACCTGCCGGTACACGACTGGGTCGACGGGCAGGACCCGTACGCGCAGGTGGCGGCGCTGCTGCCGGAGCGCCCGCGCACCGCGGTCGCCGACGCCATGCCCGCCCTGCACCTGGTGCCGCTCGCGACCCGGTTCGCGGTGCCGCCCGTGCTGGCGACGGAGGTGGTGCGGCAGCTGCGCATGATCAAGGACGACGCGGAGGTCGAGGCGCTGCGCCGCGCCGGCGCCGCCATCGACCGGGTGCACGCGCAGATGGAACGGTGGCTGCGGCCCGGGCGCACCGAGGCGCAGGTCGCGGCCGACATCACCGCCGCGATCGTCGCCGAGGGCCACACCGAGGCCGCGTTCGTCATCGTCGGCTCCGGCCCGCACGGCGCCGACCCCCACCATGAGGTCTCCGACCGGGTCCTCGAACCCGGCGACGTCGTGGTCGTCGACATCGGCGGCCCGGTCGAGCCCGGCTACTACTCCGACTCCACCCGCACCTACAGCCTCGGCGCGCCCGCCGCGGACGTCGCGGCGAAGGTGGCGCTGCTCGAGGCGGCGCAGCAGGCGGCCGTCGACGCGGTCCGGCCCGGGGTCAGCGCCGCCTCGGTCGACGCCGCCGCCCGCGACGTGCTCGCCGCGCACGGCCTCGCCGAGGTGTTCGTGCACCGCACCGGACACGGCATCGGGCTGTCCGTGCACGAGGAGCCGTACATCGTCGACGGCAATACCGATGTGCTGCGGCCCGGGATGGCGTTCAGCATCGAACCGGGCATCTACTTCCGCGGCGAATGGGGTGCGCGCATCGAGGACATCGTGGTGGTCACCGAGGACGGCTGCGAGCCGCTCAACCACCGACCGCACGGGCTGACCGTGCTGCCGGGGTGACCGGCCCTACCGGTCCAGCACCGAACCCATCACCCGTTCGACGGTGATCTCCACCACCACGCGGGTCGGGTTGGGCCGCGGTGGCCGGTACCGCGCGGTGTAGCGGCGCACCCCCTCGGCGACGGCCTCCGGGTCCGTGCGCACCCGGGCGGGACCCTCGAGGGTGAGCCAGCGGCCGCGCTCGACCTGGCTGACGGCGCCGTACCCGCCGCGCTCGGCGTTGAGCGCCTTCTGCGACGTCGCGTTGGTGATCACCCGCACCACCGCGGCGTCCGGGTCCCAGGTGAAGCCGACGGCCACCACGTGCGGGCTGCCGTCCGTGCGCAGCGTCGTCAGGGTGCCGAGATGGTATTCGGTGAGGAACTGCAGCGCGGCGTCGCCGAGCGCGGCGGGGGTTCGGGCCATGCCTGCGACGGTAGCCGAACCCGGCACCGACGGACCCGCCCCGGGCCGTCCCGGCGCCGCCCGGGCACACTGGTGCGGTGAGCAACGAGCAGGGTTCGATCGTCGTCTTCGGGGGCCGCAGCGAGATCGGGGCGGCGGTGGCCGTGCGGCTGGCCCGCGGCCGCACCGTGGTCCTGGCCGCGCGCCGCGCCGGGGACCTCGAGCCGCAGCGCCGCGCCGTGCTCGACGCCGGGGCCGCCGCCGTGCACACCGTGGAGTTCGACGCCGACCGGCTCGACACCCACGAGCAGGTTCTCGCCGACATCCGGGCCCTGTACGGCCCGGTCGACGTCGCGGTCCTCGCGTTCGGCATCCTCGGCGACCAGCGTCGCGCCGAACACGACGCCGCGCACGCCGTCGCGATCGTGCACACCGACTACGTCGCCCACGTGGCGCTGCTCACGCACCTCGCGGCGCAGCTGCGCGCCCAGGGTTCGGGCCGGATCGTGGTGTTCTCGTCGGTGGCGGGGGTGCGGGTGCGCCGCGCGAACTACGTGTACGGCTCCGCGAAGGCCGGTCTCGACGGATTCGCCGCCGGCCTGGCCGACGCGCTGCACGGCAGCGGCGTGTCCCTGCTGCTGGTGCGGCCCGGGTTCGTGATCGGCCGGATGACCGAGGGCATGCGTCCCGCGCCGCTGTCGAGCACCCCGGACCGGGTCGCCGACGCGGCGGTGCGGGCGTTGCGCCGCGGCCGCGGCGAGGTGTGGGTGCCGGCGGTGCTGCGGCCGGTGTTCTTCGGGATGCGGCTGCTGCCGCGGCCGATCTGGCGGCGGCTGCCGCGCTGACCGGCGCGGTCAGCGGCGGCGCGACTCGAGCAGCCGCAACCACACCTCGCCGACCGTCGGATACGCCGGTACCGCGTGCCACAGCGTCTCGAGCGGCACCGCACCGACCACCGCGACCGTGGCCGCATGCAGCAGCTCGGCCACGTCGGTGCCCACGAACGTCGCTCCCACCGCGGTGTCGGTCGCGCGGTCGACGACGAGGGCGGCGCGGCCGGTGAAATCGTCCCGGGCCAAAGCGGATCCGGCCACGGCGATGTCGACCTCGAGCACCTCGACGTCGAGGCCGTCGGCGCGGGCGCCGGCGGCGGTGCGGCCCACCGCCGCGACCTCCGGGACGGTGAACACCACCTGCGGCACCTGCCCGTGGTCGGCGCTCGCCCGGTAGCGCGGCGCGTCGAAGTCGCGGCCCTCGGCGCGGGCGGCGATCACGTCGCCGCACACCCGGCCCTGGTACTTGCCCATGTGCGTCAGCGCGGTCCGGCCGGTGACGTCGCCGACGGCGTAGAGCCAGCGCCCGTCCGTCCCGGCGACGGTCATGTGGTCGTCGGTGCGCAGCGGGCCGTCCCCGGCCAACCCGACCGCGTCGAGACCGAGGTCGGCGGTGGCGGGCCGGCGTCCGGTCGCGACGATCAGCTCGTCGACCTCCAGGGCGCCGCCGTCGTCGAGACGCAGCCGCACCGGGCCGCCGTGGATGCGCCCCACGCCGGTGTCCGCGACGTCCGGGCGGGACACCTCCGCCACCGTGGTGCCGAACCGCAGCCGCACGCCGTGCTCGCGCAGCGTCGCGGCGACCGCGGCGCCGGCGAACGGCTCGGTGCGGGCGAGCAGCCGGTCCCCGCGTACCAGCATCGTCAGGTCCTCGGTGCCCAGCTCGCGCAGCCACGTGGCGACCTCGCAGGCGACGACGCCGCCGCCGACGATCGCGGCGCGCCGCGGCACCTGCCGCAGGTTCGTCGCGTCCCGCGACGTCCACGGCCGGGCGGCGCGCAGCCCGGGCAGGTCGGGGACGGTGGCGGTGGTGCCGGTGGCCACCACCACCGCGTGCCGTGCCCGCAGCCGCCGCGGCTGCGGGCCGTCGACGGTGACCTCGCACGGCCCGCTCAGCCGGCCGTGCCCGCGCACGACGTCGATCCCGGCGCCGCGGGCCCACTCGACCTGCGCGGCGTCGTCGCGGCCGCTGGTGAACGCGTCGCGACGGGCGAGGACGTCGGCGACGTCGACGCCGTGCGCGGCGACCTTGGCGGCGACGCCGGGCATGTGCCGGGCCGCGGCCAGCACCTGCCCCGGTCGCAGCAGCGCCTTGCTCGGCATGCATGCCCAGTAGGAGCATTCGCCGCCGACCAGTTCGTGTTCGACCAGCACCGCGGTGCGGTCGCTGCCGGCGATCGCATAGTCGGCGGCATTCTCCCCGGCGGGCCCGCCGCCGAGGACGATGACGTCGAACACGTCGGACTCGGAATCGGCACCGATGGTCATGACCTCACGGTAGGCCGCGCCCGGGCCGCGCGACCCCGGAACGCGGCGGCCGCGGTGAGGATCAGTTCAGGGCGGGGGAGTCGGCGTCGAAGATCAGCCCCATCGGGGCGAGCACCCGCACCACCTGTTCGGCGGCCCACTCGTCGAGGTCGCACAGCAACAGCACCGGCCACGGCGTCACCACCAGGGGGCGGTCCACGGCCGCGAGGAACTCCGCCATCCGCGCCGGCAGCACCGCCCCGGGCAGACCACCGCCGAGGGTGACCGCCCCGTCGGGCTGGTCGAGCCATCCCACGGGCCGGGCCGGGGCCGGCGGGTGCGGCGCCGCCGGTTCCGACGGCTCCAGGCCCAGGGCCGCGAGGGTCGCGGCGACGCCGGCGCGGCGGGGCCGCTGCGCCGCCGCGACCAGCGCCTCGACGACGTCGCCCGGGGGCAGGCGCACCCCCGAGTCGGTGCCGTCGAGCAGCAGCGCCCACCGCCCGCCGGGCAACGCCAACGCCCCCACCTCGGGGGCCAGGGCCGCGATGTCGCCGGTGCCGTCGTCGATCCCGACGACGATCTCGCGGTCCGGTGCGGTCCCGTCGAGGCGATCCTGCACCCCGGCCAGCGTCGCCCACACGTCCACGTGCCCGCCGATGCGACCGGACAGCGGCGAGGCGAGCAGGCGGTGCCGGTGCTCGCCGGGCAGGTCGAAGCCGTGACCGGTCAGCCGCGCGGTGAGCTCGGTGCGGTCCCCGCGCAACCCGAGGCCGCCGGCGGTGAGGACGAGGGTGCCCCCGGCGTGCTCGTGGGCGAGCTCGGCGAGGACCTGCAGCTGCGCCGCGGTCAGCCGGCCCCCCGGGAGGGACACCTCGACCAGGTCGGCCACGGCGGGATCATGGGCATGCGGCATGCCCTCCAGGCTAGACGGCGCCGGTCGGCGCGCCGGCGGCGCGGTTTTCCGTAGGGTGTGCCCATGACCCCGACCTTCGCCGACCTCGCCGCCGCGAAGTACGTGCTGCTGACCACGTTCCGCAAGGACGGCACCCCGGTGCCGACGGCGGTATGGGCGGCCGCCGACGCCGACCGGCTGCTGGTGTGGACCGTCACCGACTCCTACAAGGTCAAGCGGCTGCGCCGCGATTCGCGGATCACCCTCGCGGTGTGCGACATGCGCGGCAATCCGCGCAGCGACGCGGTCCCCGGCACCGCCACCGTGCTCGATGCCGCCGGCACCGAGCGGGCGCGGGCCGTGATCGCCCGCAGATACGGGATCCTCGGGTGGCTCACGGTCAAGGGCAGCGTGCTGCGCCGCGGCCGCGCCGGCACCGTCGGCATCGCCTGCGTCGTCGATGCGGGCGCCGCCGCTCCGGAGCCGGGCACCCCGGCCCCCGGGCACGGCGGGTGACGGGGAGCGCTGCGATGCCGCACAGCTGAGAGCGCGTCGGCGCAAATCCGATGCCGGCCGTCCGGGGTGCGAGGCATGAAGCCCTCGACAGCCGTGCTGCTAGTGCGGTAGCCGGGCGCCGCCGGGGGTGGTGGCGAAGACGTGGGCATGCGACGGGTCGATGCGGACGTGCACGACCTGGCCTTTCTCCGGTGGGTTTCGCCAGTCGACCCTGGCCACCATTGGGTCGTGCCGTCCGCCCACCTGAGTGCGTCCGAAGATGAACGCGTCCGAGCCGAGTTCTTCGACCACGTCGATCTCGAGCTTCAGTCCGCCGGAGTCGGCGATCTCGACGTGCTCGGGCCGGATCCCGAAGACAACCTCCCGGCCGGCGGCCGCCAGGGTGTCCCGCGGCACCGGAATCACCTGCCCGCCGAAGCGGATTCCGCCGTCGGTGACGGGCACGGTGAACAGGTTCATCGACGGTGAACCCATGAATCCGGCGACGAAGACGTTCGCGGGCCGGCGGTAGAGCTCGCGCGGTGACGCGCACTGCTGCAGCACCCCGCCCTGGAGGACGGCGACCCGGTCGCCCATCGTCATCGCCTCGACCTGGTCGTGCGTGACGTAGACGGTGGTCGTGCCCAGGTGGCGCTGCAACTGGGCGATCTGCGTCCGGGTCTGCACCCGCAGCTTCGCGTCGAGATTCGACAGCGGCTCGTCCATGAGGAACACCTGAGGCTGGCGGACGATGGCGCGGCCCATGGCAACTCGCTGCCGCTGGCCACCCGACAACGCCTTCGGCTTGCGGTCCAGATACGCGCCGAGGTCGAGCATGTCGGCGGCCTCGCCGACGCGGCGGCGGATCTCGGACTTGTCGGTACCGGCGAGTTTGAGCGCGAAGCCCATGTTCTCCGCGACGCTCATGTGCGGGTAGAGGGCGTAGTTCTGGAACACCATCGCGATGTCGCGTTCCTTGGGTTCGGCGTGCGTGACGTCGCGGCCGCCGATGGTGATGCGACCGCCGTCGACGTCCTCGAGGCCGGCGAGCATGCGCAGCGACGTCGACTTACCGCAGCCGGACGGGCCGACCAGGACGAGGAATTCGCCGTCCTCGATGTGCAGGTCGAGTTGGTCCACCGCGGGGCAGTCCGAACCAGGGAACAGTCGGGTCGCGTGGTCGTACGTGATGGTTGCCATGAGAAAAGAGAGTCCCTCCACCGGCAGGAACGTGCCGGACGATCCGAGTGAGGTGAATGAGGTGAGTGGTGCGGGTATCGGTGGTGTCAGGGCGTCGTGGTCGAACTGTCGGTACCGGTGAACGGCACGTAACTCGAGGAAGAGATGGTGCCGAATTGCGGTCCGTCGCCGTTGTCGAAGCCCCACGTCATCCAGTTGCCCTCCCGTGTCCGCCGCATCTGCACCGCGTACAGGTCGGCGGTGTCGATGTTCGCCGCCTCGGTGATCTTCCACGGCCCGAGCAGGGACTGTCCTTCGGCGATCCAGGTCCCCGCACGGTGCCCGGCGTGAACGCTGGTGTTCTTGGGTGCGCAGGAGAACACCAGGACCGGTTTCCCGTTGACGGTGTGCGCCTGCAGGACTTCCATCTCGCCGAATCCGGCGGGCGTCGAGAGGGGGGGTTGGATGTGCCAGTGGCTCAGGTCGTTGCTGGTGGCGTGGCCAACGACGGCGCGGCCCTCGGGATCGCCGGAGTTGGCGCGGGCGGTGATCAGCATGTGCCACTGACCGGCGTGTTCGAGGACGTAGGGGTCGCGCCAGGCTTCGTCCGGCCAGGTGCCCTCGCCGAGGCGTTCGTACCAGCGGCCGTCGGCCTCGAGGACGAGGTCGGGGTCCTTGGTCCAGGTGACCAGGTCCGAGGAGGTTGCGCGGCCGATGCGTTGTACGAGGCCGTTCTCGGCCCGGCTCACGCCGGTGTAGAACATGTTCCAGCGTCCGCCGGTGTCGCGGACGACGGAGCCGGTCCAGGTCGCGAGGTCATCGAAAGCTGGGGCGTCGGAGGCCGCCAATGCGTCGGCGGTCAGGGTCCAGTGCTCGCCGTCCCGCGAGGTCGCGTGTCCGATGGCGGCACGGTAGTGGCGGCGATCGCGGTCCTGCAGGGCGCGCGAGGCGCGGAGGAAGAACAGGTGGTAGTCGGTGCCGTCGTCGGTCATCCAACTGTCCCAGACCCAGTGGTCGGGAAGGGCGAGGCGCATCAGGTCTCCTGGGGGTGTTCGGCAATCGGGGGCGCGGCCGTCGCGCTCTCAGCGCGGAGGGTCGCCTGCGGCCGCCTGCGGTCCGGCGCCGGTCCGGTGCTGGCGCGGACGGTGAGTGTCACCGGGGCCGTGACGGCGGTGGGTACGCCACCGTCCGCAGTGGGGCTGGGATTCAGCGCGTCGAGGACCAGGCGGGCGGCGATCTCGCCCTGCTCGCGGACGGATTGGTGCACCGTGGTCAGGTCGGTGAGTGCGGCGAGGGGGTGATCGTCGATCCCGACCACGGAGACGTCGTCGGGTATCCGCAGGCCCCGGCGGCGCAGGGTTCTGATCGCGCCGAGGGCGAGTTCGTCGCTGTGCGCGAACACAGCCGTCGGGGCGCGCTCCGGGGCCGCGTCGAGAATGTCGGCCATCGCCGATGCGGCGTTGAGGCCGCCCCAGTCGACGTCGCGGATGAGAGCGTGATCGACCGCGATCCCGGCGTCGGTCAGGGCGTCGACGTACGCCGCCGACCGGCCCGAGCGGGCCGGCCAGCCGGGCTGGTCCGGGTCGTGGGCCGCGATCATGGCGATGCGCCGGTGGCCCAGCTCCAGGAGGTGGTCGACGGCCAGGCGGCCGGCACGATAGTCGTCGATGCAGACGTAGGGGTAGTCGGCGTTCTGCCCGCCGGCGGCGATGATGCTGACGCCCATCAGGGCGAGCCGTTCCTGCTCGTGCTGGTCGACCGGGAATGCGACCACCACGACGGCGTCGACCTTCCGGCGGGCGGGCAGCCGGGTGAAGAAGTCGTGGCGGTCGTCGGGGCCGCCGACCTGGTACAGCAACAGGTCGAAGTGGGCCGCGGAGAGCACCGTCTCGATGCCGCTCACCATCTCGCCGAAGAACCAGCGCTCGATGTGGGGGACGGCCAGCGCCACCCGTCGTGTCGGGCCGCCGGCGAGGCGGACCGCATCCGGGGAGACGACGTAGTCGAGACGGCGGGCGGTGGCGAGGACCTTCGCCTTCGTCGCCGCGGACACACCGTACGAGTCGTTGAGGGCGCGGGAAGCCGTCGTCAGGGAGACCCCGGCTTCCCGGGCGACGTCGCTGAGGCTCAACGCAGCAGGTCGATTGGACACAAGCCCGATGGTAGACCGATCGACCTTGATTTCGGAAGCGCTTCCGACATACGCTTCGGAAGCGCTTCCGAAATGTGATGCGCATCTCAACGCGGAGGAGTTATGGACTCACACCACTCGACCCCGGCCCGGCGGGCACGCAGATTCGCCGCCCTCGCAGGCGCCGCGGTCCTGCCGACGGTGGTGGCGTGCGCGCCGCCGGGCAGCGGGAACACCGCGACCGTCCCGACCGACCCGGTGCCGGTGAACATCGATCTCGGCACCGCCCCGATCGAGTTGACCCTGTACGACGGTGCGGGGTTGAAGAAGATCGACGAGGCCCTGATCGCGGCGTTCACCGAGCGCCATCCGAACGTGACCGTCACCCCGCGCTACGACCCGGACGAGGTGCAGGCCGTCAACGCCCCCCGGGTGCTCGCGTCGGAGAATCCGCCGGACATCGCGCGGATCATCGCACTGCCCGCCGCGGTAGCCAACCACCAGCTCACGGCGCTCGATCCGTGGGCCGACGCCTACGGCTGGAACACGCTTCCGCCGGGGCAGAGGGCCATGTACCGGGTCGATGCGAACGGAGTCCGCGGCACCGGCCCGCAGTACACGATGGCCAGCGGGTTCACGGTGACCGGGCTCTACTACAACAAGGAGCTCGCGAACCGGATCGGGATGGTCGAGCCACCCACCACCGTCGCGGAATTCGAGCAGGCCCTGGCGTCGGCGAAAACTGCCGGACTGATCCCGATCATGGCCGGCAACAAGAGCGCGCAGGTCACCTTCCTGGTCCAGATGATGCTGAACACCGCCCTCGGCCCGGACGCGGTCAACGACTGGGTCTTCAACGCGCCCGGCGCCACCCTCGACACCCCCGCCGCGGTCGACGCGGCCGCGGTGGTGGCCGACTGGGCAGCGAAGGGCTACTTCCCCGCCGACACCAACGGCACCGACGCCACCGCCGCCGCCGGACGGTTCGCCGCGGGCGAGGCCCTGTTCTATGTCTCCGGGAACTGGGATGCCGCGACCCTACAGGCCAAGATGGGCGAGAACGTCGGCTTCACCCTGCCACCCGCGCCCACCGGGTCACCCGTGCTGGCCATGTCCGACCCGGTGTCGAACTTCGCAATACCCTCGGGGTCGGACGACAAGAACGCCGCCGCAGCCTTCCTGGACTTCCTCCGCTCCGACGCCGGCCGGCAGGTCGTGGTCGACGCCGGCTTCGCCCCGTCCGGTACCGGCCCGGTCCCGGCCACCACACCCGGATCGCTGGGCGCCCAGATCCAAGCGGCCTTCGACGAACTGGTCGCCGCCGACGGCCAGGTCCAATTCGTCCAGAACGCCACCAACGGCATGTCCGGCACCTGGCTACCGCAGGTCCAGATGCTCGTCGCCGGCCGAACCACGCCCGGCGAGATGATGGCCGCCGTCCAATCCGCATACGAGCAGGACCTCCTGAGATGACCTCCACCGCACACGCCCCCCAGACATCCCCCACCCGGGCGTTCCCGCATCGCGCCGCAACCCGGCCGGGGCGGGGCCACCGCGCCAAACGGGCCCTGACCGGATGGCTGTTCGTCCTGCCCGCCGCGGCGGTGTACACCGTCTTCGTCCTCCGGCCGCTGCTGAGCACCCTCTGGTACTCCCTCTACAACTGGGACGGCATCTCCGTCGGCAGCTGGGTGGGGCTCGGCAACTACCGCCGCGTGCTCACCGACCCGCAGCTGCTGTCCTCGATCGGGCACGCGTTCTTCCTCATCCTGTTCTTCACCGTCCTCCCGGTGATCGGCGGCCTTCTCGTCGCTGCCCTACTCCAGGAGATCCGCATACGCGGCCTCGGCACCCTCACCCGCACCCTGCTGTTCCTACCGCAGATCATTCCCGGCGCGGCCGCGGCGGTCGCGTGGGTGTGGATGTTCTCGACCAACGGCACCGTGAACCAACTGCTCTCGGCCGTCGGCCTGGGCGAGCTCACCCGCTCCTGGCTCGGCGACTTCGACTGGGCCCTGCCCGCCGTCGGCATCATCGGCACCTGGCTCGGCCTCGGATTCTGCACCATCCTGCTGATGGCCGGCATCGGGAAGATCGACATCTCGATCTACGAGGCCGCCCGGCTCGACGGCGCCAGCTTCTTCAGCACCTTCCGACACGTCACCGTTCCAGCCCTGCGGGCCGAGATCGGGGTCTGCGTCACCGTCACCATCATCGCCGCCCTCGCCAGCTTCGACATCGTGTTCATGTCCACCCAGGGCGGACCCGGCTACGCGACCACCGTGCCCGGCGTCCTGATCTACCAACTCGGCTTCACCGAATCCCGGGTCGGACTCGCCAGCGCCCTCGCTGTCGTCCTCACCGGCCTGATCCTGATGGTCATCCTGCCGATCCAGCGCTTCTTCAGAGAGAAATGATCATGAAAACCTCCGCTCGCCAACGGATTCCCGGACTCGTCCTGCTGCTCGGCACCATGATCTTCTCGATCCTGCCGTTGCTCAGCATGCTGTCGGCGGCACTGCAACCGCAGGGCACCGTCCCGCTCGGGCTGTCGTGGCCGTCGAACCCGCACTGGCACAACTTCCTCGACGCCTGGCGCGTCGCGGAGGTGACACCGCTGATGGTCTCGAGCATCATCCTCGTCGCCGGCGTCGTCCCCGTCGCAGCACTGTTCGCTGCAATGGCCGGCTACGGGCTCGGGCAGCTGCACGTGCCCGGAGGCACCGTCGTCTTCCTGCTCCTGCTGCTGGGGTTGACTCTCCCGAAGGAAGCGACGATCGTGCCGCTCTACTACCAGCTGCGCGAGATGAACCTGCTCAACACCCGCCTCGGACTCATCCTGGTTCTCATCGGCACGTTCACGCCCTTCGCCGTCTTCTGGATGCGAGCCCATTTCCTGTCCATGCCGAAAGAGCTCACCGAGGCCGCGGCCCTGGACGGGGCGGGCCCCTGGCAGGCCTTCCGTCACATCCAGATCCCGCTCGCGGTCCCGGCGCTGGCCTCGCTGTGCCTGCTGCTGTTCCTGTGGACCTGGAACACCTTCCTGCAGGCAATCGTCCTCATCGACGACCCCGGTAAGCGGACCATGGCGGGCGCACTGCAGAACTTCGTCGGCCAATACTCCACCGACGTCGTCCTTCTCAACGCCGGATCCCTGCTGATCATGGCACCGACCATCGTGGTGTTCCTGCTGTTCCAGCGCCACTTCGTCAAGGCGATGATCGCCGGCGCCGTCAAGGGCTGACCGTGCCCGCCCACACCACCACCACACCCACACCACCCCCAGGGGAAACCATGCCCACATCACGACAGTGGTGGCACGACGCTGTCATCTACCAGGTGTACCTGCGCAGCTTCGCCGACGGCACCGGCGACGGCATCGGCGACCTCGCGGGGCTCGCCGAGCGCTTGCCGTACCTCGTCGACCTCGGCGTCGACGCAATCTGGATCACCCCCTGGTATCCGTCACCGATGGCGGACGGCGGCTACGACGTCGCCGACTTCCGCGACATCGACCCGCTCTTCGGCACTCTCGACGACGCGGACACCCTGCTGGCCACCGCCCACGCTGCCGGACTCCGCATCATCATCGACCTGCCCGCCAACCACACCTCCGACACCCACCCCTGGTTTCGGGAGGCGTTGCGCAGCGCCCCCGGTTCGCGGGAGCGCGCCAGATACTTCTTCCGCGCCGGCCGCGGCGACACGGGCGAACTTCCGCCGAACGACTGGATCAGCGCATTCGGCGGACCGGCCTGGACCCGCACCACCCGAGAGGACGGACAAGCCGGCCAGTGGTATCTGCACTTGTTCGCACCCGAACAACCCGACCTCGACTGGACCAACCCCGAGGTCCGCACCGAATTTGCTGACGTTCTGCGCTTCTGGTTCGACCGCGGCGTCGACGGCATACGCATCGACGCCGTGTCGGCGATGGCCAAGGTTCCCGGACTGCCGGATGCCGGCCACGCACCGGGAGCCCGGTTCGAATCGAGCACGTGGGTCGACAATCCGCACTGGGATGTCGACGAACTTCACGACATCCTGCGCGAGTTTCGCACCATCGCCGACGGATACGGCCCCGACCGCATGTTCGTCGCCGAGGCGATCGTCCGCAGCCCCGAGCGTCTGGCCCGCTATGTGCGTCCCGGCGAGTTGCACACCGCCTTCAACTTCGACTTCCCCAGAGCCGGCTGGGACCCGGCAGCACTGCGCGAGGCCATCGACCGCAGCCGCGAGGCGCTCCGCGAGGTCGGTGCGCCGACCACCTGGGTGCTCTCGAGCCACGACGAGACCCGCCACCTCACCCGATTCGGGCGCGCCGAAACCAGCACACTGCCAATGACCCTGACCGCCGCCACCGACTCCGATCTCACCCTCGGCGCCCGACGCGCCCGCGCGGCGGCCCTGCTCATGCTCGCCCTGCCCGGCGGTGCCTACCTCTACCAGGGCGAAGAACTCGGCCTCGAGGAAGTCACCGACCTCCCTGCGGAACTGCTGCAGGACCCGACCTGGGAACGGTCCGGGCACACCATCCGCGGCCGCGACGGATGCCGGGTCCCGCTGCCCTGGAGCGGCGACCACCCACCCTTCGGATTCGCCGCCGACGACGTCCAGCCGTGGCTACCCCAACCCGACAACTGGAAGTCGAAGACCGTCGCCGCCGAATCCGACGACCCCGATTCGATGCTCACCCTCTACCGCACCGCACTCCGACTGCGACGCACACTGCCCGCCCTGCACGATGACTCTTTCGCCTGGCAGCCGTCGCCCACCGATGCCCTCGTCTTCGACCGCGGACCGGCGTTTCGGTGCGTCGTGAACCTGTCCCGTCACCCGATTGCGATCGACCCGGACGCAACCGTCCTGCTCGCCTCCGCCGACCTGACCGATGCCCGTTCTCTGCCACCGGACACCGCAATCTGGCTGCGCACCAACCGATAGGACCGTGACACGGCCACTCCATCGAAGAACTCGTCGGATCCGGCGGTGACCACATCGAACGAGCCTTCTCGCCCAAATCCGCCCAGTTTTCGGGGGACACTACGTCGAGCCCGTAGGTCGGCAGCCCGGCCCGGTTCCACCGCGCCCTGCCCTGAGCGCCGGGCTCAGCGGGCGCGGCTGACCGACGACATGTGGAAGTCGGGGACCCGCAGCGGCGGCATCGCGGTGCGCGTGAACCAGTCCTTCCATTCTCGCGGCAGGGTCCGCTCCGTGCGGCCCGCCTCGGTGGTGCGCCGCAGCAGATCCAGCGGGCTCTCGTTGAACCGGAAGTTGTTCACCTCCGCCGTCACCGCACCGTCCTCGACCAGGTACACGCCGTCGCGGGTCAGACCGGTCAGCAGCAACATCGCCGGGTCGACCTCCCGGATGTACCACAGCGTCGTCAGCAACAGTCCCCGCTCGGTGCGGGCCACCATCTCGTCCACGCCGGCCGCGCCGCCGCCGGCCAGCACCAGGTTCTCCCCGGGCGCCGCCACCGGCGCCCCGAACTCGGCGGCCGCGGCCCGCGGGTACGCCAGCGCGTGCACCGCGCCCCCGCGCACCCAGTCGACCCGCCCGGTGTCCATCCCGTTGTCGAACACCGACACCGCGTTCGACGAGGCGGTGGCCGCGACGAACGGCGCGTACTCCAGGCCGGGGGCGGCGGGATCGGAGAACAGGGTCAACGGCAGCGCGGTGAGCCGTTCGCCGACGCGGGTGCCGCCGGGCCGCGACAGCGCGGTGTGCCCCTCCTCGGCGCCGCGGCCCTCCATCGACCACATCAGGTAGATCATCAGGTCCGCCACCGCCGACGGCGGCAGCAGCGTCTCGTAGCGCCCGGCCGGGAGGTCGACCGTGCGGCGCGCCCAGTCCAGCCGCCGCGACAGCTCCGCCAGCAGGGACGGTGTGTCGACGTCGGTGAAGTCGCGGGTGCCGGCCCCGGCCCACGCGCTGGCCCCGTTCAGCCCGCCCCGCTTGCCGTTGATCTCCACCGATCCTTCCGGCTCGGTGAACCGGCGCCGCACCCCGCTGGAGGTGCCCAGCCAGGTCGTCGACACCCGGTGGTGGGCGAAGCCGTAGAGCTGATCGGCGCCGTCGAACCCCGCGGCGAGATCGTCGACGAGCCGCCCGAACACCGAGATGTCCGTCCCGGCCGCGGCGTCGGCCCAGTCGCCGGGCACGCCGTCGCCACCGACGAGCGGCATCGCGTCCTCGGCCGGGGACGCCGCCGCGGCCGCCGCCCCCGCCGCCCGCACGGTCGGGGCGATGTCGGCCGGGTCGACGCTGCTCGACGTCACCACCCCGACGCGGGGGGTGTCGCCGCGCTGCACCGCGATCACCGTCCAGCTGCGCGAGCGCGAAATCCCGTTGGTGGTCATCGAATTTCCGGCCCACCGCAGCGATGCCTCGCCGGTGTCGGTGACCAGCACGATCGTCTCGTCGGCGGTCGAGCAGCGCAGCGCCCGCTCGAGCAGTTCCTGCGCCTCGATCATCGCCCGCCCTCCGCGCGTGTGTTGAGCACGTTCACCGACCGCAGCAGCGCCGACGGGCAGCCGTGGCTGACCGGGGCGACCTGACCGGGCTGGGCCTTGCCGCAGTTCACGGCGCCGCCGAGCTGCCAGGTCGACGGCCCGCCGACCGCCTCGAGCGACCCCCAGAAGTCCGTCGTGGTGGCCTGGTACGCCACGTCGCGCACCTGCCCGGCGAGTTCGCCGCCGCGGATCCGGTAGAACCGCTGACCGGTGAACTGGAAGTTGTAGCGCTGCATGTCGATCGACCAGGACTTGTCACCGACGACGTAGATCCCGTCGTCGACCCGGGCGATGAGGTCGGCGGTGGTGGTGTCGGCCGACGGGTCCGGCTGCAGCGACACGTTCGCCATCCGCTGGAGCGGTACGTGATGCGCCGAGTCGGCGTACGAGCAGCCGTTCGAGCGCCCCAGACCCAGCCGCGGCGCGAACACCCGGTCGAGCTGGTAGCCCACCAGGATCCCGTCCCGCACCAGGTCCCAGGACTGGGCGGCGACCCCGTCGTCGTCCCAGCCGACGCTGGCGAGCCCGTGCGCGACGGTGCGGTCCGCCGTCACGTGCATGACGTCGGTGCCGTAGCGCAGCGTGCCGAGCCCGTCCGGGGTGGCGAACGAGGTGCCCGCATAGGCCGCCTCGTACCCGATGGCCCGATCGTATTCCGTTGCGTGCCCGACCGATTCGTGGAGGGTCAGCCACAGGTTGGTGGGGTCGATCACCAGGTCCGTCGGCCCGGCCTGCACGCTGGGGGCCGCCGCCTTCTCCGCCAGCCAGCCGGGGATCCGCTCCAGCTCCTCGCTCCAGTTCCAGTGCGCGTCGCCGGCCAGATACTCCCAGCCCCGCCCCACCGGCGGGGCGAGGGTGCGCATCGTCTCGAACTCGCCGGTGCGCCGGTCGACGGCGGTCGCCTCGAGCTGCGGCGCCACCCGCACCCGCTGCTGGGTGATCGTCGAGCCGGCCAGGTCCGCGTAGAACGTCTGCTCCTTGATCTGCAGACAGCTCGCCGTCACGTGATCGACCCCGTCGGTGTCGAGCAGCCGCCGCGAGAAGTCCGTCAGCCGCGCCACCTTCTGCGCGGTGGGCACCGTGAACGGATCGACCTCGTACGGTGACACCCACACCGCGTCCGGGTAGACCGGTTCGTCGGCGAGCTCGACCCGTTCCCGGTTCAGCGCCCGCAACGCCCGGGCCACCTCGATTGCCTGCCGCGCGGTCGCCGCCGCGACGGCGGGGCTGAGCTCGGCGTGCGAGGCGAACCCCCACGTGCCGTCGACCACCACCCGCACGGCCAGCCCCGTGTCGACACTGTCGACGGCCGCCTGCACGGCGCCGTCCCGCAGGCTCAACGACTGGCTGTGCACGCGGTGCACCCGCAGATCCGCGTGGGAGGCGCCCGCAGCGCGGGCGACGGACAGCGCGGCGGCCGCGAGCGCCCGCAGCGGCAGGGCGAGGAAGTCGGCGTCGACGGTGCTCACCCGCAATACCGTAGCGGCCCGTGCGCCGGCTCAACCGAACTGCTGCCATCCCAGCCGCACCACCATCACCAGCACCACGGTCAGCAGCACCCCCCGCACGAACCCCGAGCCGCGGCGCAGCGCCGTCCGCGATCCGGCCACCGCGCCCGCGATATTGCACACCGCCAGCGCCAGCCCCAGCGACCACCACACGTGCCCGGTCGCCGCGAAATACACCAGCGCCCCGAGGTTGGACCCGAGGTTGATCACCTTCGCCATCGCCGCCGAGCGCACGAACTCGGTGCCGAGCAGCGTCGCGAACGCGATGATCAGGAACGTGCCGGTGCCGGGGCCGAGCAGCCCGTCGTAGAAACCGATCACCGCGGCCGCCAGCAACACCACCAGCACCGTGCGCCGCAGCGTCGGGCGTTCGTGCGCCAGCGTCGTGCCGACCTGCGGTCGCAGCGTCACGAACACCGCGACCGCCACCAGCACCACCATCACGATCGGAATGAACAGGTCCTTGTCGATCCGCGAGACCGTCGCCGCACCCGCCGCCGCCGCGACCGCGGCCAGCGCCGCCGCCGGAGCCAGGACCGGCCACTGCAGCCGGATCCGCCGCGCGAACGTCACCACCGCCGCACCGGTGCCGCAGATGGCGGTGAGCTTGTTCGTCGCCAGCGCGGCCGCCGGCGTCAGTTGCGGGGCGACGACGAACAGCGCCGGCAACAGGATCAGCCCACCCCCACCGACGACGGCGTCGACCCACCCCGCGGCGGTCGCCGCCACCATCAGAACCGCCCAGTCGCCCGCACCCACGCGGCCATTCGATCACAGCGGCCGGGAGCAAAACCGCCGCGCCGTTCGTTGACCGGATGTGACCGTCGCATCCGCATCCGCATTCGTGCCGCTCCCGGCGCCTGGGAGGATCACCCCATGATCGCGCTGCTGTTCCTGGCCTACGTCGTCGTCGAGATCGGGGTGCTGGCCTGGCTCGGGTCCACCCTGGGCATCGGCGCGACGATCCTGCTGTTCCTCGGGGTGAGCGTCCTCGGCTACCTCGTCCTCGGCGCGCAGGGCCGGCGTGCCCTGCAGAACCTGGGCCGCGTCCGCAGCGCCGGCGCCGACCGTGCCGGATTCGCCGGCGCCGCCGACCGTGCCCTCACGGACGGCGCCCTGATCGGTGTCGGTGCCGCCCTCGTCCTCGTGCCCGGCCCGGTCACCAGCGCCGCCGGGATTCTGCTGCTGCTGCCCCCGACCCGGGCGCTGCTGCGTCCCGCCGTCCGGGCGGTCGCCGCCCGCAAGGTGGCCGCGGCCGCCGCCCGCGGCGGCGGATTCCGCGGCGAACGGCTCGTGGTCGTCGACGGCGAGGTCGTCGAGCACACCGTCGTCGGCACCCCGCGCCTCGGCGCAGCGGCACCCGGCGCGGGCACAGCGCTCGAGGGGGAGATCATCGACCCCCCGCAGCGCCCGCACCAGCCCTGACGGGGCACACTGGGTAGCCGTGAGTTCCCCAGCCCCCCGCACCCAGCTTCTCGTCGGCGGCCGCATCTACAGCGCCAGCGCCCCCGACGCCACCTCGATGGCCGTCACCGACGGGCAGGTCGTGTGGGTGGGGGAGGACCGGCCCGGCCGCGCCCTGCACCCGGACGCCGAGATCGTCGACCTCGACGGCGCGTTCGTCGCGCCCGCGTTCGCCGACACCCACGTGCACGTCACCGCGCACGGCCTGGCCCTGACCGGCCTCGACCTGTCCGGCACCCCCTCCCGCGAGGACGCGCTGCACCGGCTGCGCGACCACGCCGCCCGGCACGCCGACGCCGTCGTCTGGGGCCACGGATGGGACGAGACCCGCTGGCCCGACCCCACCGCACCGACGACCGACGACCTCGACGCCGCCGCCCCGGGCCGCGCCGTCTACCTCACCCGCGTCGACGCCCACTCCGCGGCCGCCTCCACCGCGCTGCGCGCCGCCACCGACCTCGTCGGACTCGACGGCTACCACCCGCAGCGCCCGCTCACCGCGGCCGCGCACCACACCGTCCGCGCCGCCGCCCGCGCCCTGCTCACCCCCGCCCAGCGGGCCCACGCCCGCGCCGCCGCCCTCGACGACTACGCGGCACACGGCATCGTCGCCGTCCACGAGTGCGGCGGCCCGGACATCGCCGGCCGCGACGACTTCGCCGAACTGCTCGCCACCGACCACGCCGTGCAGGTTCGCGGCTACTGGGGCGAGGCCGTCACCACCGCCGACCAGGCCCGCGCGCTCCTCGCCGCCACCGGCGGCCACGCCCTCGGCGGCGACCTGTTCGTCGACGGCGCCCTCGGGTCGCACACCGCGTGGCTCGCCGCGCCCTACACCGACCGCCCCGACTGCTGCGGCACCGCCTACCTCACCGTCGAGCAGATGGCCGCGCACCTGCGGGCCTGCACCGAAGCCGGCATCCAGGCCGGCTTCCACGTCATCGGCGACGCCGCCGTCGACGCCGCGGTGCAGGCGTTCGCGGCCGTCGTCGCCGAGCTCGGCGGCCCGGCCGTCGCGGCCCGCGGGCACCGGCTCGAACACCTCGAGATGGTCACCGCCGAGCAGACCGCCCGGCTCGGCGGCTGGGGCGTGATCGCCAGCATGCAACCGACCTTCGATGCGCTGTGGGGCGGGCCGGACGGGCTGTACGCCACCCGCCTCGGCGCCGACCGCGCCGCCGGGCTCAACCCGTTCGCGCCGCTCGCCGCGACCGGCATGTCGCTCGCCTTCGGCTCCGACGCGCCGGTCACCGCGGCCCGGCCGTGGCCGATGCTGCGCGCCGCCGTGCACCACCGCACCCCGGGCAGCGGAATCTCCCCCCGCGCCGCGTTCGCCGCCGCGACCCGCGGGGCGTGGCGCGCCGGCGGGGTGCGCGACGGAGTCGCCGGCACCCTCGACCCCGGCGCGCCCGCGTCGTACGCGCTCTGGGATGCGGACGAGCTCGTGGTCAGCGCCCCGAAGGACAGCGTGCAGCGCTGGTCGACCGACCCACGGTCGCGGGTGGCGCCGCTGCCGGACCTCGAGCCGGGCACGCCCGACCCGGTGCTGCTGCGCAGCGTGCACCGCGGCCGCGTCGTGTACGCACGGTGATCGGGCCGCGCGCCGCCGCCCGGCCGGTGGTTGCCCGCACCGCCGCCGCCCGGCCGGTGGTTGCCCGCACCGTCGCCGCCGTCGCGGCGGGGCTGCTGTTGTTCACGAGTTTCCCGCCGCGGCCGCTGTGGTTCCTCGCGCCGCTGGGCATCGCGCTGCTCACCACGATCCTGGCGGCGCCGACGCTGCGCCGCCGTGCCGGCTTCGGCTACGGTTACCTCGCCGGCCTGGGGTTCTTCGTGCCGCTGCTGCCGTGGGTCGGCGAGTACGTCGGCCCGCTGCCGTGGCTGGCGCTCGCGGCCGCCGAATCCGTGTTCGTCGGCCTGTTCGGGGTGATCGCGGTGCAGGTGCGTGCCCTGCCCGGTGCCCCGGTGTGGATCGCGGCCGGCTGGAGCCTGACCGAATACCTGAGGGCGAGCGTGCCCTTCGGCGGCTTCCCCTGGGGCCGGCTCGCATTCGGGCAACCGGACGGGCCGCTGGTCGGTCTCGCCGCGGTCGGCGGGGCGCCGCTGGTGTCGTTCGCCGTGGCGCTGACCGGCACCGGCCTGTGGGCGTGCGGCCGCGCCGGCCTGCGCTACGCCCGCGGGCACCGGGAGCGGTCACCGCTGCTGCGGGCCGCCGCGGTGACCGTCGCCGCGCCGCTGGTCGCGTTGGCGACCTGGCCGGCGCTGCCCGCCCCCGAGCCGGGCGAACGCACCGTCACCGTCGCCGCGATCCAGGGCAGCGTGCCGCGGCTGGGACTGGACTTCAACGCCCAGCGCAAGGCCGTGCTGAACAACCACGTGGCCCGCACCCTGGAGCTGGCCGACCGGGTCCGGGCCGGCACCGCGCCGCGCCCGGACGTGGTGATCTGGCCGGAGAACGCCTCCGACATCGACCCGCTGCGCAACCGCGACGCGGCCGCCGACATCGGCGCCGCGGCGGCCGCGGTCGGCGCCCCGATCCTGGTGGGCGCCGTGCTGGTCAACGGGGACGGCACCACCACCAACTCGGTGATCGTGTGGGACGCGGCCGGCGGGCCGGGGGAGCGGCACGACAAACGCATCATCCAGCCGTTCGGCGAGTACCTGCCGTACCGCTCGTTCTTCCGGTTGTTCTCCGACTACGCCGATCGGGCCGGGCACTTCGTACCCGGCGACGGCGACGGCACCGTCCACGCCGCCGGCCTCCCGATCGGTGTGGCCACCTGCTACGAGGTGGCGTTCGACCGGGCGCTGCGGGACTCGGTGCGCGCCGGCGCGCAGCTGCTGGCCGTGCCCACCAACAACGCCACCTTCGGCGACACGGAGATGACCTACCAGCAGCTGGCGATGTCCCGGGTGCGGGCCGTCGAGCACGGCCGTGCCGTGGTGGTGGCCGCCACGAGCGGGGTCAGCGCCGTGGTCGCGGCGGACGGTACGGTCACCGAGCGCAGCGCCCTGTTCGTACCCGAGGTGCTGGTGGCGCAGGTGCCGCTACGCACGACGGCTACGCTGGCTACTCGGCTCGGACCGATTCCGGAGCTCGTGCTCTGCGTCGGTGCCGTCGCCGCCGTCGGCGTGGCGCTGGTGCGCTCGCGCGGGCGGAGCACCACCGTGCCGGCCGCAGCCGGCACCGCGAGATGACCGGCCCACCGCCGGTTCGACAGGAAGGACCTTCGATGGCAGCGGCGACGCCGGCCGGGAACGACAGTGCGCCGAGCGCCCGGACCCTGGTGATCATTCCGACGTACAACGAACGCGACAACATCGGCCTGATCGTCGGCCGGTTGCACGCCGCGCTGCCGCACACGCACGTGCTGATCGTCGACGACGGCAGCCCGGACGGCACCGGGGACGTGGCCGATCGTCTCGCCACCGCGAGCGAGGGCCGCATCCACGTGATGCACCGCACGGAGAAGAACGGTCTCGGTGCCGCGTACATCGCCGGTTTCCGTTGGGGACTCGAGCGTGGCTACACCGTGCTGGTGGAGATGGACGCCGACGGCAGCCACGCCCCCGAGCAACTGCACCTGCTGCTCGAGCGGATCGATGCGGGCGCCGACCTGGTGCTGGGCTCGCGGTACGTGCCCGGCGGCACGGTCGTGAACTGGCCGTGGCACCGGGAGGTGCTCTCCCGCGGCGGCAACATCTACTCGCGGCTCGCGCTGGGGGTGAGGATCCACGACATCACCGGCGGCTACCGCGCCTACCGCCGCGCAGTGCTCGAGAAGCTCGACCTCGCCGCGGTCGCCTCGCACGGCTACTGCTTCCAGGTCGACCTCGCCTGGCGGGCCGTGCAGGCCGGGTTCACCGTCGCCGAGGTGCCGATCACCTTCACCGAGCGGATCATCGGCGAGTCGAAGATGAGCGGCAGCATCGTGCAGGAGGCCCTGATCAAGGTCACCGTGTGGGGTGTGCGCAACCGGTGGGCGAAGCTGCGCGGCCTGCTGCGCCGCTGAGCGGCGACCGGGGGGAGGGGTTCATTCGACGTTCTTGACCTCGATCTTCTTCCCGGCCTCCTGCTGCTCGGCGAGACCGATCGACACGGTGAGGATGCCCTTGGTGTAGGACGCTTCGACATCGTCGTCCTTCGCGCCCGGGGGCAGGGTCACCGAGCGCCGGAACGAGCCGTAGTGGAACTCCGAGCGTCCACCCTCGGACTTCTCCTCGGTGCGTTCGGCCGTGATCTCGAGCTGCCCCGCGTGGATCGAGACATTGATGTCCTTCTCGGGGTCGAGCCCGGGCAGTTCGGCCCGCAGGACGTACCGGTCGTCCTCGACGCGGTCCTCGACACGGATGAGGTTTCCGCCGAGAGCGGGACGCAGACCGGTGAAGGGGAAGGCGTCGAAGAACTCGGACAGGTCCGGGAACACCGAACGGGAACGGCGTGCTGGCACAGCGGACATGTCTGCTCCTCTCTAGGAATCGGATCGATGGAAGGTCGTTCCGTCTCCATTCGACTCCTCTCGCCGAGGTCCCGACAGGGCCGGAAGTCCCCGCCCCGCGGCGCCGAACGTTCGCACGGGAGCGCGACAGCCGGCAACGATCGTTCGCCACCTTCGCCGGGCGTCATCGAACGTTCGTCAGCCCGGGTCCGCGGTGCGGTGATCGCGTTCGCGCCGCAGCTCGGCGACCTGCACCTGCAACTCGGCGATGTGGGCCCGCGCCTCGCGCAGCTGGGTGGCCCGCTCGTCGGCCAGTTCGGCGCGCACCATCGCCAGATCCGCCTCGAGTTCGGCGACGCGCTGCCAGGCCTCGGCCGCCGCCCGCAGCGCCTCGTCGCGTTCGGTGCGCAGCCGTGCCGCCTCGAGGTCCACCGCACCCGTCCCTCCAGCCCGGGGGGCTCCCGGCACGGCGCCGATCCGGGGCTCCGCGGCCCCCGGTGGCCGCGGAGCCGGGGTCGGCGGGGGTGCCGGCGGCACCGAAGAGGGGGAGGGGTCGGCGGCGGAGGGGGCAGAGGTCCGGCGTTGACGCTCGCGCCAGGCGCGCGCACGTTCGGCGCTGTTGGCGTACTGCTTGCGGCGGCCGCCCGTCGCCGGGGTCTCCCCGATCGGCGTGCCGCGCGACGAGGCTGCATCGCTCACGACCGCAGATTACCAGGGCGAACACCTTCGAACGTTCGAGTCAAACGTTCGAAGGTCACGAATCGGCCATTCTCTCGAACGTTCGCATCGTTCGTTCGGTTTCGGTCGTTCTACCAGGTGACGGGCAGATCGTCGGCGACACCCAGGTCGGCGCACAACCGGCGGATCGCGCTGCAGTCCTGCACCACACGCCGCGGATGCGGCGCCGCCGCGGTGTTCGCGAGCATCTCCCGCCCGCCCGGAACGCGCTCCGCCTCCACGATCGCCGCCCAGGTTCCCAGATCGCTGCCGGTGAAGGCCTCGATGCCCGCCGCCAGGGCCTCGAGCAGCTGCGCCCGGTCGCCGGGCCCGAGATCGGTGAACACCATCTTCAGCAGCTCGGCCGCGAGGGAGGCGTGGCTGAGCTCGTCGCGCCGGTGCAGGGCCACCGTCGTGCGGTTGACCGGCTGCAGCTCCTCGTCCTCGGTCATCAATCCGAGGAACGCGCTGATGGAGGTCTCGGCGACGGTGGTGAACGCCAGCCGGATCAGGGCCTGCGCCCGCGGATCCGGCGCGGCGTCGACGGCGGCGCGGTGCTCGCGCACGGTCCGGCACGGCGGCAGCGCGGACTCTGGCATCCGCCAGCCGCGACGACGGCGGATCACCGCGCTCGCGTTGAGATGCATCAGGGTGTGGTACTGCTCGTCGACCATCGCCTGCAGCACCCCCGCGGTGACGGTGTCCGACGGTCCGACCTCGAAGAAGTCCGTCGTGATCAGCGCGAAGCCGGGATTGACCACGTACTGCTCGATGTCCATGACGTTCTTGTTGTACGCGATCCACCCCCAGCCCCGCAGCCGGGCCCGGCGCTCCTCGTCCAGGGCGCGGTACGCGGGGTGGGTGTGGAACGGCACGAGTTCGTCCGGGAAGTCCAGCCGGGTCGGATCGAACAGCTCGTCGAGATCGGGTTCGCGCTTCTTGACCGTGGCGCGCCGCCCCCACGACCGCGCCAGGCCCCGCACGACGGCGCTCTCGACGACGTCGTGCGGATCGTGGTCGGGCAGCGCGGGCGCGAGCAGCGGGCCCCGGGCCCCGGACAGATCAGGCTCGGCCATGGCGGCTCTCCGTTTCCTCGTGCGTCAGATCCGCGAACAGCCCCGCACACAGCTCACGGTACCGGTCGGCGTCCGCGCCCAGCGGCGTTCCGGCCCGGGCCAGCAGGTCCGCGAACCCGGCCACCGAACCGGCGCCGACCACTGCGTCGAGTTCGTCGAGGGAGGCGCGCAGCGCCGCCCGGGCGGCGGCCGCGTGCGGATTGCCGGCCTGCACGTCGAGATACACCTCGGGCGCGCCGGCGGCGATCCGCGCGAGCAGCGCCCGCAGCAGCAGGTGCGGCGGTGGGGCGGTCGCCGCCGCCACCGACGGGGACACGTCGAGCCGGCCCAGCGCCAGCCCGAACGCCAGGACCGCCGCGTGGGTGGCGGCCTGGGTGGCCGCCGCGACCCGGTCGTGTTCGTCCGCCGTCAGCCGCACCACCTGCGCACCCCACCGGCCCAACACCCCGAGCAGCGACTCGACCGCCGGACCGGGCCGGTGCTCGACCACCGCCACCGGCCGTCCGGCCATGCCCAGCGCCGGCGCGAACATCGGATTCAGCCCCACACACTGCACGGACCACCCCGGCTCGCGCACGGCCCGCGCCCACGCCGACTTCACCGACAGCGTCTCGACGAGCACCGCGGCCGGCGACAGCAGCGCACCGAGCGGGGCGGCGGCGGCGAGTGCCGTGGTCTCGGGCAGGGCCAGCACCACCGTCGGAGCGACCCGTACCGCGTCCCGCATCGCCGCCGTGGGGGCGGTGACATCGCCGCGCAGCGCGGCCGGGTCGTCGCCGGCGGCCGGGTCGATCACCACCACGGCGGTGCCGTCGCGGCGGAACGCCTCGACCAGCATCCGGCCGACCGCGCCGGCACCGCCGGCGACGACCACGGGACCGGCCGTGTCGTTCACGCGCGGGGGCCGTCCTCGGGCGGCTCGTTCACCGACAGGGTGCGGCGCATCGCCACCGCCTTGACCATCGTCTCCTCGAGTTCGTCCGCCGGATCCGACAAGGCGACGATGGCGCCGCCGATTCCGAAGCCCACCTCGTGCTCGGTGGCGACCATGGTGCGGATGACGATCGACAGGTCCGCCGCCCCCGTCGGGGACAGGTATCCCAGCGCCCCCGAATACACGCCGCGGGGGCCGTCCTCGAGCTTGTCGATGATCTCCATGGTGCGCAGCTTCGGCGCCCCGGTCATCGACCCGCCCGGGAACGCGGCCCGCACGCAGTCCACCGCGGTGGCATCCGGGCGCAACGTCCCCCGGACCGTGGAGACCAGCTGGTGCACCGCCGCGTACGTCTCGACGTCGAACAGCTTCGGCACGTGCACCGAGCCGGGTACACACACCCGCGAGAGGTCGTTGCGCACCAGGTCGACGATCATCAGGTTCTCCGATTGGTCCTTCTCGCTGTCGAGCAGGCTCTGCCGCAACGCCCGGTCCGCGTCCTCGGTGGTGCCGCGCGGCCGGGTGCCTTTGATCGGCTTCGACTCGACCACCCGGTCCGGGCCGACCCGCAGGAACCGCTCCGGCGAGGCGCTGAGCACCGACACCTCCGGGAATCGCAGCAGGGCGCTGTACGGGGTCGGGCTGAGTTCCCGCAGCGTCGCGTAGGTGTGCAGCGGATCCACGCTGCGCTCCACGGTCGCCGCATTGGTCAGGCACACCTCGTACGTCTCGCCGCTGCGGATCTCGGCGATCGACTGGGCGATCAGCTCGAGATACCGCTGCGGCTCGTGCCGCAACCGCACCTGCAGATCCCGCTCGGCCCGCACCAGCGGCGCCGTGGCCGGCGCCGTGGCGGACTCCGGCAGGGACTCGAGCACCGCAGCGGTCTCGTCGAACCACGCGGTCGTGGCCGGCTCACCGGTCCGCTCGCTCAGCGCCAGCAGATAGCAGCAGCGCGCCTCGTGGTCGAGCACCACCGCGCGGTCGGCGAACACCATCGCCGCGTCCGCGATAGGGGACGTGTGCACCAGCTGGCCGCCGGTGTCGGCCTTGAGCTCGTACCCCAGGTAGCCCACATACCCGAGGGCGAACGCGAACGGCAGGTCGTCGCGCCGGGCCACCGTGCGCTCGGCGAGGCGACGGTCGACGTGGTCGAAGAAGGTGGTGTGGAACTCGGCGACCGGTGCCCCGGCCCGCTGTTCGCGCACCAGGGTCTCGGCGACGCTGTAGGTGACGAACTCGGCGCGCGGTCCCGACCCGTCCCCGAGGATGGAGAACCGCGAGTTCGGCTCGGTGGCGGCACTGCCGTCCAGCCAGAAGCTGTGCGGGCCCTCGGCGAACAACGCTTCGAACACCCGTTGCGGGTCCGGGTTGTGCTCGATCCGGCGGCTCTCGAGCACCAGCGCCGGGGGCCGGGCCGTCGGCGCGGGCGGAAGGGCCGGCTCCGGCGGGTGGGGCCGGGCCGGGGTCGCGTCGCGGAAGTTCGCCAGCAGTTCGCGGCCGTACTCGGTGCAGATCGATTCGGGGTGGAACTGCACCCCCCACAGCGGCCGGGTCCGGTGGGCGACCCCCATCAGCAGCCCGTCCTCGGTCCAGGCGACGGCCTCGAGCTCGTCGGGCACCCGGTCGACGACCAGCGAGTGGTACCTCACCGCCGCGAACGGCGAGGGAATGCCGGCGAACAGCCCGGTGCCGGTGTGCCGGATCCGCGAGAGCCGTCCGTGCACCGGTTGCGGGGCGCGCACCACGTCGCTGCCGAACAGGTTGCACAGGCCCTGGTGACCCAGGCACACCCCGAGCACCGGCAGACCGGAGTCGAGCAGGGCGTGGGAGCTGATCCCGAAGTCGCGGGCCCGGTCGGGCCGCCCCGGCCCGGGGGAGACGACGATGTTGTCGAACCGGTCCAGGTCCAGGCACTCCCACGGGGTGTCGTTGCTGACGACCGTGGGTGCAACACCGTTGACCTCCGCAAGCAGGCTGTAGAGGTTGTAGGTGAACGAGTCGTAGTTGTCGATCAGCAGGGTGCGGATCGAACCGGCGGGCGGCGGCGCGGCCATGACCGGCCTCAGGTCCGGGTCTCGCGCAGCTCGGCCGACGCCGAGCCAGTGCCGTCGATGATGAGGTCCTCGACCCGGCACGCCTCCGCGATGAGCAGCGCGTACAACGAGTGCAGGAACTCGGGCGACATGGCGTTGCGGTGCGCGTAGGTCTCGGCGCGGTCGTGCACGACCTGCATCCGCCCCGGCTGCAGCATCGGGATGGCGTGCCGCTGTTTCAGGTGCGCGATGCGGGCGCAGATCCGCAGCCGGTCCCGGACGTCGTCGAGGAGCCGGGCATCGACGCGGTCGAGTTCGGTGCGCAGCCCGTCGAGCAGGCGGTCCGGCGTGGATTCGGCGGTGGCGCCCGCCCTGCGGTCGTTGCTGTTGTCCATTGCTTCTCGCCCCCTGTACCACGTCCCGAAACCCCAGTGGGTCATTCCGTTTCGCGTCGTCCGAGGTCGCCGGTCCGAGAATCCGGCCGGTGTTCGATCATGATGACACGCGCGCGAAGGCGCTGTCGGCGTTTGATCTTTTTGTGCCGTGCGCGCAACACGGCCGACCCCTGGGGGCCCGTGATGCGCGATGCCGCCCCCGGGACGGGTCCCGGGGGCGGCATCGTGGGGTGCCGGTGGGGGCGGGGTCAGGCGCCGCGCCGCTTGGTCTTGAGCAGTTCGAGGCGCTCCTTGAGCAGTTCGTCGAGCTCATCGATGGAGCGGCGCTCGAGCAGCATGTCCCAGTGGGTGCGCGGCGGCTTGACCTTCTTCGTCTCCGGTGCCGCGCCCTCGACCAGGGAGCCTTCCAGGCCGTTCTTGCAGATCCAGGTGCCGGGGATCTCCGCGTCGTCGGCGAACGGAACGTCGAACTCCTCGCCGTTGTCACAGCGGTAGCGGGCGATCCGCCGCGGCGCCAGATCGTGGTCACGGTCGGTCTCGTAGCTCACCGCCCCGAGCCGGCTGCCTCGCAGTACACGATCTGCCATGGTGGTGTCCTCTCTTGTGTGCTCCGCCCGGTGCGCTCGCCCCCGAGGGGAGCGAGCGTCCACAGTGCGATCGACATCGGCGGATGCCGACCACTCTTGTCAACGCCCGCGCGGTCGAATCGGTTCCCGACCGCCCCGGGGCCGTGGGCGCGGGTCATTCTACCGGGCCGCCCCGGCCGCTCCGGCGCCGCGGGCCGGTAGGGTGTGCGGCCATGACCGGACGTACCCGTAAACCGGAGAACTGCCTCTGGTGCGGCCGGCCGGTCGCCGACGCCCCGCTCGGGCGCCGCCGCCGCTATTGCCGCCGCTCGTGCCGCCAGCGGGCCTACGAGCACCGCACCCTCGCCCGGGAGGCGGGCCTGCCGGAGGACGCGGTGGTCCTGACCGCCGACGAGGCGAGCGCGGTCGCCGACCGTGCCTTCGAGGTGCGGTGCGCGGCCGAGGACGTCGCGACCGCGGTGGGCGAGGGCGCAGGTCCGGAGGAACTGGCGCCCCTGTGCGCCGACCTGGTGCGCCTGGCCCGCGCCGCCGAGCGGCTCCGCTGAGCTGGGCTCCGCCGAGCCGGCGGCGGTCCTCAGGCGAAGAACGCCCCCATCGTGTAGACCACCTGGCAGAAGGTGCCGTCGACGTACTGCACGGAACCGAACAGTGCCGACAGCACCGGCCCGGTGCCGGTGTCGAGGGTCTTCGACAGCTGCGGCACCCCGCCGACGGTGTCGTCGAGGGTGGCCACGCCCCCGCGGAAGTTCTCCATGTTCAGCCACACGAACCTCAGGTCGGCCCGCGCCGGCAGGGTGGGGATCGTGGGGGAGACGAAGATCTTCAACTGCCCGATCTGCACGGGCGGCACCGCGTTGGGGCCCGGCTGGGCCCAGCCGGTGGTCATCGCGTACGGGGTGAAGCCGCCGCCGCAGCCGAGCCCGAACGTGGGGGCGGGCTGCATGAACGGCTGCGGCGTGTTGCGCGGCGGCGGCTCGAACAACGCCGGGGTGCGGGCCGCGTCGAGCAGGGACTCCACCGCCCGCAGCGCCTCGGGGGAATCCGCGGCGGCCGCCGCCCGCAGCGCATCCGGCGGCAATCCCGGGGGTGCCGGCTCCGCGACGGCGTGGGCGGGCACGGCCACGGCGACAGCCGCGGCTGCCGCGGCAGAGAGCGAACGAACGGTCCATCGACGCTGCTGCATCCAGAGCTCCTCGAGGATGGGGCGGGCACGGGCGACGGCGTGGTCGGCTCGACAATAGGGGGACCGGGGCCGCCGCGGGCCGTTTCCGGGGCCCGGTTCGAAAAGCGGTTACCGAAACTGTGATTCGAGCGCATCCGGTGACCTGATCGCGATCGAACGGTAACAAATCCCCGTCGATTCGCCGCGAGCGCCGCGACAGGTCGCCCCTCCGGTCTCGACTCGGGATCGATGCGGCCCGAGGGGTCGATTTTTCGGTCCGGTTTCGGGCCGAGACGTCGTCGCGGTGGTCTAGCTTGAGGGAGCGCTCCTGTCACACATTCGAGGGCGCGGACGATCGAAGGGGAAAGAGCTACAGCCACGTCGATCCGACCGAGGGGTTTTCCTGCACGGTGCCGGGGGGTGCCAGGACACCACTGGAATCACTTTCGTGAAGGGGAGTTCGTTGCAAGAGCGGCTGCACATTCCGCCCGGGGCCTTCCCGTTGTCCTCTGCCCAGCGGTCGATCTGGTTCGCACAACAGCTGGCACCCGAGGTGCCCGTCTGCATCGCCCAGTACGTCGACCTGCCCGGGGACCTCGATCTGGATCTGCTGCGCGAGGCCGCGCACGAGGCCGCCCGCGAGTTCCAGTCGCCGTACCTGCGGGTCGTCGAGGTCGACGGTGAGCCGTACCAGTACGTCGATCCCGACCTCGACCTCAGCGACATCCCGCTGCTGGACTTCTCCGATGCGCCCGATCCGATGACCACGGCGCAGCAGTGGATGAACACCGACTACGCCACCCCGGTCGATCTGGCCCGCGACCCGCTGGTGAACATGACGATCCTGCGGATCGGTGAGCGACGGCACCTGTGGTACAGCCGGATCCACCACGTCGCCCTCGACGGCTTCGGTGCCATGACGATGGTCAACCGGATCGCCGCGCTGTACTCGGCGGCCCACGAGGACCGCGTCCCCGAGCCATCCACCGCCGCCGACCTGCACGACCTCTACCAGTCGGACCTCGACTACCGTGGTTCGAATCGGTACGCGAGCGACCGGGACTACTGGATCGGGCGGGTCGCCGGGCTCGAGGACGGATCGACCCTGGCGCGGCGGACGGTGCCGACCGCCGCGCGCAGCACCCTCGAGAGTGTCACCCTGCCCGACGACCTGGTCGCCCGGTTGACCGACGCCGATGCCACGAGCGGATCGTCGGCCGCCGCGACGGTGGTCGCGGCGGCCGCGTGCTATCTCTCCCGGCTGACCGGCCGCGCCGACGTGATGCTCAATCTGCCGGTGTTCGCGCGCACCACCGCGGCGGCGAAACGCTCCGGCGGCATGCTCGTCAACACCGCGCCGCTGCACATCCGCCTCGAGGACGACGACACCCGCGCCGACCTGGTGCAGCGGGCCCAGCTGGAACTGACCGGTGCGCTGCGCCACCAGCGGTTCAGCCTCGAGGACCTCCGCCGCGAGACCGGCACCGCCGGCCGGGCCCACAGCTACGGCGGCCCGATGATCAACGTGATGCTCTTCCGGCAGGAGATCACCCTCGGCCCGGTCCGCGGCGAGTTCCACATCATGACCTCGGGTCCGGTCGACGACCTGCTGGTCAACATCTACCAGAGCGGCACCCCCGCCCGGACGTTCCTCGACTTCCGCGGCAACCCCAACCAGTACGAGCCGGACGAGCTGCGCGCACACCACGGCAGCTTCGTCGAACTGCTCGCCGAGTTCCTGCGGGCCGACCCGGACACGCCGGTTGCCCGCATCCACCGCGCGACCGCCGCCGTCGCCGAGCGCCTGCGGCGCGATGCCGACGTCGAGCGGTTCTGGCGTGCCGCCCTGGCCGGGGCGCCCGAACACCTCGAGCTGCCTGCCGACCGCCGCCGCACCGGCCCGCGCACCCCCACCGCCGCCCACCTCGACGTGCCGGTCCCCGCCGCGCTCGGGGACCGGGTCACCGAGCTCGCCCGGCGCCACGGCGCCACCTCCACCGAACTGCTGCACGCCGCCGCCGCGGTGCTCGTCGGCCGGCTCACCGCCGGCACCGACACTCTCGTCGCCGTCCCCGCCCCCGCCGGGGCGCTCCCGCTGCGGGTGCAGCTCGACGAGAGCGAGCCGTTCGCCGCGCTCCTGGGCCGGGTCACGGCGATCCACGCCGCCGCCACCGCCCACGCCGACGTGCCGGCGGACCGGCTCGCCCGGATCTTCGACGCGCAGCACGTGCCGACCCTGCCGGTGCTGCTCGACAGCGGCGACACCGCCGGGGACGGCGGGCTCGCGCACGCCGAACTCGCGGTGCACACCGCGACCGGCCCCGACGGCACCCGCCTGAGGTGTGCGTACGCCGCCGACCTCTTCGACGCCGACACCGCACGATCGTTCTGCGAACGTTTGCTGAGAATCCTGGGCGCCGTCACCGTCGACCCGGCGGCACCGATCGGGGACGTCGACATCGTCTTCCCCGACGAAGCGGCGGAGCTGAGCCCGGTACGCGGACTGCCCGCCTCGTCCCCGCAGCTGTGGCCCGAGATCCTCGCCTCCGTGGCCTCGCACGTGCCCGACGCGAGGGCCCTGGAATTCGACGGCCGCACGATGACGTACGGGGAGCTCGACGCCTGGTCCAACCGGGTCGCCCGGGTGCTCATCGACGCCGGCGCCGGCCCGGAGACATTCGTTGCCCTCGGCATCGCCCGATCCCTCGAATCCGTGGCCGCGGTCTGGGCGGTGGCCAAGTCCGGCGCCGCGTACATGCCGGTCGACCCGGCCTACCCGGCCGAGCGGATCGAGTACATGCTCGCCGACTCCGGGGCCGTCCTCGGCGTGACCACCACCGCCCACCGCGACGGCTTGCCCGCCGACGTGCCGTGGCTGGTGCTCGACGACGCGGAGTTCGTCGCGGCGCTGGACTCGGTCTCCGACGGGCCGCTGTCGGACCTCGACCGTCGCGGCGCGCTGCATTTCGACCATCCCGCCTACCTGATCTACACCTCCGGGTCCACCGGTCGCCCGAAGGGCGTGGTGGTCCCGCACCGCGGGCTGGCGAACCTGTGCGCCGAACTGCACGGCCGGCACGGCCCGACCCCGCACTCGCGGGTCTCGCACTTCTCGTCCCCGAGCTTCGACGCCTCGGTGTACGAGTACATGACCGCGTTCGCGATCGGCGCCACCCTCGTCGTGGTGCCCCCGACGATCTACGGGGGCGAGGAACTGGCCCGCTTCCTCCGCGAGCAGCGCATCACCCACGCCTTCTCCACCCCCGCGGCGCTGGCCTCCGTCGATCCGGAGGGTGTCGCCGCCGAGTCGGTCACCGTCGCCGGCGACGCGTGCCCGCCCGAGCTCGTCGCCCGCTGGTCCCGGGGCCGGCGGATGTTCAACGCGTACGGCCCGACCGAGTGCACGATCGTCGTCAACATCTGCGGTCCGCTCGCGCCGGCCCCCACGATCCCGATCGGCACCCCCGTGCGCGGCACGCACGAGGTCGTCCTGGACTCCCGGCTGCGGCCGGTGCCGATCGGCGTCGCCGGCGAGCTGTACATCGCCGGCCCGGGCATCACCCGCGGCTACCGCGGCAGGCCCGGGCTCAGCGCCGGCCGGTTCGTCGCCGACCCGTTCGGCGCGCCGGGGGAGCGGATGTACCGCACCGGCGACGTGGTGCGCTGGCGGCGCGACGGCGCCCTCGAATACCTCGGCCGCTCCGACTTCCAGGTCAAGGTCCGCGGTTTCCGCATCGAACTCGGCGAGATCGACGCGGTCCTGACCGCCCACGAGGACGTCACGTTCGCGGTGACGATCGGGCACACCGCCCCGTCCGGCGACACCGTCCTGGTGTCCTACGTGCTGCCCGCGACCGGGCGCACCGCCGAACCTGCCACCCTCGCCGCGCACCTGTCGCGGAGCGTGCCGGCGCACATGGTGCCCGCCGCGATCGTCGTCCTCGACGAGATCCCGCTCACCCCGGTCGGCAAGCTCGACCGCCGCGCCCTGCCCGTGCCCGTGTTCGCGGTGGACGGCACCACCTACGTCGCGCCGTCCACCGACGCCGAGAAGACGGTGGCGCAGGTGTTCGCCGAGCTCCTCGGCGTCGACCGCGTCGGTCTCGACGACAGCTTCTTCGACCTCGGCGGCAACTCGCTGATCGCCACCCGTGTCGTCGCCCGCATCAACGCCGCCCTCGGCACCGACCTGGGGGTGCGGGCACTGTTCGAGGCCCCCACGGTGCGGACTCTCGCCGCCCTCACCGCCGACGCCGGCACGGGCACCCGGGTGCCGCTGGTCGCCGGGCCCCGCCCGGGGGTGCTGCCGGTCTCCGCGGCCCAGCAGCGGATGTGGTTCGTCAACCAGCTCGACACCGCCTCGCCGGCCTACAACATCCCGATGGCGATCCGGCTGCGCGGCCGGCTCGACCGGGACGCGCTCGCCACCGCCGTCACCGATGTGCTCGCCCGCCACGAGGCGCTGCGCACCGAGTTCCCGGCCACCGCCGACGGCCCCGTCCAGCGGATCCGCCCGGTCGAGCAGGTGCACCTCGATCTCACCGCGACGACCGTCGCCGCCGACGCGCTGCCGCAGCGTCTGGCGGCCGAGGTCACGGCCGGCTTCGACGTGGCCGTGCAGGTGCCGGTGCGGGCGCGGTTGTTCGCGCTCGGCGACGGGGAGCACGTGCTGGTGTTCGTGGTGCATCACATCGCGGCGGACGGGGCGTCGATGGCGCCGCTGGCCCGGGATCTGATGACCGCCTACGCGGCCCGCACCGGCGGCCGCGCCCCCGACTGGACGCCCCTGGAGGTGCAGTACGCCGACTACGCGCTGTGGCAGCGGCAGGTCCTCGGCGACCGGGCCGATCCGGACTCGCTCGCCGCCGCCCAGCTGCGGTACTGGCGCGAAACCCTGTCCGGCGCACCGGAAGTACTGGCGCTGCCCACCGACCGCCCCCGCCCGCCGCAGCAGTCGTTCCGCGGCGCCACCGTCCGCTTCGAGGTCGGGTCCGAGCTGTACCGGGCGGTCGGCGACCTGGCCCGCACGCACGGCGCCACCCCCTTCATCACGGTGCACGCGGCCCTGGCGGTGCTGCTGGCCCGGCTCTCGGGCAGCGACGACGTCACCGTGGGCACCCCCGTCTCCGGTCGCGGCGACCGTGCCCTCGACGATCTGGTCGGCATGTTCGTCAACACCGTCGTCCTGCGCACCCCCGTCACCGCACAGCACACCTTCGCCGAGCACCTGACCCACGTCCGCGACCGCGACGTCGACGCCCTCGCCCACGCCGACCTGCCGTTCGACGCCCTCGTCGACGCCGTCACCGACCACCGGTCCGAGGCCTACGCGCCCCTGTTCCAGGTGATGCTGGCCTTCCAGAACACCGAGTCCGCCCACCTGCAGCTGCCCGACCTGACCGTCGACGTCTCCGAAATCGACACCGGCACCACCAAATTCGACCTGCACCTGATGCTGGCCGAGGTCCCCGGCGACGACGGCGCCCCCGCCGCCCTCACCGGCGCCCTGTCCTACGCGACCGACCTGTTCGACGCCGGCACCGTCACCGCCCTCGCCGACCGCTTCGTGCGGCTGCTCACCGCCGTGACCACCACCCCGCACGTGCCCGTCGGCGACCTCGACCTGCTCGAGCCGGGCGAACGCGAGCTGATCCTGCGGCGCTGGAACGCCACCGACGCCCCCCGCAGCCCGCACACCCTCGCCGACCTGTTCGCCCGGCAGGCCACCCGCACCCCCGACGCCGTCGCCGTCGTCTTCGGCGACGAGGCCCTGACCTACGCCGAGTTCGATGCCCGCACCAACCGGCTCGCCCGGCGCCTGATCGCCGAGGGCGTCGGCCCGGACCGCCTCGTCGGGCTCGCGATGCGCCGCTCGGTCGAGCTGCTCGTCGGGATGTACGCGGTGATCAAGGCCGGCGGCGCCTACCTGCCGCTCGACCCCGACCACCCCGCCGACCGGCTCGAATACGTCCTGGGCAACGCCCGTCCGGTGTGCGTGCTGACCACCGCCGCCGACCGGACGACGCTGCCCGCCCCGGTCCCGATCCTCGAGGTCGATCGCCTCGACCTGACCGGCGCCTCCGACGCCCCCGTCGCCCCGGAGGAGCGCGCCGCCCCGCTGACGGGCGACCACCTCGCCTACGTGCTGTACACCTCCGGCTCCACCGGCCGCCCCAAGGGTGTCGCGGTCGCTCACGCCGCGATCGTCAACCGGCTGCGGTGGATGCAGCACGCCTACCCGCTCACCGCCGAGGACACCGTCCTGCAGAAGACACCGTTCACGTTCGACGTGTCGGTGTGGGAGTTCTTCTGGCCGCTGCAGACCGGGGCGCGCCTCGTCGTCGCCGCCCCCGACGGGCACCGCGACCCCGCCTACCTCACCGCCGTCGTCGAGCAGCAGCACGTCACCGTGGCGCACTTCGTGCCGTCCATGCTCGCGGTGTTCGTCGCCGCCACCGACCCGGCCCGCTGCACGTCGCTGCGGTTGCTGTTCTGCAGCGGTGAGGCGCTGCCCCCGGCCACGGTCGCCGCCGCCCACGCCGCGTTCCCCGCCGCGGCCCTGCACAACCTGTACGGGCCCACCGAGGCCGCCGTCGACGTCACGTTCTGGGCCTGCACCGACGACGCCGTCGACGTCGTGCCGATCGGCGCCCCGGTGTGGAACACCCGTGTCCACGTCCTCGATGCGCGGCTGCACCCGGTTCCCGTCGGCGCCGTGGGGGAGCTGTACCTGTCCGGCATCCAGCTCGCCCGCGGCTATGTCGGGCGCGGCGACCTGACCGCCGACCGGTTCGTCGCCGATCCGTTCGGCCCGTCCGGTACCCGCATGTACCGCACCGGCGACCTCGTGTCCTGGCGCCACGACGGCAATCTGATCTACCTGGGCCGCACCGATTTCCAGGTCAAGCTCCGGGGCCTGCGGATCGAGCTCGGTGAGATCGAGCAGGCGTTGCTCGCCGACCCGGCCGTCGCGCAGGTCGCGGTCGTGGTGCACCGGCCCGCCGCGGGCGCCGCCGACGGCTCCGATGGGGTGCTCGTCGCGTACGTCGTGCCCGAACCCGGCCGGAACATCGATACCGCGGCGAGCCGCGCATTCGATACCGCGGCGAGCCGCGCATTCGATACCGCGGCGAGCCGCGCATTCGATACCGCGGCCCTGCTCGGGGCCGTCGCGGCCCGGCTGCCCGGCTACATGGTGCCCGCATACGTCGTCGTCCTCGACCGGCTCCCGCTCAACCCCAACGGCAAGCTCGACCGCAAGGCACTGCCCGCCCCGGACTTCACCGCCGGGCGGGCGGCGGAGCACGTCGCGCCTCGCACCCCGGTCGAGCAGGTCCTGGCCGAGGTCTTCGCCGGCCTGCTCGGGGTGGAGCGTCTCGGCGTGCACGACAGCTTCCTGGATCTGGGCGGCAACTCGCTGCTGGCCATGCGGCTGGCCGCGCGGATCGCCGCGGCGACCGGCACCGACGTGGGCGTGCGTGATCTGTTCGACGCGCCCACCGTCGCCGCCCTGGCCGAGCGGCTCCGCGACCGCGACGCCGCGGCGCGGCCCGCGCTGACCGCCGCCGCGACCCGGCCCCCCACGATCCCGCTGTCCCCGGCGCAGCAGCGCATGTGGTTCATCAACCAGTTCGACACGACCTCCCCGGCCTACAACATCGCCGTCGCGCTGCGTCTGACCGGGGAGCTGGACCTCGCGGCACTGCGGGCCGCCGCCGCCGACGTCGCCGCGCGCCACGAGACGCTGCGCACCCGCTACCCGCTCACCGACGACGGCCCGATCCAGGTCGTGCTGCCGGTCGCGGTGGCGCAGCCCGACTTCACCGTCACCCGCGTCGAGACCGAGGACACGGTGCCCGCGCACATCGACCGGATCGTCGGTGCCGGGTTCGACGTCGCCGCCGAGGTGCCGGTGCGGATCCGGCTGCTCACCCTCGCCGACACCGACCACGTGCTGGTCCTGGTCGTGCACCACATCGCCGCCGACGGGTTCTCGATGGGACCGCTGGGGCGGGATCTGATGACCGCGTACGCCGCCCGCGCCGGTGGCCGCGCCCCCGACCGGTCGCCGCTGCCGGTGCAGTACGCCGACTACACGCTGTGGCAGCACACCGTGCTGGGCGACGAGTCCGATCCCGCCTCCACCGCCGCCCGGCAGCTCGCGTTCTGGCACGACGAGCTGGCCGGGGCGCCGGAACTGCTCGAGCTGCCGTGGGACCGGCCCCGCCCGGTGCAGCAGTCCGGGCGCGGTGCCCGCGTGGCGTTCGAGATCGGCGCCGACACCCACCGCGGCATGCTCGCGCTGGCCCGCGAGCACGACGCGTCGTTGTTCATGGTCGTGCATGCGGCGCTGGCGGTGCTGCTGGCCCGGCTGTCCACCAGCGACGACATCGTGGTCGGCACCCCCGTCGCCGGGCGCGGTGACCGTGCCCTCGACGATCTGGTCGGCATGTTCGTCAACACCGTGGTGCTGCGGGCCCGGGTGGACGAACGCGAACGGTTCGACTCGCTGTTGCGGCGGGTCCGTTCGGCGGACCTGGCGGCGTTCGGCCGGGCCGACGTCCCGTTCGAGCGGCTCGTCGAGGCCCTCGACCCGCCCCGGTCGACGTCCTACCCCCCGCTGTTCCAGGTGCTGCTCGAGTTCCAGGACATCGAGCGCCCCGAGATCGCGCTGCCGGGAGCGACGGCGCGGGTGCTCGACCTCGATCCCGGCCTGTCCCCGTTCGACCTGCAGCTGTCGATCGCCGAGCGGCCCGGCGGCGGATCCGGCGTGCGGGCGGCGTTCACCTACGCCACCGACCTGTTCGACGCGGACACGGTCGCCTCGTTCGCGGACCGGTTCGTGCGGATCCTCGACGCCGTCACCGCGGATGCGTCCGTGACGGTGGGGGACGTGGAGATCGTCACCCCGCGTGAGCTCGCCACCCTGGCCCCGGCGCGGGGCCGGCCCGCGGTCTCCCCGCAGCTGTGGCCCGAACTGCTGTCGTCGGTGGCGGCGATCGTGCCGGAGGCGGTGGCCCTGTCCTTCGAAGGCCGCACCGTCACCTACGGTGAGCTCGACGCCTGGTCCAACCGGCTCGCCCGCGTCCTCACGAGTCACGGTGTCGGCCCGGAATCCTTCGTGGCCCTGGGAATTTCGCGTTCGATCGAGTCGGTCGCGGCGGTGTGGGCGGTGACCAAGTCCGGGGCGGCGTTCGTCCCCGTCGACCCCGGCTACCCGCCCGAGCGGATCGCCTACATGCTCGACGACTGCCGGGCCACCCTCGGCCTGACCACCACCGCCCACCGCGACGTGTGGCCCGCGGACGCGGTGTCGTGGCTGCTGCTCGACGACCCCGGCCTGCGCCGCCGGCTCGACGACGTCTCGCCCGCCCCGGTCACCGACGACGACCGCCGTGCCCCGCTGCGGTACGACCATCCGGCATACCTCATCTACACCTCCGGCTCGACCGGCCGCCCCAAGGGCGTCGTCGTCACCCACCGCGGCCTGACCAACCTCAACGCCGAAGTGCGCGAACACTTCTCGATCACCCATCGGGCCCGCGTCTCGCACCTGGCGTCGCCGAGCTTCGACGCGTCCCTCTTCGAGCTGACCAAGGCGTTCTGCGCCGGCGCCACCCTCGTCATCGTGCCGCCCAGCGTCTACGGCGGCGAGGAACTCGCCCGCATCCTGCGCGAGGAACGCATCACCCACGCGTTCGTCACCCCCACCGCCCTCGCGTCGCTCGATCCCGCGGGCCTCGACGAGCTGCGCGTGCTCGTCGTCGCCGGGGAGGCCTGCCCGCCGGAACTGGTCGACCGCTGGGCGCCGGGCCGCCACATGTACAACGGCTACGGCCCGTCCGAGGCCACCATCGAGACCAGCGTCAGCCCCGACATGCGCCCGGACACCACCGTCACCGTCGGTGGCCCCGCCATCGGCTTCCACGAGGTCGTCCTCGACGAACGGCTGCGGCCCGTCCCCATCGGGGTCGCCGGTGAGCTCTACATCGCCGGCGCCGGCCTGGCCCGCGGCTACCACCGCCGTCCCGACCTGACCGCGGCCCGGTTCGTCGCCGACCCGTTCGGGGCGCCGGGGGAGCGGATGTACCGCACCGGCGACGTGGTGCGCTGGCGCACCGACGGCACCGTCGAATACCTCGGCCGCTCCGACTTCCAGGTCAAGGTCCGCGGTTTCCGCATCGAACTCGGCGAGATCGACACCGCCCTCGCCGCCCACGACGACGTCGCCTTCGCGGTGACGATCGGGCACACCGCCCCGTCCGGCGACACCGCCCTCGTCGCCTACGTCCTGCCCGAGACCGGCCACCACGTCGACACCGCCGCGCTGCGGGGGCACGTCGCCGGGCAGCTGCCGGCGCACATGGTGCCCGCCGCGATCGTCGTCCTCGACGAGATCCCGCTCACCCCGGTCGGCAAGCTCGACCGCCGCGCCCTGCCGGTACCCGACCTGTCGGCCACCGGCGAATACCGCGCCCCGGCCACCGACACCGAGGCCACCATCGCCGACATCGTCGCCGAGGCCCTCGGCCACGAGAAGGTCTCCGTCGACGACAGCTTCTTCGACCTCGGCGGCAACTCGCTGATCGCCACCCGTGTCGTCGCCCGCATCAACGGCGCCCTCGGCACCGACGCCGGCGTGCGGGTGCTGTTCGAGGCCCCGACCGTGCGGACCCTGGCCGCCCGCATCCTCGACGACCACGCCGGGGGCACCCGCGTCCCCCTCACCGCGGGCCCGCGCCCCGACCGGATCCCGCTGTCCCCACCCCAGCAGCGGATGTGGTTCGTCAACCAGTTCGACACCGCCTCGGCCGCCTACAACATCCCGATGGCGATCCGGCTGACCGGCCGCCTCGACCGGGCGGCACTCACCGCCGCCGTGCACGACCTGATCACCCGCCACGAAACCCTGCGCACCTGGTACCCGAACGAGAACACCGGCCCGGCGCAGCTGGTCACCGACCCCGCCCAGGCCACCCCCGACCTCGATCCGGTCCCGGTGTCCGCCGACGCGCTGCCGCAGCGTCTGGCCGCCGAGGTCACGGCCGGCTTCGACGTGGCCGTGCAGGTGCCGGTGCGGGCGCGGTTGTTCGCGCTCGGCGACGGGGAGCACGTGCTGGTGTTCGTGGTGCATCACATCGCGGCGGACGGGGCGTCGA
>NZ_JBSNCE010000030.1:0-68457 GCF_053764755.1 Rhodococcus sp. 2H158
GAACTGTTGGCGAACATCGCGATCCTGGTCCTGGCCGGGTTCGTGGGCTTCGCCGTGATTTCGAAGGTGCCCAACACCTTGCACACCCCGCTGATGTCGGGCACCAACGCCATCCACGGCATCGTGGTGCTCGGTGCGCTGGTGGTCTTCGGCCACCTGCCGGCCGACGCGCCGTGGAGCATCAAGGTCATCCTGTTCGTCGCGCTGGTGTTCGGCACGCTCAACGTCGTGGGTGGCTTCGTGGTCACCGACCGCATGCTCGCGATGTTCAAGCCCAAGAAGCGGGTGCCGGTGCAGGCCGCCCCGGCGGTGGAGAAGGGAGCCGACGCGAAATGAGCTACCTCGTCTCCGTCCTGTACATCGTCGCGTTCGCGATGTTCATCTACGGTCTGATGGGCCTGACCGGCCCGAAGACCGCGGTCCGCGGCAACTACATCGCCGCGGTCGGTATGGCCGTGGCGGTCGTCGCCGTCCTGATCGACATCCGCGCCACCGACAACTGGCTCTGGATCGTCGCCGGCCTGGCCGTCGGTGTCGTCCTGGGCGTGCCGCCGGCGCTGCGCACGAAGATGACGGCGATGCCGCAGCTGGTGGCGCTGTTCAACGGCGTCGGTGGCGGCACCGTCGCGCTGATCGCGTGGGCGGAGTTCCTCGACTCGGACGGCTTCACCACCCTCGCCGAGGAGCCGACGGTGCCCGTGGTGGTCGGCTCGCTGTTCGCCGCGATCGTCGGGTCGGTCTCGTTCTGGGGTTCGCTGGTGGCGTTCGCCAAGCTGCAGGAGCTGCTGAACAAGAACCTCGAGCGCCGCCTCGTCGGCGCGGCCAAGGCCTTCCAGCTGGCGAACATCGGGCTTGCGCTCGCGGCGGTCGCGCTCGCCGTGTACATCGGTCTCGCGGCCGACCCGGCGAACGAGCCCACCTCGGCGATCTGGATCGTGGCGCTGCTCGTCGTGGCCGGGCTGATGGGCCTGTTCGTGGTGCTGCCGATCGGCGGCGCCGACATGCCGGTGGTCATCTCGCTGCTCAACGCCCTGACCGGCCTGTCGGCCGCGGCGGCCGGTCTGGCGCTGAACAATCAGGCGATGATCGTCGCCGGCATGATCGTCGGGGCGTCGGGTTCGATCCTGACCAACCTGATGGCCAAGGCGATGAACCGGTCCATCCCGGCGATCGTGTTCGGCTCGTTCGGCGGCGACGGCGGTGCCGGTGCGGTGGCCGGCGGGGCCGGTGGCACCGTCAAGGCCACCTCCGCCTCCGATGCGGCGGTCCAGATGGCGTACGCCAACCAGGTCATCGTGGTGCCCGGGTACGGGCTGGCGGTGGCGCAGGCGCAGCACGCGGTCAAGGAGATGGCGGCGCTGCTCGAGGAGAAGGGGGTGGAGGTCAAGTACGCCATCCACCCGGTCGCCGGCCGGATGCCCGGGCACATGAACGTGCTGCTCGCCGAGGCCGAGGTGCCGTACGAGGCGCTCAAGGAGATGGACGACATCAACGGGGAGTTCTCCCGCACCGACGTCACCGTCGTCATCGGCGCCAACGACGTCACCAATCCCGCCGCCCGGCACGACTCGTCCAGCCCGATCTACGGCATGCCCATCCTCAACGTGGATCAGTCCAAGTCGGTGATCGTGCTCAAGCGCTCGATGAGCTCCGGGTACGCCGGCATCGACAACCCGCTGTTCACCGCCGACCACACCTCCATGCTCTTCGGCGACGCGAAGAAGATGGTCTCCGAGGTCACCGAGGAACTCAAGGCGCTGTAACGAGTTCGACGAACCGGGGCGTCCGCACGGAACACCGTGCGGGCGCCCCGCTCGTGTGCGACCGTCGGAGATGGCAGGCGGGCTGCGCCCGGCCCGTGGCACCGACGGAAAGGACTCGTCCTGTGACCGAGCATCCCGTGACCGAGCACCCAGGGGCCGAGAGGACGTACAGGGTCGGCTACTTCGTCGGCAGCCTGTCGTCCACCTCGATCAACCGTATCCTCGCGAAGGCGTTGATCCGGCTCGCCCCGCACGACCTCGAATTCGTCGAGATCGCCATCCGGGACCTGCCGCTCTACAGCCCCGACTACGACGCGAACTACCCGCCGGAGGGGGCCGCGCTCAAGGACGCGATCGCCGCTGTCGATGCGGTGCTGTTCGTCTCACCCGAGTACAACCGGTCGATTCCCGGGGCGCTGAAGAACGCCATCGACTGGGCGTCGCGCCCGTGGGGGCAGAACTCGTTCGATCACATCCCGGCCGCGGTGATCGGCGCCTCCATCGGCGCGATCGGCACCGCCGTGGGCCAGCAGAGTCTGCGCGCCGTGCTGAGCTTCTGCAACGCCCGGCAGATGACGTCGCCCGAGGCATACATCCATTACACGCCCGAGGTCTTCGGGGACGACGGCACCGTCCACAACTCGGGCACCGAGGACTTCCTCCGCAACTACATGCGCGAGTTCCGCGACCACGTCGTGCGGGTCCTGACCGTCCTCCCGCGCTAGCGGCCGTCCACGCGCGCAAGCGTGTGACGGGTCCGCTCACCGACGGAGCCGGCGAGGGCTGCGGCGGCGAGCACGCATGCCAACGGCACCGTCATCGCCGCGGTGAGCGACGTCGCCTCCGAGAGCCAGCCGATGGTGGCGGGTCCCGCCAGGAACCCGATGTATCCCATGCCGACGACACGGGACATGTTGCGGCCCGGGGCGCCGGCGTCGATGTTCCCGGCTGCGCTGAAGATCTGCGGCACGGCGCCGGACAGGCCCAGCCCGAACAGCGCCCATCCGGCGAGCGTCGTGGGCAGCCACGGGGAGGCGACGACCGTGCCCATCCCGGCTCCCGCCAGCAGCGTGCCGTACCGGACCACGGCCACGGCGCCGATGCGGGCGCTGACGCGGTCCGCGACGAAGCGGCCGAGCGTCATCGTCGTGGAGAACGCGCCGAAGGCCAGCGCCGCGACCGCATCCGGGCTGCCCAGGTGTTCCTTGACCTGCAGGGCGCTCCAGTCGTTGGCGACGCCCTCGCTGAGCATCAGCATGAACGCGAGCCCGCCGAGCAGCAGCACCCGGCGGGAGTATCCGCCGCGCGGGCCGGCCTCGCGCGGGTGCTCGACCCGGGGCACCCGCACGAGGTGCGGCGCCGAGACCGCGACGACGAGCACGCCGACGAGGCCGGCGCCGCCGAGGGCGACGGCCGGGGTGAGCCCCGTCGCCAGGGCGGCCGCCCCGACCAGCGAGCCGACGACCCCGCCGACCGAGAACAGGCCGTGGAACGCGGCCATGATCGGCCGCCGGTAGCGTTGCTCGACCGCCACGGCCTGCGAGTTCATCGACACGTCCAGGGCGCCGTTCGCGAACCCGAACACCGCGAGCGCCACGCCCAGCTGCCACGCCGTGCCGGCCAGGCCGGGGCCGAGGGTCGCCACCGACAGCAGGACCGCCGCGGCGACGGTGGTGCGGTCGCTGCCGAACCGGTCGGCGAGCGGACCGGTGGCCTGCATCCCGGCGATCGCCCCGGCCGCGAGGACCAGCAGCAGGGAACCCAGCGTGGCGTGGTCGATGCCGACGCGCTCCTCGATCGCGGGGATGTGCACCACCCACATCGCGAGCAGGAACCCGTTGACGCCGAAGGTGGCGAACACGGCCGCGCGGGCGCGGCGAAGATCCTGAGCGGTCACGTGTCCCGACGCTACCGCCCGTCAGATACCGGCGAGCAGTTCCGGCACCGGGTCGGTGAGGATCGCCCCGATCTCGGCCAGCGCGCGCGCTGCCTGCTCACCGTCGACGAGACGATGGTCGAACGACAGCGACAGCGTCGTGACCTGCCGGACGGCAAGCTCGCCGTCGACCACCCACGGTCGCGGGGTGACGGCACCGAGCGCGAGGATCGCCGTCTCCCCGGGATTGAGGATGGGGGTGCCGGTGTCGACGCCGAACACGCCGATGTTGGTGATCGAGACCGTGCCGCCGGTCAGGTCGGCCGGGGTGGCGCGGCCGGATCGGGCGGTCTCCGCGGCGTGGGCGATGGCGCCGGCGAGGTCCGGCAGCGACATGCGGTCGGCGTCGCGGATCACCGGCACCATCAGGCCCGAGTCGGTGGCGGTCGCGATACCCAGGTTGACGTAGTGGCGGGTGACGATCTCCTGGTGCTCCTCGTCCCAGGCCGCGTTGAGGACGGGCTGGTGCTCGAGCGCCCGCAGCAGCGCCTTGGCCACCACGGTGAGCGCCGTCGGGCGACGGCCCTCGAAGGCGGCCGCGCCGCGCAGCCGGGCGACGAGGTCGACCGTAGCGGTGACGTCGCAGGTGAGGAACACGGTCACGTGCGGGGCGGTGAAGGCGCTGCGCGCCACCGCGGCGGCGGTACGTCTGCGGATCCCGTGGATCGGCGTCCGGGTCTCGCGATCCGATCCTGCTGCCGCCGTGGCGGATCCGTGTCCCTCCGCGGCGCGTCGGACGTCGGGGACGATGATCGCCCCGCCCGTGCCGGTTCCCGTCACCTCGGTGAGATCCACGCCGAGGAGCCGGGCCTCGCGGCGCGCCGACGGTTTCGCGTCGGGGCGGTGCCGCTCGCCGGGCGGTGTGGGTGCCTGCGCCGGGGCCGGTGCCGCCGCCGCGGCCCGGGCCGCGCGCCGGCTCACCGGCGCGGCGCCCGGCCCGTAGCCGACGAGCACCTGCACGGGTGAGTCGCCGCCACCGGTCGGGGTCGCCGCGGTGCCCGCCGCGACCGGCACCGCGATGCGGATCAGTGGCGCCCCGACGGGCACGCCGGCGCCCGGCTCGGCGAGCAGTTCGGCGACCGTTCCCGCGTACGGGGAGGGCAGTTCCACCGTCGCCTTGGCGGTCTCGACCTCGGCGATCACCTGGTTGAGCTCGACCCGGTCGCCGACGGCGACGGTCCACGACAGCAGTTCCGCCTCGGTCAGGCCCTCCCCGAGGTCCGGCAGCCGGAACACCTCGCTGTGTTCGGTCACCACGGTGCCGTGTTCGTTCATGCCCGGTTCCATGTCCGGCTCCTCACGCCGCGAGGCTGCGGTCGACGGCGTCGAGGATGCGATCCGGGTCGGGCAGGTGGTGCGCCTCGAGTTTCGCCGGGGGATAGGGGATGTCGAAGCCGCCGACCCGCAGCACCGGCGCCTCGAGCTGGTAGAAGCAGCGCTCCGCGAGCTGGGCGGCGATCTCGGCGCCGATGCCGCAGAACAGCGGTGCCTCCTGCACCACGACCAGCCGTCCGGTGCGCCGGACCGACGCCTCGACGGTGTCGAAGTCGATGGGCGAGAGGGACCGCAGGTCGATCACCTCGACCGAGTGCCCCTCGGTGTCGGCGATCTGCGCGGCGTGCAGCGCGGTGGACACCATCGACCCGAACGTCACGACGGTGACGTCCGTTCCGGGCCGGGCGACGCGGGCCTTGTCGAGCGGGAGGTCGGGCTCGGTGTCGAGGTCGACCTCGCCGCGGTCCCAGTACCGGCGTTTGGGCTCGAGGAAGATCACCGGGTCGTCGAGCGCGATGGCCTGCTGGATCATCGTGTAGGCGTCGGCCGGATGGCTCGGGCTGACGACCCGCAGTCCGGCGGTGTGCGTGAAGTACGCCTCGGGTGACTCCGAATGATGTTCCACCGCACCGATCCCGCCGCCGTAGGGGATGCGGATGGTCAGGGGTGCGGTGACCCTCCCGGCGGTGCGGTAGTGGATCTTGGCGACCTGCGAGACGATCTGGTCGAACGCGGGGTAGACGAAGCCGTCGAACTGGATCTCGCACACCGGCCGGTAGCCGCGCAGGGCCATGCCGAAAGCCGTTCCCACGATCCCGGATTCGGCGAGGGGTGTGTCGATGACGCGGTTGTCGCCGAAGTCCTTCTGCAACGTGTCGGTGACCCGGAAGACCCCGCCGAGCCGGCCGACGTCCTCGCCCATGATCACCACCTTGCGGTCGTGTTCGAGGGCCCGGCGCAGGCCGGCGCCGAGGGCGGCCCCGAGGGCAAGCGTGGTGGTGGTCATGACGGCGCCTCCTCGTGGGTCGCGATCTCGAAATCGGCGAGGTAGTCGCGGTAGCGGGTTCGTTCCTCGGCGATCATCGGATGGGCGGTGGCGTAGACGTGGTCGAACATGCTCAGCGGCTCGGGGTTCGGGGCGCCGAGGGTGCCGGCGCGCAGCCGGGCCGCGGCCTCGTCGGCGGCGGCGCCGACCTCGTCGAAGAACTCGTCGCCGGCGTGTCCTTCCCGCCGGAGCAGCCGGTGGAGCCGGTCGATCGGGTCCCGGGCCTTCCACAGTTCGGTCTCGGCGGGGGTGCGGTAGCGGGTGGGGTCGTCGGAGGTGGTGTGCGGGCCCATCCGGTAGGTGATGGCCTCGACGAACGACGGGCCGCTGCCCTCCCGCGCGTGCCGGGTGGCCCGGCGGGTGACGGCGAGCACCGCGAGCGCGTCGTTGCCGTCGACCTGCACGGCGGGCATCCCGTAGCCGGCGGCGCGCTGCGCGATCGGGACGGGACTCTGCGACCGGACGGGGTGGCTGATCGCCCAGTGGTTGTTCTGGCAGAAGAAGACCACGCCGACGCCCCACGCGACGGCGAAGCCGAGGGCCTCGGCGATGTCGCCCTGGCTGGTCGCCCCGTCGCCGAAGTAGACGACGGTGGCGATCTCGGCGCCGTCGAAGTGGGCGCCCATCGCGTATCCGGTGGCGTGCAGGCCCTGGGAGCCGACCACGATGGCGGGGTTGGTCATGTTGACCGTGGCCGGATCCCAGCCGGAGTGGGCGCACCCGCGCCACAGCCGGGTCATGTCGGCGGGGTCGACGCCGCGGCACCAGGCCACGCCGTGCTCGCGGTAGCTGGTGAACACGTAGTCGTCGCGGTGGAGGGCGTGCGCGGAGCCGACCTGGGCGGCCTCCTGGCCGAGCAGCGGCGCCCACAGTCCGAGTTCGCCCTGCCGTTGCAGCGCGGTGGCCTCGGCGTCGAGGCGGCGGACGACGACCATGTCGCGGTAGAGGGCGCGGAGTTCGTCGGGTCCGACGTCGGCGACGAGCGCGGAGTACTCGGGGTTGTAGACCCGTCGTCCGTCGGGCTGGATCAGCTGGACCGGATAGGCAATCTTGTCGACCACCGTGCACCACCTCGCTATGGCGGGACCGGTCGCCCTCGTGAGGCGGGCCGGCGAACCTGTGTTGTACCTCACATGATCCACGCGGGGTGCAGGTGCGCAATCGGCCGATGCGCGATTGCGCAGGAAGCACGGTTTCGGGGTGCCCGCCGCTGTCATACTGCGAAATATGACCAGTCTCGATGCCACCGACGCCCGGCTGCTGCTCGAGCTTGCGCGGACCCCGCGGGCGACCGGGGTGGAGCTGTCCCAGCGTCTGGGGTTGTCCCGGAACACGGTGCAGGCGCGGCTCGCGCGATGGGATGCGGAGGGGGTCCTCGGGTCGTTCGAGCGGCGGGTGGATCCGCGGGCTCTCGGCTATCCGCTGGCGGCGTTCGTCGCGACCCGGGTCGATCAGCACCGGCTCGATTCGGTCGTCGCGGCCCTGGCGCAGATCCCGGAGGTCACCGAGGTGTACGGCATGACGGGGCAGACCGACCTGTCGGTGAAGGTGGTCGCGCGCGACGCCGAGGATCTCTACCGGCTGGCCGGGCAGATCCTCGAGATCCCCGGCGTCGAGCGCACCAACATGGCGCTGGTGATGCGCGAACTGGTGGGTCCGCGCACGACGCCGCTGCTCGAGCGGCTGGCGCAGCGATGAGGTGTGCCTTCCGGGACCGGGTCCCGGAAGGCACCACCGCGGGCTAGAGGATCTCGTAGATCGTGGCGTTGGCGGTGCCGCCGCCCTCGCACATCGTCTGCAGGCCGTAGCGGCCACCCGTGCGGCGCAGGTGATGGATCAACGTCGCGGCCAGGCGACCGCCCGAGGCGCCGAGGGGGTGGCCGAGCGCGATGGCACCGCCGAGGGGGTTCAGCTTCTCGAGCGGCGCGCCCGTCTCGCGTTGCCACGACAGCGGTACGGAGGCGAAGGCCTCGTTGACCTCGAACGCGTCGATGTCGTCGAGCGACAGTCCCGACCGCTTCAGCGCCAGGGCGGTGGCGGGGATGGGGCCGGTGAGCATCTTGACCGGATCGTCGCCGGTGACCACGGCGGTGTGCACGCGCGCGAGCGGGGTCAGGCCCAGCGCCTTCGCCTTCTCCGAGGTGGTGATCAGCAGCCCGGAGGCGCCGTCGGAGATCTGGGACGCGTTGCCGGCGGTGACCACGCCGTTCTCCCGGAACGGGGCCTTCAGGCCCGCGAGCTTCTCGACGGTGGAGCCGCGCCGGATGCCCTCGTCCGAGGCGATCACGGTGCCGTCCGCCAGGGTGTACGGCGCGATCTCGTCCGCGAACAGCCCCTCGTCCTGCGCGCGGGCGGACTTCTCGTGCGACCGGACGGAGTACTCGTCGAGCTCGGTGCGGGAGATGCCCCACTGCTCGGCGATGATCTCGGCGCCCACGCCCTGGTTGAAGCGGCCGTGGAAGCCGGGCGCGGTGAGCTCGTCGGCGTACCGTTCGCGGGCCGGGCCGCCCATCTGCCCGGTGCCCTCGGGAGCGGAGGAACCCAGCGGGATCGCCGACATGATCTCGACGCCGCCGGCGACGACGAGATCGGCCTGGCCGGAGATCACCGCCGCGGCCGCCGTCGAGACGGCCTGCTGCGACGAGCCGCACTGCCGGTCGATGGTGAAGCCGGGCACCGATTCCGGCCAGCCCGCGCCGAGCACGGCCATGCGGCCGATGTTGCCGGACTGCATGCCGACGGATTGCACGGTGCCCCAGTGCACGTCGTCGACGAGCGCCGGGTCGATGCCGGTGCGTTCGGCGATGGTGCGCAGGACGTGGGCGGACAGCTCGACGGCGTGGACGCCGGACAGGCCGCCGCCCCGCTTGCCGATGGGGGTACGGACGGCTTCGACGATGACAGCATCGCGCATCTTCGGATCACTCTCTCTCGGGGGACGTGCGGATGCCCCGGAGTGTAATCCGGTAGATGAATACAATGCCAAGCGGATGCTTGGTGGACGGGAGCTATTCCGTCGGGGGCGTCACCAGCTGGGCGACCGCCTTCTTGATCTCCTTGGGGATCACCACGGGACGTCGCGTGCGGGCGTCGACGTACACGTGCACGAAACGCCCGGTCGCCGCCGGCTGCAGCCCGCCTTCGCCGTCCTCCCGGAAGATGGCCAGCGAATAGGTGACGCTGCGGGTTCCCAGCCGCTCCACCGCCAGGCCGACGCGCAGCCGGTCCGGGAACGACAGCTCCGCCAGATACCGGCACGACGTCTCCGCGACCACGCCGATCGCGTCCAGCTCCCGGATGTCGACCCCGGTCGTGGCCATCAGCCATCCGTTGACCGCGGAGTCGAAGTACGAGTAGTAGGTGACGTTGTTGACGTGGCCGTAGTGGTCGTTGTCCGCCCACCGGGTCTGCATCGGCCAGAGGACCGGGAACCGGGCGGGAACGGGTGGGTCGGCGGCGGGCGTCGTCGGCTGGCGGTTCGTCACCGTCCTGACGATAGTCCCACGCGGACGGCAAGTCCGACCATCAACGCCCAGAATGCCGATCCGATACCGAACAGGGTCGATCCGGACGCCGCGACCAGGAACGTCACGACCGCTGCTTCGCGCTCCGGCGCGTCGCGCAGAGCCGAGGCCAGGGCCCCGCCGAGCGTCGCGAGCAGGGCCAATCCGGCCACCGCCTCGACCACCCCGTCCGGTGCCGTCGCCACGACCGTCGCGAGCCCGGTCGAGCACAGGGCCAGCGCGAGGTACGACCAGCCCGCCGACCACGCGGCCACCCACCGGCGCGCCGGATCCGGGTCCGCCTCGGGCGCCGCCGCCAGCGCCGCACTGATCGCCGCGAGGTTGATCGCGTGCCCACCGGCCGGCGCGCCCACGGCGGTGCCGAGGCCCGTGACCGTCATCGCCGCCCGCCACGGCGTGGCGTAACCGAACGAGTCGAGCACTGCGGTGCCCGGGATGTTCTGCGACGCCATCGTCACGATGTAGAGGGGCACGGCGATGCCGAGCAGCGCCTGCCACGTCCACGCCGGAGCCGTGAGATCGATCGAGGGCAGCAGATCCCGCGCTGCGGGCCGGGTTCCCGAGCGCGACAGGTGGATTGCCACGACCACCGCGGCCGCCGCGAACGCCCCCGGCACCGCCCAGCGCGGCCGCAGCCGCTGCAGCACAAGCCACGTCGCCACCACGGGCAGGATCGAGGCGGGCGAGGACATCACCTCCTCGACCGGGGCGAGGCAGAGCGGGACGAGCACCCCGGCGAGCATGGCCTGCGCCAGCGGCGTCGGGATCGCCGCGATCAGGGCGCCGAGCCGCGGCCACAGCCCCGTCAGGACGATCGCGGCGCCCACGACGACGAACGCGCCCACCGCGGCCGGCCATCCGCCCGCCACCACGCCGGTGCCGGCGAGCAGCGCAGCGCCGGGCGTGGACCACGCGAGCGTGATCGGTGTGCGGTACCGCCGTGCCAGCCACAGGATGCCGAGCCCCTGCGTCACACAGAGCGCCAGCAGACCGGCCGCCGCCTCCGACGGCGACGCCCCGACCGCCCGCAGTCCCGTCAGCACCACCGCGAACGAACTGGTGAACCCGACGAGGGCCGTGACGATGCCCGCCCCGATCGGCTGGGTGAGCGGGGCGGGACGGGTGGGCGCGGGAGCATCTGACACGGGCGGCATTCTGCCGCAGCGGACCCGGGCGGCATTCTGCCGCAGCGGACGCCGCCGCACCTCCCGTGTCGCGCGGCGCCCACCGCGCGGGCGTGCCAGGATCGGAGCCATGGTTGCGAATCCCGTGCTGATGACCGTGAGTGAACTGGCCGATCTCGTCGAGGTGGGCAGGCCGCCGGTCCTGCTGGACGTGCGCTGGTCGCTCGACGACCCGAACGGCGAGGACCGCTACCACGAGGGTCACATCCCCGGAGCGGTGTTCGTCGACCTCGAGACCGAGCTCGCCGATCCGGGATCGCCCGAGCGCGGCCGTCACCCCCTGCCGGACGTGGTGCGGCTGCAGGACCACGCGCGACGGTGGGGGATCGACGACGGCGACACCGTCGCCGTCTACGACGACACCGGTGGCCTCGCCGCCGCCCGGGCCTGGTGGCTGCTGCGCTGGGCGGGCCTTCGGGACGTGCGCCTGCTCGACGGCGGGCTGTCGCTGTGGACGGCGGCGGGACATGGCCTCGCGGCCGGGCCGGGGGAGGCCGTGAAGCCGGGATCGGTGACCCTGCGCGGCGGCCGGATGCCCACCGTCGGCATCGACGAGGCAGCCGAGTTCCCTTCGCGGGGAACCCTGCTCGATGCGCGGGCCGCGGCGCGGTACCGGGGCGACGAGGAACCCGTCGATCCGCGCGCCGGCCACATTCCCGGCGCGGTGAGCGCCCCCGCCACGGACAACCTCCGCGTGGACGGCACGTTCCGGACCGCCGAGGAACTCGCCGACCGCTTCGCGACCGTGTGCGGGGACGGTCCCGTCGCCGTGTACTGCGGATCCGGGGTGACCGCGACCCATCAGATTGCGGCGCTCGCCCTCGCCGGGATCGACGCAGCCCTGTTCCCGGGGTCGTGGTCGCAGTGGTGCCGGGACCCGGCCCGGGAGATCGCCACCGGGGCGTGAATGCCGGGGCTCAGGCCGCGGATCGGGAGAACTCCGACGCGCGGCGCACCTGCTCGGGCGTCGGGGTCACGCCGGTGTACAGCGCGAACTGCTGCGCCGCCTGCAGGGCGATGACCTCGGCGCCGGTGATCACGGGCAGTCCCCGCTCCTGGGCCGCGCGGATCAGCGGCGTCTGCGGGGGCATCGCCACCACGTCGAACACCGTCGTCGCCGCGCCCACCGCGGCTTCGGGGAACGGCAGCTGCCCGGATTCCGGCCCGCCCGCCATCCCGATCGGCGTGGCGTTGACGAGCAGGCCCGGAGCGAGCTCGCCGAGCTCGGGCCGCCAGTCGAACCCGTACTGCTGCGCGAGCGGGCGCCCGGTCTTCTCGTTGCGGGCGATCACCGACACGTTCGCGAACCCGCTGTCGCGCAGGGCCGCCACAACCGCCTTGGCCATCCCGCCGCTGCCGGCGACGGCGGCCGGCAACGCGGGGTCGACCTCGTGCTCGCGCAGCAGATCCACCACCGCCTGGTAGTCGGTGTTGTAGGCGTGCAGCACCCCGTTCTCGTTGACGACGGTGTTCACCGATTCGATGGCCCGCGCCGAGTCGTGCAGCTCGTCGATCAGGGGAATGATCGCTTCCTTGAACGGCATCGACACCCCGCACCCGCGGATGCCGAGGCCGCGGATCCCGGCCACCGCCGCCGGCAGGTCGGTCGTCGTGAACGCCTTGTACACGAAGTCCAGGCCGAGTTCGTCGTAGAGGTAGTTGTGGAAGCGGGTGCCGATGTTGCTCGGGCGGCCCGACAGCGAGATGCACAGGCGGGTGTCCTTGGTGATGCGCGAAACCATGAGTGCCACGCTAGTTCCCTCTGCCCGGATGCGGGGCACGGCGCCGGAGGGCGGCAGCCGCGCGACCACCGGCCGTCCGCGGGCAGCTCGTTGGATGCGCACGACCGACGAGCGCGCGGTCGCCGCGACGACGGGCTCAGCACGCGGAGATCGTCGACGCCAGCGCCCGCCGGTCGGCCACCGTGATCGGCAGCCCGTAGCGCACCGCCACCGACAGGTACTTGCCCGCGAACCAGCAGCGATACGCCGCCGCCGGCGGCAGCCACTCGGCCGGGGTGTGATCGCGCTTGTCCTCGTTCGCCGGGCCGTCCACCGCGATCAGGTTGTAGGCGACGTCGTTGGCGAACTGCCGGCGCCGTTCGGCCGGCCAGGCCGCCGCCCCGAGGTCCCACGCCGCCGCCAGCGGGTAGATGTGGTCGATCTGGACGGCCCGGCCCTCGGCGCGACGGAATTCGAGCCGCGCCCCGGTGTACGGGTCGGTCAGCGTGCCCGACAGGACGACACAGTCGCCGGTGCCGGGCCGGAACGCGACGTCGCGCAGATCGCGGGCGAGCACGTTGTTGCGGGTGTCGCACCCGTCGCGCCCGCCTGGTCCCGGATGGTCGTCGGACCACGCCTCCCCGAACACGCACCCCTCGCCCGGTCCGCACGCACGCTCGTACCCCGGCACCTGCGGCCGGTGCGGCACCACCGCCGCCCGCGCCAGCAGCTGTTCGAGCTCGCCGCGGCCGGGACTGCCCGGTGCCGGTGGTGCGTTCGACTCGATCCGGTCCCAACCCCACGACACGGCGATCGCGACCGCCACCACCAGCCCCCAGAACGCTGCGCCCCCTCGCACGCGGACATTCTCACCGACCGCACCGACAGCGTCGGCGCCGGTGCCCGCTCAGTGAGTGTTGTGGAACCCTGCGCCGAGGCGGCAAGTCGGCCGTGCAGGTGCATATCGGTGCCGAGAACTGGCACGTCGATCTGTCATGGCGAGATCGCCGTGCCTGAAAGTCAGCCCGTTGCGATCGCGGCGGCGAGTTCGCGGCCGAGCTGCAGCGGCTCCTCGGAGTGTTCGAGCTTGGAGCCGGACAGTGCCCCGTCGTAGATCAGTTGGATCTGCCGGGCAGCTGATTCCGGGGCGGCCACCCCGGCCTCGGTGAGCAGCGCGACGAGAGTCTTGCGCAGCCAGTCGCGGTGCGCTCGCACGGGCGCGAATTCTTCGTCCGGGAACTCGGTCGCCGCGTTGGCATATTGGCATCCCCGGTAGTTCCTCGCCGGAGCCGACATGAGGGCGAGGTCGAAGAACATCAGGACCTTCTCGACGGGATCGGCGACATCGGTGACGGCCGCGGTCCAGCGCGCGCGGTCCCGGCGGTCGAGGTAATCGAGGTAGGCCAGGACCAATGCGTCCTTGGATCCGTAGGCGGAGTACATGCTCGCGCGGGCCACGCCCGATTCGGCGAGGATGCGGTCGATGCCCACGGCACGGATCCCGTAGCGAGAGAACAGCGTCACCGCCGTGGCGAGCAGTCGCTCGGCGGGCGGCGCCTTGACTGGACGGGACTCGGGCGTGGTGTCCACGCGGATATCGGCGGAAGCGGGCACGGATCCAGGGTATCCGAGCGGCCGGATAGACAGATCGTTCTGTCCGTCTGTACTGTGGACGGCGTGACCCGCAGCAACCTCACCCGCCGCCTGCACGTGGATCTCGTGCGCGTGGCCGCTGCGGTGTGTCGTCACTCCTGTCGCTGACCGAGCCCGTCGGCTCGCAGCCTCCGCGCGCAACCCTCTCCAGGTTCGGCGCGCCCCGCCCTTCTCCTCAGTCCCCGGAAGGTGACCCATGTCCCTGTACCTGTACGAACTCGTGCCCACTGCCGACAATGCCGACCAGGCCCTCAAGGAATTCGACGCCCAAGTCGCCACCGCCGGCGGCGAGCTGATCGAGGCCCAGGTGACCGCCGGCGCGCAGCGCGTCTTCGCCGTCGCCGAGTTCGACGGCTGCAGCGCTCCCGACCTCGACGCCGCGGCGCTGTCCGCCTCCGAACTCGACGGACCGCACCAGGTCCGCCTCGTCGGCGCCGACCTCGACCAGATCAAGGCGGCACGGCCCGAGGCCGGCTATCTCGTCGAGTGGGACATCCCCGCCGAGATCGACATGGACACCTACCTCGCCCGCAAGAAGGCGAACTCGCCGAAGTACGCCAACGTCCCCGAGGTGAGCTTCCTGCGCACCTACGTCCGCGAGGACATGGACAAGTGCCTGTGCTTCTACAACGCGCCCGACGAGGCCGCGGTGTTCCGCGCCCGCGACGCCGTGAGCACCCCTGTCGACCGCATCCACACCCTCGAAAGCTGACCTTCACGATGACCGCGGCTGTTTCACAACCCCTCACCGAACGGCGCCGAACCGTCGCCGAATCCGTTCGCGACCGGGCGGACGCGCTCGATCGTGGCGAGACCGACATCCGCGTCGATCTCACCAGGATCGGCGAAAGCTGCCTGATCGCCGCCGGCCTCGGTGAGGACGGGATCGGCGAGATGGTCGCGGTCATCGAGGACATCGCCGCCGAGAGCCTCGCCGTGGGCTTCTCGCTGTGGGCGCAGCGGATGAGCCTCGAATACATCGACCGAGCTCCGGCGCCGCTACGGAACAGGTACCGCGACGACCTCGCCGCCGGGCGGCTCGTCGGCGTCACCGCGATGGCCGCCGCCCTCAAGCATCTCGCGGGCCTCGGCGAACTGCCGCTCACGGCCGAGCGCACCGCCGACGGCCTCGAGGTGTCCGGCCCGATTCACTGGGCCTCCAACATTTTCCCCGAGTCGCTCATCGTCTTCCCGGCACGCGGCGCGGACGGCACCCGTTTCGTCGCCGCCGTCCGGGCGAACGCGCCCGGCGTGCGGATCGCCCCGGCGCCGGAGTTGCTCGCGCTCGGTGCCACGTCCTCGACGTCGCTGACGTTCGACAAGGTGCACGTTGCCACGGACCACATCATTACCGACGACCTCGGAGGCTTCTGCGGGAACATCCGCCCGACGTTCCTCCTGCTGCAGACGGCGTTCTGCAGCGGCATCACCCGCACGGCCCTGGCCGAGTCCTCCGCCCGCCTCACCGGTCTCGGCGCCCAGTTCGCGGAGGAATACCAGACGCTGGCGGCCCGGTACGAGTCGCTGCGCGACCGCCTGCACCGCTTCGCCGCGAATCCGGCCACGGCCGGCCCAGCCGATCTGATCCGGTTGCGGCTCGACGGTTCGAGCGTCGCGGTCGCCGCAACCCGCCTCGAGTCGACCCTGCGCGGGGGCGCAGGCTACGCCTCCTCGAGCGCAACCAACCGTCGGTTCCGCGAGGCCGCCTTCCTGCCCATTCAGTCGCCCTCGGAAGGACAGCTGCGGTGGGAACTCTCGCAGTACGAATAACTAACGGATACAAGAGTTTTCCGGGACGGAACACGCCCGTCCTGGGTGGGGTCGACCTCGACATCGCCGACGGCGAGTTCCTCGTCGTGCTCGGCACGAGCGGTAGCGGCAAGTCCACACTGCTGCGAATCGTCGCCGGCCTCGAGCACCTCGACGGCGGCACCGTCACCTGGCCCACCTCCGACGACGACACCCGCCCGCACACGGGAGTGGTGTTCCAGCAACCCTTTCTGATGCCGTGGCTGACGGTGCGGGAGAACAGCGCCTTCGGGGGACGCTTCGCCGCCCACCGGGACCGGTTCGACGCCGCCTACGCGGACGAGCTGCTGCGGATGTTCGGGCTCGCCGACCTCGCCGGGTACTACCCCGACCAGCTCTCCGGCGGGCAGGCCCAGCGCGTCGCGGTGATCCGCGCCGTCGCTGTCCGCCCGCGCCTGCTGCTCCTCGACGAGCCGTTCAGCGCGCTCGACCCGGCTATCCGCTCCGACCTGCAGGTGTGGCTGCGCGACCTCGCCCGCGAACTCGGCTTCACCACGGTGCTCGTCACCCACGACATCGACGAGGCGCTGCTGCTCGCGGACCGCATCGCGCTGCTCGGCGGCGGGGGCGCCGTGCAGCAGCAATGGCACCTGAGCGCCCGTCCGGACGAGCATCCGGACCATCTGCGCGCCGAGATCCTGGCCCGCTACCGCGACACGTCGCTGTCCTCGCGGTGAGCGCCGTGATCACGCGCCGGACGCTGCTGCGCGGTGCCGTCGGGCTGGCCGCCGCCGGGGGCGTGGCCGGCCTCGTGGATCTCGGCCGCGTCGCGGCTACCGACCCCGCCAACACCACCGGGCAGTTGCGGATCGGATACCTGCCCATCACCGACGCCGCGCCGTTGCTCGTCGCGCACGGTGCCGGCCTGTACCCGCAGGGCGTCGTCGACGGCGCGAAGCCGGTGCTGTTCCGTAGCTGGGCGTCGCTGGCCGAGGCATTCCTCACCCGGCAGGTCGACGTCGTGCATCTGCTGATGCCGATGGCCGTACAACTGCGCTATTCGCTCGGCAGCGCCGTGCGCGTCATCGGCTGGAATCACACCAACGGCTCGGCTCTTACCGTCGCGCCCGACGTCACCGACCTCGGCCAGCTCGCCGGCCGGCAGGTTGCCATTCCGTTCTGGTGGTCCATTCACAACATCGTCCTGCAGAAACTGCTGCGTACCCATGGATTGCGCCCGGTGATCCGCCGGTCCGCGTCCCGCTCCGACGGCACCGTGGAGCTGATCGTCATGAGTCCGTCGGACATGATCCCCGCGCTCGCCAACGGCTCGATCGGCGGCTTCACCGTCGCCGACCCGTTCAACGCCGCCGCCGAGCTCCGCGGCATCGGACGCATCCACCGCTTCCTCGGCGACATCTGGCGCGACCATGCCTGCTGTGCGCTGCTCGTTCACGAGGACCTACTCGAGCAGCGACCCGCCGTCGCCCAGTCCGTCACCGACTCGCTCGTCGGCGCGCAGCAGCGGATCGGTGCCGATCGCCCGGCCGCGGCAACGATGCTCGCGGGCGGATACCTGCCGCAGCCGCTGCCTGCGATCACCGAGGCCTTGACCTATCCGGACCGCAGTCCCGGCGTGCACCCGCACTGGCGGCCGCAGCAGGTCGGCTACCAACCGTTCCCGTTCTCCAGCTTCACCGCGGCGCTGGTCGAGGCCATGCACGACACCCTCGTCGACGGCGACACCCGGTTCCTGGACCGGCTCGATGCCGCGACCGTGCACGACGACCTCGTCGACGACCGGTTCGTCCGGGCGTCACTCGCCCGTCTCGGCGGTCCCGCCACTTTCGGGCTGCCCGCAGACCTGACCCGTATCGAGGAGGTCGACCCCTCTTGAACCCCTCCACTCCCGCACCGCGGCGACCATCGCTCGTGCCGCAACTCGTCGCGGTTCTCGTCGCAGTGTTGCTGTGGTGGCTGCTCACCAGCGTCGTCGCCGCTCCCGACTCGCTGCTACGAGAGTTCGCACCCCAGCATGTGGTTCCCGCGCTGATCGACCTCGTCGAACGCGGCGTGCTGCTGCCCGACGTCGCTGCCAGCATGTGGCGGCTGCTCGTCGGTCTGCTGATTGCCGCGACGGTCGGCATCCCCGTCGGCCTGTTGATCGGACTGAACCCGGTCGTGGAGCGGGCGACCATGCCGGTGATGCAGTTCCTGCGGATGATCTCGCCGTTGTCGTGGGCGCCGATCGCCGTCGCGCTGTTCGGGATCGGCCATCAGCCGGTGTTCTTCCTCATCGCCGCGGCGGCCGTGTGGCCCATCGTCATCAACACCGTCGCCGGCGTGCACGCCGTCGACCCCGGGCAGCTGCTCGTCGCCCGGTCGTTCGGAGCGACCCGGTTCGAGCAACTCACCTCCGTGGTGCTGCCCGCGATCCGCGGCCAGGTCCAGACCGGGCTGCGGGTCGGGCTCGGCATCGCCTGGGTGGTCCTGGTGCCCGCCGAAATGCTCGGCGTCCGCTCCGGCCTGGGCTACCAGATCCTCAACGCCCGCGACCAGCTCGCCTACGACCAGGTGATGGCCGTGATCGCAGTCATCGGTGTGCTCGGATTCTGCCTCGACTGGGCGGCACGCCACCTGCTACGCGACCGACGCCGCCCGGTGTGCGTCGAGGACGCCGAAGACGAGAACCTGCAGCGCGCTTAGCTCGGTGACCGCACGGATGAACCCGCAGATCACCGCCGAAATCTGTGAAAGGGCACGACCGGAGATACCAGTGGACACGCCGGGCAGACCGGCCGATCGCCCCTGCCTCGCGAGATCACCCATCCCGAAATCCGATCCCGATCCGGATCGGGATCACCGACGGTGGATCAGGGTTCAGCCGTCGGTCGTCAGCGGAAACCGTGTCGCGTGGATGGACTCGATGGTGCGGCCGTCGTGCCCGACGATCCACGACCCGCCGTGCTGCCTGCACTCGGCGATCCGGTCGAACACGGTCAGCAGGAAGAACACCGCCTGCTCCGCGGTCGCGGTGGCGGCGAGCCGGTGGGATTCACCGTGTTTCGTCCCGTCGAGCCACACGCCGCACTGACCGTCGAGCCGCATGGTGGTGATGTGCTCGGAGTCGACGAACGCGTACTTGACCTGCTCCCAAGGGGTGTGGGCGCTGTAGGCCTGCTCGAGGACCTGGATCATGATCGACATCGCAGTCTCCTGGTGGGTGCACCTGCAGCCCAGTGTCCTCCGGGGAGCGAGCCCGATCCAGGGCCGATCGTCACCGGCGCTCAGCGCACGACCGTCCCGCGCGCGTGCCCACCCGCCACGACGGCGTGCGTGCGCCCCAGCCCGTCACGACGGTGTCGGTCGCGACTGGCACCATGGTGGGCATGCTGCACGGGCTGTGGTCACCGGGAGCGGGCCTGATGCTGTGGCGCGACGGCGACGACCCGCCCGACGACACACCCGCTGTACTGCGACGATGGATCGACCGGCCGTTCCGGCACCGGGTCGAGCTGCGTCTGCCCGGCGACGACGGTCCGCGGTCGATCCCGGCGGTGGCGGTCGCGCCGCCCGACGCCGCGGAGCTGCTGCTGGCGCTGCCGCGGCACGCCGAGGGGGTGGCCGGGGACCTGCGCTACCTCGCTCACGTCGCCCGCGGCCTCGAGCGCTGGGCGCAGGCCGGGCGGGTGGCCCCGGAACTGCACCGCGCGGACGGGCAGTGGTGGGCCCGGTGGCGCCTGCTCGGCGGTGACCGGATCCGTGCCTGGACGGCCGAACTGTCCGCCGCGATGCCGCCGGTGCAGCGGCAGGCCGGGCGGCCCGCGGCGCTCCTCGACGACCTCGCCACCGAGCTCACCGATCCGATCACCCGGGCGTTGATCGGCAACGTGGGTACCTCGCTGCATCCGCTGATCGCCGCCCTGGCCGAGGGGCAACCGCACCACAGCGGCTCCCAGCGCATGGCCGAGGCGCTGGACGAATGGCGGGCCTCGCTCGCGGGAAACGAGCCCGACCTGGTGCTGCGGCTCGTCGAACCGGACGACGAGGAGGACGGCATCGGCGCCGACACGCTGTGGCGGCTCGAGGTGTGCCTGCGGTCGGAGGGGCAGGCGCCGGTGCCGGTGCCGGTGGACGGCTCCGACGCCCAACTGCTGCAGATCGGGATCCGCAAGCTCGGCGCCGCCCTGAAGGCGTATCCGCGGCTGCAGGACGTGCCGCGCGACCCGGACAGCCTGGACCTGCTGCTGCCGACGGGGGTCGTGACCGACCTCGTGGAGCACGGTGGCCGCGCGCTGGGTGAGGCCGGCGTCGCGTTGCTGCTGCCGCGCGCGTGGGCGCGGCTCGAGCCGTCGCTGCGGCTGCAGGTGTCCTCGCCGGTCGCACCCGTCGCCGCCGAGGACGACACCGTCGGCATGAACGCGCTCGTCTCGTTCGAGTGGCAGCTTGCCGTGGGCGACATGCTGCTCACCCCCGCCGAGATGGAACGGCTGATCGCGGCCAACAGCGACCTGGTCAAGCTGCGCGGCAAGTGGGTGCAGGCCGATCCGATCGCCCTCGCGCGGGCCGCCCGCTACGTCGCCGGCCAGGGCGCGACGGACGCGACGCTGGCGACGTTGTTCGGCCGGTTCACCGGCGACGAGCCGCCCCCGGTGGAGGTCACCGACGTCGCCGCGACCGGTTGGGTGGCGACCCTGCTCGACGGGCAGGTCCGGCCCGAACCGGTGCCGCCCCCACCCGGCCTGCACGCGACCTTGCGTCCGTACCAGCAGCGCGGCCTGGAGTGGCTGGCGTTCATGAGCGGCCTCGGGCTGGGCGCGGTGCTGGCCGACGACATGGGCCTCGGCAAGACCGTGCAGGTGCTCGCGCTGCTCGCCCACGAACGGGCGGGCGGCGACGACGTGGCCCCGACGTTGCTGGTGTGCCCGATGTCGGTGGTGGGCAACTGGCAGCGCGAGGCCCAGCGGTTCGTGCCGGGCCTGCGCGTGCACGTCCACCACGGCCCGGCGCGGTTGCGCGACGCCGCGCTGGCCGCGGCGGTCGCCGACAGCGACCTGGTGATCACGACGTACGCGCTCGTCGCGCGTGACGTGGCGCCGTTGAGGTCGCTGCGCTGGGGCCGGGTGGTGCTCGACGAGGCCCAGCATGTGAAGAACGCCGCGACCGCGCAGTCCCGCGCGACGCGGGCGATCCCCGCGCGGCACCGCGTCGCGCTCACCGGCACCCCCGTGGAGAACCGGCTCGAGGAACTGCGATCGATCCTCGACTTCGCCAATCCCCGCCTGTTGGGTTCGCCGTCGACGTTCCGGGCCCGGTTCGCCGTCCCGATCGAGCGGGAGCGCGACGCGGCCGCCGCCGCGCGGCTGCGGGCGTTGACGTCGCCGTTCGTGCTGCGCCGCGTCAAGACCGACCCGTCGGTGATCTCGGACCTGCCGGAGAAGTTCGAGCAGACGGTGCGGGCCAACCTGACCGCTGAGCAGGCGGCGCTGTACCGGGCGGTGGTCGACGAGATGATGCGGCAGATCCGGGACAAGGAGGGCATGGCCCGCAAGGGCGCGGTGCTCGCCGCGCTGACCCGGCTCAAGCAGGTGTGCAACCACCCCGCGCACTACCTGGGCGACGGCTCCGGGGTGCTGCGGCGGGGCCGGCACCGTTCGGGCAAGCTCGGGCTGGTGGAGGACATCGTCGAGTCGATCCTCGCCGACGGCGAGAAGGCGTTGCTGTTCACCCAGTTCCGGGAGTTCGGTGAGCTGATCGCCCCGTACCTCGCCGAGCGGTTCGATACCACGGTGCCGTTTCTGCACGGCGGGGTGTCCAAGGGCCGGCGCGACGCGATGGTCGCCGCGTTCCAGGGCGACGGCGGCCCGCCGATGATGTTGCTCTCGCTCAAGGCCGGCGGCACGGGCCTGAACCTGACGGCCGCGAATCACGTGGTGCACCTGGATCGTTGGTGGAATCCGGCGGTGGAGAACCAGGCCACCGACCGGGCGTTCCGCATCGGCCAGCGCCGCGACGTGCAGGTCCGCAAGCTCGTGTGCGTCGGCACGCTGGAGGAACGGATCGACGAAATGATCGCGGGGAAACAGGAATTGGCGGAGCTTGCGGTGGGAGCGGGCGAGAACTGGATCACCGAGCTGTCCACCGAGCAGCTGCACTCGCTGCTGTCCCTGGGCGACGAGGCGGTGGGCGAGTGAGCCCGGCCGGCGGGTTCGACCGTTACGGCAAGCGCCGGCGGGTCGTCGGCGGCATCGAGGCGCGGACGAAGCGCGGGTCGATCGGACGCACCTGGTGGTCGAAGGAGCTGGTCGCGGCGATGGAGCAGGTCGCCGACAAGGGCCGGCTGGCGCGGGGCCGGACCTACGCCCGGTCGGGACAGGTGGTCTCGATGCGGCTCGAGCCCGGCGTGGCGGTGGGGGAGGTGCAGGGCAGTCAGCTGCGCCCGTTCACCTCGACGGTCTCGATCCGCACGCTCGACGAGGAGGCGGTCGCGGACCTGATCGACCGGGTGCGGTCGGCGCCGGGCATGCTGGTCCGGCTCGCGGGCGGTGCGCTGCCGGAGGAACTGGGTCCGCTGCTGCTGCCGCGGCGCGCCGGTGAACTGGACTTCGACTGCACGTGCCCGGACGACGGGTGGCCGTGCAAACACGCGGCGGCGGTCGGGTACCTGCTGGCCGAGCACGTCGACGAGCAGCCGCTGGCGGTGCTCACCCTGCGCGGGGTCGACCTGAACGCATTGATCGGCGGGGTGGACGCCGCCGAGACCGACGACGAGGACTTCTACGGGGACGCGATCCGGTTGCCGGATCTGCCGGCCGAGCAGTACCGGCCCGCGCTGGACGATCTCGATCCGATGCTGTTGCGGCGGGCGCTGCGGGCCGGCGGCACCGACGAGTCGGTGGTCATCCGCGGTGCCGCCGACCTGGAGGAGATGTACCGGCGGCTGCGATAGGCCGCTCCGCGGCCCGTGCGTCCTTTGGGCGGCTGGAGCAACCCGAAGGACGCACCGGCGGCGTAGCCGCCTATGGACATACGTGGACTTCCAACTATAGGATGAGCACACATTGCCGGGGGTGTCGTCCGCTGCCCCCGATCATCCCACCGAAACACGAGAATTCGACCAGTTAGGACGGATCCGGACATGAGCGTTCGAGAACTCACCCACTTCGTCGGGGGCAAGCACATCCCCGGCGCCTCCGACCGGTTCGCCGACGTCTTCGACCCCAACACCGGCGAGGTGCAGGCCCGGGTTCCGCTCGCCGACGTCGCCGAGACCGAGGCCGTCATCGCGAACGCCGTCGAGGCTCAGAAGGAATGGGCCGCGTTCAATCCGCAGAAGCGCGCCCGCGTGCTGATGAAGTTCCTGCAGCTCGTGCAGGACGACATGGACAACCTCGCGAAGCTGCTGTCCTCCGAGCACGGCAAGACCGTCGCCGACGCCAAGGGCGACATCCAGCGCGGCCTCGAGGTGATCGAGTTCGCCACCGGCATCCCGCACCTGCTCAAGGGCGAGTTCACCGACTCCGCCGGCACCGGCATCGACGTCTACTCGATGCGCCAGCCGCTCGGCGTCGTCGCCGGCATCACCCCGTTCAACTTCCCCGCGATGATCCCGCTGTGGAAGGCCGGACCGGCCATCGCGTGCGGAAACGCATTCGTGCTCAAGCCTTCCGAGCGCGACCCGTCGGTGCCGCTGCGCCTGGCGGAGCTGTTCATCGAGGCCGGGCTGCCCACCGGCGTGTTCAACGTCGTCAACGGCGACAAGACCGTCGTCGACGTGCTGCTGACCGACGAGCGCGTCAAGGCCGTCGGCTTCGTCGGCTCCACGCCGATCGCCCAGTACATCTACGAGACCGCCGCCGCCCACGGCAAGCGCGCCCAGTGCTTCGGCGGCGCCAAGAACCACGCGATCGTCATGCCCGACGCCGACATGGACCAGGTGGCCGACGCCCTCGTCGGCGCCGGCTACGGCTCCGCCGGTGAGCGCTGCATGGCCATCTCCGTCGCGGTGCCCGTCGGCGAGGAGGCCGCCGAGGCTCTCGTCGCGAAGCTGACCGAACGCGTCGGAAAGCTGAAGGTCGGCCGCAGCGACGACCCGAACGCCGACTTCGGCCCGCTCGTCACCGCCGAGGCTCGCCAGCGGGTGCACGACTACATCCAGTCCGGCATCGACGAGGGCGCCGAGCTCGTCGTCGACGGGCGCGACTTCGTGCTCGAGGGCCACGAGAACGGCTTCTTCTCCGGCGCCACCCTGTTCGACAACGTCACCGCGGAGATGAAGATCTACCGCGAGGAGATCTTCGGCCCCGTCGTGATCGTCGTCCGCGCGCACGACTACGAGGAGGCCCTGCGGCTGCCCTCGGAGCACGAGTACGGCAACGGCGTGGCCATCTTCACCCGCGACGGCGACACCGCCCGCGACTTCACCAACCGCGTCAACGTCGGCATGGTCGGCGTGAACGTGCCGATCCCGGTGCCGATCGCGTACCACACCTTCGGCGGCTGGAAGCGGTCCGGCTTCGGCGATCTCAACCAGCACGGCCCGGACTCGATCCGCTTCTACACCAAGACCAAGACCGTCACCCAGCGCTGGTTCTCCGGCCTGAAGGAGAACGCCGACCACTTCGTCATCCCGACGATGGACTAGGACGAGATACCGATGTTCACCCTCACCGACGACGACCGGGCGATCCGCGACACCGCCCGCGACTTCGCCGCCGAGTTCCTCGCCCCGAACGCGGTCGAATGGGACCAGACCAAGCACTTCCCGGTCGACGTCCTGCGCAAGGCCGCGGCCCTCGGGATGGGCGGCATCTACGTCCGCGAGGACGTCGGCGGGTCGGGCCTGCGTCGCCTCGACTCCGTCCGGATCTTCGAGGAACTCGCCAAGGGCTGCCCGTCCATCGCCGCCTACATCTCCATCCACAACATGGTCACGTGGATGATCGACCGGTTCGGCAACGACGAGCAGCGCCGTCGTTGGGTCCCCGGGCTCTGCACGATGGACCAGCTCGCGAGTTACTGCCTGACCGAGCCCGGCGCCGGCTCCGACGCGGCGGCCCTGAGCACCCGGGCCGTCCGCGACGGCGACGAGTACGTCCTCACCGGCGCCAAGCAGTTCATCTCCGGCGCCGGCACGTCGGACGTGTACGTGGTGATGGCGCGCACCGGCGAGCCCGGCCCGCGCGGCATCTCCGCGATCATCGTCCCGAAGGACACCCCCGGGCTGTCCTTCGGCGCCAACGAGAAGAAGATGGGCTGGAACGCCCAGCCCACCCGGCAGGTGAACTTCGACGGTGCCCGGGTGCCCGCCGAGAACCTGCTCGGCGAGGAGGGCAGCGGCTTCCGCATCGCCATGCACGGGCTCAACGGGGGCCGGCTCAACATCGCCGCGTGCTCGGTCGGCGGCGCCCAGGCCGCGCTCGACAAGACCGTCGGCTACCTCGCCGAACGCAAGGCGTTCGGCGAGCGGCTGCTCGACTCGCAGGCCCTGCAGTTCCGCCTCGCCGACATGCGCACCGGCATCGAGGCCTCCCGCACCCTGCTCTGGCGCGCGGCCGACGCGCTGGACCGGAATGCCGACGACGTGGTCGAGCTGTGCGCCATGGCGAAGCGATTCGCCACCGACGCCTGCTTCGACGCCGCCAACGACGCGCTGCAACTGCACGGCGGCTACGGCTATCTTGCCGAGTACGGGCTCGAGAAGATCGTGCGGGATCTGCGGGTGCATCAGATCCTCGAAGGAACCAACGAGATCATGCGGGTGGTCGTCGCGCGCAGCGTGGTGGCCGCGGCGCAGAACGGAGCAAAATGACCGAGACGGAAGACGTCCTCGTCCGGGTCTCCGGCGGCATCGGCCGGATCACCCTGAACCGGCCCAAGGCCATCAACGCCCTGAACTACGACATGGTGAAGGTGACGGCCGCCGCGCTCGGCGAGTGGGCCGGGGACGACTCGGTCCGCGCGGTCGTCGTGGACGGGGCGGGGGAGCGCGGCCTGTGCGCCGGCGGTGACATCGTCTCGATCTACCACGACGCCCGCGACGGGGGCACCGGCTCGCAGGACTTCTGGCGCGACGAGTACATCCTCAACGCCGCCATCGGCCGCTACCCGAAGCCGTACGTGGCGATCATGGACGGCATCGTCATGGGCGGCGGCGTCGGGATCGCCGCCCACGGCAACGTCCGCGTCGTCACCGAACGCTCCACGATCGCGATGCCCGAGGTGGGCATCGGCTTCGTCCCCGACGTGGGCGGCACCTGGCTGCTCTCGCGCGCACCGGGCGAGCTCGGCACCCACCTCGCTCTGACCACCGGTCGGATGACGGCCGGCGACGCCATCGCCCTCGGTTTCGCCGACCACTTCGTGCCGTCCGAGGCGCTCGACAAGTTCGTCGCCGCCCTCGAATCCGGCACGGTCGACGAGGCGCTCGCCGAATTCGCCCAGCCGGCCCCGGAGTCGCCGCTGCTCGCGCAGCGCTCCTGGATCGACGCCGCCTACTCGGCACCGACCGTCGAGGAGATCGTCGCCCGCCTGCAGGCCGCCGAGGAGCCCGAGGCCCGCGCGGCCGCCGAGCAGATCCTCGGCAAGTCGCCCGTCGCGCTGAAGGTGACCCTGCGATCGGTGCGCCACGCCCGCGAACTCGGCAGCCTCGAAGAGGTGCTGAACGAGGAGTACCGGGTGTCACTGGCGTCGTTGCGCTCGCACGACCTCGTCGAGGGCATCCGCGCGCAGGTGGTCGACAAGGACCGCAACCCGGCGTGGTCGCCGGCGACCCTCGCCGATGTCACCGACGCCGACGTCGACGCGTACTTCCAGCCACTCGGCGAGCTCGAGCTCGGGCTCGCCGCACCCGAGAAGGAAACCGCCTGACATGAGCACACTGCCGAACGTCGCCTTCCTCGGTCTCGGCCACATGGGCGGGCCGATGGCCGCGAACCTCGTCAAGGCCGGCTACCCGGTCACCGGTTTCGACCCGGTGCCGGCGGCCCAGGAACAGGGCCGCGCCGACGGCCTCACGATCTCCGAGTCCGCGACCGACGCGGTCCGCGAGGCCGACGTCGTGATCACGATGCTGCCCAACGGCGCCCTCGTGCTGAAGCTGTACGACGAGGTCCTGCCGGCCGCCCGGCCGAACACGCTGTTCGTCGACAGCTCCACCATCGACGTCGCCGACGCGCGCGCCGCCCACGAGAAGGCCGTGCAGGCCGGGCACCGCGCCATCGACGCGCCCGTCTCCGGCGGCGTGGCCGGCGCGGCCGGCGGCACCCTCGCCTTCATGGTCGGCGGGTCGGAGGAGGACTTCGAAGCCGCAAAGCCGCTGCTCGAGGTGATGGGCCGCAAGGTCGTGCACTGCGGCGGGTCCGGCGTCGGCCAGGCCGCCAAGATCTGCAACAACATGATCCTCGGCGTGTCGATGATCGCCATCAGCGAGGCCTTCGTGCTCGGCGAGAAGCTCGGACTGACCAACCAGGCCCTCTTCGACGTCGCGTCCAACGCCTCCGGCCAGTGCTGGGCGCTGACCAGCAACTGCCCGGTGCCCGGGCCGGTGCCCACCACCCCCGCCAACAACGACTACCAGCCCGGGTTCGCCGCCGCGCTCATGGACAAGGACCTCGGTCTGGCCGCGAACGCGTTGCGCGCCAACGGCGTCGACGCCGAGCTGGGGCTGCGGGCCGCGGAGATCTACCACCGCTTCAACGAGTCGGGTGGCGGCGGACTGGACTTCTCGGCCATCATCACCGAGATCCGCAACCGCTCGACAGAACAGGAAACCCAGTGACGGACTTCGAGACGATCCTGCTCGACCGCAAGGACCGCGTCGGCATCATCACGCTGAACCGGCCCAAGGCGCTCAACGCCCTCAACAGCCAACTGATGCGTGAGGTGGTGGCGGCCGTCGAGGAGCTCGAGGCGGATGCCGGTATCGGCGCCATCCTGCTCACCGGCTCCGAGAAGGCGTTCGCCGCGGGCGCGGACATCAAGGAGATGGCGCCGAAGACGTTCTCCGAGGTGTACGCGGAAGACCTGTTCTCGCAGTGGGATCGGCTCTCCTCGGCCCGCAAGCCGATCATCGCCGCCGTCTCCGGGTACGCCCTCGGCGGCGGCTGCGAACTGGCCATGCTGTGCGACTTCATCATCGCCGCGGACACCGCCAAGTTCGGCCAGCCCGAGATCAAGCTCGGCGTCATCCCCGGCATCGGCGGCTCGCAGCGGCTCACCCGCGCCGTGGGCAAGGCCAAGGCGATGGACATGTGCCTGACCGGCCGGAACATGGACGCCGAGGAGGCCGAGCGCGCGGGCCTGGTGTCGCGCATCGTGCCGGCCGCGGAACTGTTCGACGTGGCGCTCGAGGCCGCGACCACGGTGGCGTCGATGTCGCTGCCCGTCGCGATGATGGCCAAGGAAGCGGTCAACCGGTCCTTCGAGACCACCCTCGCCGAGGGCGTGAAGTTCGAGCGGCGGGTGTTCCACTCGACGTTCGCCACCGCCGACCAGAAGGAAGGCATGGCCGCGTTCGTCGAGAAGCGCGCGCCGGAGTTCAAGCACGCCTGATCGTCGTCCTCGACCGGGGCCGTTCCGCATCGTGCGGGACGGCCCCGATCCGTGTCACCACCTGGTGGGATCGCCTCCGGTGTCGAAGTCGCCGGCGTCGCGGCGCAGGCCGGCCAGGATCCGCAGCAGCGTCTCGAGCTGGTCGTCGGGCACGCCGGGCCGGGCGAACACCTCGGCGTTGAGCTTCTCGGTGGTCTCGACGGCCAGCGCCCGGCCCTCGTCGGTCAGTTCGACCAGCGTGGCGCGACGGTCGCTCGGGTGCGGGGTGCGGCGCACGAGCCCGGCGGTCTCGAGCCGGTCCACGGCATTGGTGACGCTGGTGGGGTGGACCTGCAGCCGGGCGCTGGCCTTCGCCATGGGCAGCGCCCCGGTCCTGGTGAAGTGCAGCAGGGTCAGCAGTTCGTACCGGGCGAACGTGAGCCCGAACGGTTTGAGGACCTCCTCGACCCGCGCCATCATGATCTGCTGCGCGCGCATCACGGAGGTCACCGCGGCCATGCCGTCCGCGACCTCACCCCAGCCGTGGGCCGTCCACTGGCGGTGGGCCTCGGCGATCGGATCGAGCGGTAGGGGTGCGGGCATACGTCGATCATCCCATGTGGCGCCGCATCGAGGTGACGCGGACACGGCATCCGGACCCCGCCGGGGCGGCCCGCGAACCGGCCGCCGAGGGTGAACGACACGCAACGGCCGGGCCAACGTCCCGTGAACACCGGGCGTCGCCCAAAAGTGCGGGCCCGCTGCCCGATTCGCGGCGGCTAGAGTGCGCGCGTGCACATCCTGTTCGTCTGCAGCGGCAACGTCTGCCGGTCCGTGATCGCGGAGCGGCTGACGCGGGCCTACGCGTGCGAATCGGGGTGGGCCGATCTGACCGCCGAGAGCGCGGGCACCCGGGCCCTGGTCGGGTATCCCGTCGAACCCCGGGCGGCGGCGGTCATCGCCGGTCTCGGCGCCGAGGCGAGCGACTTCCGCGCCCGCCGGGTGACCGCGACGATGGTCGAGGGCGCCGACCTGGTCCTGACCATGAGCGAGGAGCAGCGCGACCGGGTCGCCGGCCTGATCGCCGGCGCCGCGGCGAAGTCGTTCACCCTCACCGAGGCACACCGCATCGCGACCGTCACCGGGGCGGAGACCATCGCCCGGCTCGACGCCTGCCGGGATCCCAGCGGCGCGGCCCGCACCCCGAACATCCCCGACCCGATCGGCCTGTCCGAGCAGGCGTTCGTCGAGACCGGGGATCTCATCGCCGCCGCGCTGTTCCCGCTGCTCGACGTCCTCGCCGCCGCGGCGGTCGTCGCGGGTCAGCGACAGGCGTAGTCCGGGAACCGCTCGTCCACCTCGGCGTCGCTCAGACCGAAGTCCTCGAGCCGGTAGCGGTGCGCCGGCCGGCGATCCCCGCTGCGGCTCTCGGCGTGCAGCGCGGCCATCGCCTGTTCGGCGCCGGCGGTGAGCGGGATGCCGAACCGGTCGTAGATCGCGCCGACCGTGCCGAGGGGATCGGCGACGAAGTCGCGGTAGTCCACGTCGACGAACCGATCCGGGTGGTGCCGGCTCCGTGCCGCGGTGAACGTGTCGAGCCCGCGTGCCCACAGGTCGAGCTGGCTGCGCCCGATGCTCGCGCCCCGGAAGGTGTGCGACCAGCCGTCGGTGGCGTGCGCGGCCAGGCTGCACACCGACGGGATCACGATGCGCGGGTCGCGGTGGGTCACGACGATGAGCGCGTCGGGGTAGACGGTGAGCAGTTCGTCGAGTGCGAACAGGTGGCTCGGGTTCTTCAGGACCCAGCGCTTGCCGGCGTCGGGCAGCCCGATCAGCTGCAGGTTCCGGCGGTGCCGGGCGTACGCGCCGGTCCAGTCCTGCCGCGCGAGCCAGCGCGAGTAGGTGGGCAGGTGCGCGAGGCATTCGTAGGACACCGATCGGAAGGACTGCCGCAGCAGCTGCCAGCACTCCTCGACCTCGCCGGCGGACATGTAGTGCACACCCATGAACTCCGGGTGCTCGACGTGGTGCTGCGCGAACCCGGCCTCGATGGCCGCGAACGCCGGGTTCCCGGCCCACGTCTCGCGCGGCGGCCGGGGCTGCGGCAGCTCGGTCAGCCACATCTCGAGTCCCTGGTGGCCGGGATCGGCGGTGAGCAGGCGGTGCAGCGCGGTGGTGCCGGTGCGGGGGAGGCCGGTGACGAAGATCGGCCGTTCGATCGCCACGTCGGCGTGCTCGGGGTGGGCGCGCCAGGCCGACTCGCTCAGCAGCCGCGCGACGAGGGCGCCGCGCAGGAACACCCGCGACATCTTGCTGCCGAGCGGGGTGAGGTGTTCGTCGCGCGCATACGAGTCGAGGAGGACGCCGAGGGCGTCGGTGTAGTCGTCGTCGCCGAAGTCGGTCAGGCCGGTCAGCCGCGTCGCGGAGGCGTGCAGGTCCTCGACGGTGCCGACGCTGGTGCGTTCACTCATGGATCTCCCTTCCCTGTGCGCGCTTCTGGTAGCGCCGGCTACCGAAAACGCGCACGGCTGGTCAGTGGTGGTATTCGCCGCAGTTCACGTCCAGGCACTGGCCGGTGACGGCCCGTGCCAGCGGGGAGGCGAGGAAGATCACGGCGTCGGCCACCTCCTCGGTGGTGGGCAGGCGTTTGAGGTCGGTGCCCGCCGCGGTGTGCTGGTAGATCTGTTCGACGGTGGTGCCGTACTTCTCTGCCTGGTGCTCGAAGTACGCCTTCAGGGTTTCTCCCCAGATATAGCCTGGGGCAACGGAATTGACTCGGATACCGTGAGGGCCGAGCTCGGTGGCGAGGGACTGTGACATCGCGAGCAGAGCCGACTTGGCCAGTTTGTAGCTGCCGTAGCGCTCCTGCGAATGTCGCAGCACCATCGAATTGATGTTCACCACCGAGCCCTTCGTCTCGGTCAGGGCCTCGGTGAACAGTTGGGTCAGGCGCAGCGCGCCGAGGACGGTGAGTTCCACGCTGTCGCGGATGTGCTGGAAGTCGGTGCGTGCCAACGGTTTCATTGATGGAACCGAGAAGGCGTTGTTGACCAGGGTGTCGACCCGGCCGAACTCGCGGAGGGCCGTCTCGACCAGCCGGGACGCGGAGCCGGTGTCGGTGATGTCGGTCGGGACGGACAGGGCGCGCCGGCCCAGGGCGGTGATCTCGGCCGCGACGTCCTCGAGGCGGGCGGCGGTGCGGGCGGCGAGCACGACGTCGGCGCCGTGCTCGGCGCACCGCACCGCAAGGGTGCGGCCGAGCCCGGGCCCGACGCCGCTGACCACGACGGTCTGTCCGGCGAGCAGGGGGCTCGGGGTGGTCACGGCGCTCACCCGAGCATCCGGTCGGCGATCGCGGTCTGGCGGGCGGCGATCCGCGCGGACCACTGCTGGGGCGTGACCCGGTTGTGGTCGAGGAACGGCAGTGCCGCGGCCAGGTCGTCGAACGGGACCACCCGGGCCGTCGGGCCGTCCGCGGTCGTGAGGCCGCGGGAGAGGCGCTGCCAGCGGAACTGCAGGAACCCGCGGCTGCGGCCCAGGGTCTCGACCCAGTTGGCGACGCCGGGATTGCGGGCGGAGACGACCATGCGGATCATCCCGTCCGGATCGACCTGGGCCTGTGTGTTGTTCAGCGACGTCTGGTGGTGGATGTAGTCGAGCGAGATGTACCAGAGGCTGCCCAGCTGGAAGCCCTGGTACGGCGCGTCGGAGGCGGGGACGGTGAGGATCATCGCCTCGTCGTCGCGCAGGTCGAAGTGCCCGACGGACGAGTACTGGGTGGCCAGGCCACCGGGCGTCGGCCGCGGCTCGGTGACCGTGTTGACCGGAAGGTCGAGGTAGAACCACTGCGGGAACTGCAGCCACGTCCGCACTCGGGACACGAGGGCGCGCCCGGCCCGCCGGTAGCGAGCGGCGGCGTCGTCCTGCGTCGGCTCGGGCGGCGGCGTGCCGAGCGCGTCGACCCGGTCGATGCGCAGGGTGCCGCGCCGCTGGGACCAGTCGCTGTAGACCTCCCGGACGACGAGCTGGGACGAGCCGGGGGCGAGGGTGAAGTAGTTGTTCCCGGGGTCGGCAGGTCCGGGACCGAACCGGGCCTCGAAGGTGCCGTCGTCGGCGATGCGCAGCTCGCGGTCGTCGAACGCGGTGACGTTGCCGGGCACCTCGGCGTCGGTGTAGTTGCCGGCGAGCACCTGGAAGCTCAGGTCGCAGGTGGTGCCGCGGCGGCCGGTGACGACGTACTCGGCGTCGTCGCGGATGCGCGCCCCGAAGTAGAGGGTGTCGGGGTTGTCGAGTCCCATCTTCGTGTAGGGCCCGGTGCCGGTGACGAACGTGGGGTGGGCGCCCTCGGCCGCCCATGCCGAGTGGACGCAGGCGGTGATTCCGCCGGCGAGGTAGCGGTACCCCTCGATCAGGTCCTGCTCGGTGCGGATGTGCGGCGCCGTCGCGACGAGCTTCTCGGCCTCGGCGATGGCGGATGTGAGCGGATCGGTGAGCACACGATCTCCTTGCGGTTCAAATATGTACCGGTGCGGTAGGCTCTCGGTGCAGCGACGATAGAACGTGTTCCAAGGAGGCGTCAATGACCGAGGCCGCCGCGACGTCGTCCGCTCGGCGTTCGCCGCCGACCGAGCGGGTCGTGCAGGTCCTGGACCACCTGGTCGCGCACCCGGAGACCCGGTTCGGGCTCTCCGAGCTGGCGCGCCGGCTGGGCATGAGCAAGCCCACGTGCCTGGGGATCCTGACCGCCCTGACCGAGGCCGGCTACCTGATGCGCCATCCCGCCGACAGGACGTACGGCCTCGGTCCCGCGCTGATCGTCGCGGGCCGTGCCGCGCAGCGCGGCTTCGCCGTCGGTCCCGTCACCCACCGGCACCTGGCCGCGCTCGGCGCCGAGTTCGGCGCCACCTGCGCCGCGTCGGCGGTGGTGGGCGACCGTATCGCGGTCCTCGACGTCGCCGGGGCCGATCCGGACGGGGTCGGGGCGCGGGTGGGAGAGGTCTATCCGTTCGCGCCGCCGGTGGGCCTGATGTACGTGCTGTGGGACTCCGACGAGCGGCTCGAGCAGTGGCTTGCGCGCGAGCCGACGCTTCCGGTGCGGCTGGACCGGGACCGCCTGCGGGACGTGGTCGACGAGTGCCGCACCGCGGGATATCTGGTCGAGTCGCTCACCGCGGGCGGGCGGCGGTTGCACGCGCTCATGGCGGGCGTCGCGGCGCACGACCTGCCGTCCGAGCTGCGCGAACTGCTGGGGGAGATGGTGTCCAGCCTGGGGGAGCGGGTGCTGCTGACCGGGGCGGAACCGGTCGACGCCGAGCATCCGGTGAACCTGCTCGCCGCCCCCGCTTACGACGCGGACGGGCGGCAGTCGGTGGTGCTCACTCTCCACGTGGGCGCGACCCTGGCCAACCGGGAGATCGCCCGGCGCGGGGCGGCGCTCGTGGCCACCGCCGAGGCCGTCACGCGCGAGCTCGGTGGGCGTCGCCCGGCGCGGTGACGGCCGGGTGTGGCGGCGCCGGGGCCGAGCGAATGGATCATGCCGTCGGTCTGATCGAGTGGGCGATACATTCGCTCGCACCCCGCGAGGCGTTGACCCGGAACTGAAACTCGTTCTATTGTTCGGGGCGAAACCTTTCGACCGAGCCGGTACATATTTGGACCGGCACTCGTGAGCTGGAGCCCCGATGACCCTCACGCCGTCGTACGAACTGTCCCTGCTGCGCGCCCTCGAGGCCGAGTCCGTGCACATCTTCCGGGAGGTGGCGGCCACCTTCGAACGTCCCGTGCTGCTCTTCTCCGGCGGCAAGGACTCCGCGGTGATGCTGCACGTGGCGGCCAAGGCGTTCTGGCCGGCGCCGATCCCGTTTCCGGTGCTGCACATCGACACCGGCCACAACTTCCCCGAGGTCCTCGCCTACCGCGACGCCGAGGCGGCCCGCCGGAGGGTGCGCCTGCTCGTCTCCTCGGTGCAGGACGACATCGACGCCGGCCGGGCCGTCGAGGACGTCGGTCCGCGCGCGAGCCGCAACCGGCTGCAGACCCGAACGCTGTTGCGCGCCATCCGCGAAGGCGGATTCGACGCGGTGTTCGGCGGCGCCCGCCGCGACGAGGAGAAGGCCCGCGCCAAGGAACGCGTGTTCTCGTTCCGCGACGAGTTCGGTCAGTGGGATCCCAAGGCGCAGCGCCCCGAACTGTGGCAGCTGTACAACGGCCGGCACCGCCGCGGCGAGCACATCCGCGTGTTCCCGCTGTCGAACTGGACCGAACTCGACGTCTGGAACTACGTCCGCGACGAACGCATCGAGCTGCCGTCGCTCTACTACGCCCATCGCCGCCCCGTCATCGAGCGCGACGGAATGCTGCTGGCGCTCAACGAGTTTCTCACCCTGCTGCCGGACGACGAGCCGCGCGAGGCGCTGGTGCGGTTCCGCACGGTGGGCGACGCCACCTGCACGGGGTGCGTCGAATCCGCCGCCGTCACCCCCGACGAGGTGGTCGCCGAGGTCGCCGTCAGCCGCGTCACCGAGCGCGGCGCCACCCGCGCCGACGACCGCATCTCCGAGGCTGGCATGGAAGACCGCAAGAAGGAGGGCTACTTCTGATGACCCGGTTGCTGCGCATCGCCACCGCCGGCAGCGTCGACGACGGCAAGTCCACGCTGATCGGCCGGCTGCTCCACGATTCCAAGGCCGTGCCCGAGGACCAGCTCGACGCCGTCACCCGCACCAGCCGCGAGCGCGGCATGGACACCCCCGACCTGGCGCTGCTCACCGACGGGCTGCGGGCGGAGCGGGAACAGGGCATCACCATCGATGTCGCCCACCGCTACTTCTGCACCCCGCACCGCGCCTTCGTCGTCGCCGACACCCCCGGCCACGAGCAGTACACCCGGAACATGGTCACCGGCGCCTCGACCGCCGACCTCGCCCTCATTCTCGTCGACGCCCGCAAGGGCATCGTCGAGCAGACCCGCCGGCACGCCTTTCTCGCCAGCCTGCTCGGCGTCCCCCACCTCGTGCTGTGCGTCAACAAGATGGACCTGGTCGACTGGTCGCAACAGCGCTTCGACGAGATCTGCGCCGAATTCTCCTCGTTCGCAGCCAAACTCGACATCCACGACCTGACGTTCGTGCCGGTGTCGGCGCTGCTCGGCGACAACGTCGTCACGCGCACCACCACCATGACCTGGTACGAGGGCGCCTCGCTGCTGCACCGTCTGGAGCAGGTGCACGTCGACTCCGATCGCAACCTCATCGATGCGCGTTTCCCCGTCCAGTACGTACTCCGCCCCGGTCACGGGAAGCACCGCGACTTCCGCGGCTACGCCGGCACCGTCGCGAGCGGGGCGTTCGCCCCCGGCGACGAGGTGGTGGTGCTGCCCTCGGGCTACGGCACGCGTGTGCGCGCCGTCCACGGACCGGGCGGCGACCCGGTGCCGAGCGCCTTCGCGGGCAGCGCCGTGTGCCTCGAGCTCGAGGACGACCTCGACGTGGGCCGCGGTGACATGCTGTGCCGCCCGGGGAACCGCCCGCTCGTCGGGCACGAGCTCGACGCGATGGTGTGCTGGCTCGCCGAGGGCCCGGGTCTCGCACCCGACGCCACCTACACCCTGCTGCACACCACCAACGCCACCGCCGCGCACGTGGTGCGGCTCGACTACCGGCTCGACGTCACCACCCTCCACCGCGACGGGACGGCACGATCGCTGACCCTCAACGAGATCGGACGGGTGCAGCTGCGGACCCGCCGTCCCGTGCTGTTCGACCCCTACCGGCGCAACCGGACCACCGGCAGCTTCGTGCTGGTCGACGACGCGACCGGCAGCACCGTCGCCGCCGGGATGATCACCGGACCCACCCTCGCCGCCGCCCCCGTCGTGTGGCACGCGGCGGAGGCGACCCGCGCCGAACGCCTCTCGCGCGGGGCGACGGTGTGGCTGACCGGCCTGTCGGCGTCGGGCAAGTCCACCGTCGCCGCGGCGCTCGAGCGACGCCTGCTCGCGGCCGGTGTCCCGGCCTACCGGCTCGACGGCGACAACCTGCGCCACGGCCTCAACGCCGACCTCGGCTTCGGGCCGCAGGACCGCGCGGAGAACGTCCGGCGCGTCGGCGCGGTGGCGCAGCTGATGGCCGACGCGGGCCTGGTGACGATCTGCGCGCTCATCAGCCCGTACCGGTCCGACCGGGACCGGATCCGCGAGCAGCACCGGGAGGCCGGGCTGCCGTTCCTCGAGGTGTTCGTCGACACCCCGCTCGCCGACTGCGAGGCCCGCGATCCGAAGGGCATGTACGCCCGGGCCCGGGCCGGGGAGATCACCGGGTTCACCGGTATCGACGACCCCTACGAGGCGCCCACCCGGCCGGACCTGGTGCTGCGGCCGCAGGACGGCGATCCGGTCGCGCAGGCCGGGCTGGTCATGGAATTGTTGGCCCCATGACCGATGACGCCGCCCTCGCCGCCGAGATCGCCACCGCTGCAGGCGAACTGTTGCTGACCGTCCGCGCGGCCGAGGCCGACACACTCACCGGTCGCGAACTCGGCCGTCGCGGCGACCGCGCCGCCGACACGTACATCCTCGAACGGCTCGCCGCCGAGCGACCCGGCGACGCGGTGCTCTCGGAGGAATCCGCCGACGATCCGGTGCGGGTGCACGCGAAGCGGGTGTGGATCGTCGACCCGTTGGACGGGTCCAAGGAGTACGGCATGCCGGACCACGAGGACTGGGCCGTGCACGTCGCGTTGTGGGAGGCCGGCAGGGGCATCACCGCCGCCGCCGTCGCTCAGCCGGCCGTCGGTGCCGTCTACGGCACCGCCGACGTCCGTCCCGCCGAACTGCGGCCGCTGACCGGCCGACGGCCCCGGATCGTCGTCAGCGGCAGCCGGCCGCCGGCCTTCGTCGCCGACGTCGCCCGAGCCGTCGGCGCCCACGTGGTGCGGATGGGCTCGGCCGGGGCCAAGGCCATGGCGGTGCTGCGTGGCGACGTCGACGCCTACGTGCACGCCGGCGGGCAGTGGGAGTGGGACTCCGCGGCGCCGGTGGGGGTGGCGCAGGCGGCGGGGCTGTACTGCGCCCGCATCGACGGGAGCGAGCTCGAGTACAACCGCCCCCACCCCTACATGCCGGACCTGGTGATCTGCCGGCCGGACTGGGCGCCGACCCTGATGGCCGCGATCGCCGAGCATGCCGGCGCGCCCACCGACAGCGCCCGCGTCGCCATGGCCCGCTCCTACATCCGCTCCCTCGTCGGACACGACGCCTCGCACGTGCGGCTCGCGGCCGACGCGTGGCGGGTCGAGAACGGCGTGCGCACCGGCGACAGCGGCGTCGAGATCCGCGACCGGCTCGAGCAGGGCCCCGAGTACCGTCCGATCCGTCGTGTGCGGGAGCTGACGTTTCGCGAGTGGGACGACAACGTCGTCGCGCGGTTCCTGCTCGACCTCGACGCCGGCGACGGCACCCTTACGGTGGCGGTCACCGAGCACTTCGCCATCCCGGCGGGGGAGATCCGCTCGATCATGGCGATCATCGAGCCGCACGAACCCAAATAGTTTACTGTTTGTGTTCATTGAATGGCTAACGATCGAGTAGCTCGGAGGACCCCATGGACCACGCCCGCGACATCGGCGACGGCATCTACCGCATCCCCGTACCGGTGAGCGACCTGCCGGTCGGCGACACCCAGGTGTATGCGATGGAGTCGCCGCGCGGGCTGGTCCTCGTCGACGTGGGCTGGAACGACGACACGTCCTGGGCCGCGCTGCAGGACGGCCTCGCCGCCGTCGGCGCCTCCGTCGCGGACGTCGAGGGGGTCGTCGTCACCCACTTCCATCCCGACCACGTCGGTCTGACCGGCCGGATCCGGGAGGCGTCGGGCTGCTGGGTCGGCATGCACGAGGACGACTTCGGCCAGCTCGAGCTCATGATCTCCGGCGACGGCAACGCCGAGTGGGAGGCCGAGCAGTGGCGCCGCGCCGGCGCCCCGGACGACCAGATCGCCACCTACCTCGACCGGGCGAACGGGGAACGCGCGACCGGCAAGCCCGACGTCCATCCCGACCGCAAGCTCGCCACCGACGAACGGATCACGCTCGCCGGCCGCACCCTGCGCACGGTGTTCACCCCCGGGCACACACCCGGCCACGCCTGCTTCTACATCGAGGAGCACGACATCCTCTTCAGCGGCGACCACGTCCTCGCCACCACGACCCCGCACGTGGGCGACTTCGACTTCCCCCTCCCCGAACGCGACGCCCTCGGCGAGTTCATCGACTCCCTGCGCGCCGTCGGCACGCTCCCGGCCCGGCGCACCCTGCCCGCGCACCGGCAGCCGATCGACGACCTCGCGGCCCGCACCGACGCGCTCGTCGAGCACCACGAGCGACGCCTCGACGACCTGTACGCGGCGTTCGGCGACGCGGAGCTGACACTGTGGCAGGCTGCCGAGCGCATGACGTGGTACCGCCCCTGGGACCAGACCCCGCCCGCGGGCAAGCAGATGGCCCTGTCCGAGGCCTCGGCGCACGTGCGGCACCTCATCGAACGAGGCCGGGCGCGCCGGGTCCCGGGCACCGACCCGGCGCGCTTCGCCCGGGCCTGACGGAAGGAACCGCATGACCCCCGACGAGCTCGTCACCGAATTCTGCCGCCGCTGGGCCGATCCCGACCCCGCCGAGCTCGCGTCCTACTTCACCGACGACGCCGTCTACCACAACATCCCGATGGAACCGGTGCACGGGCGCGCGGCGATCGAGGAGTTCATCGCCGGGTTCGTCGCCTCGTTCGGGGGCATCGACTTCCGCATCCGGCACCAGGCCGTCCACGGTCCCGTGGTGCTCAACGAGCGTGTCGACGTCTTCACGATCGGGGGACGGACCGTCGAACTGCCCGTGATGGGGGCCTTCGAGGTCGTCGACGGAAAGATCGCCGGCTGGCGCGACTACTTCGACATGGCGCCGATCACCGCGGCGGCGCAGCAGGGTCCGGCGCAATAGCCGCCCGGGACGGGAACGGCCCCGCGTCGCACTGCGACGCGGGGCCGTTCCGGCGTGGTGCCCTCGGCAGGATTCGAACCTGCGACTTCTTGCTCCGGAGGCAAGCGCTCTATCCCCTGAGCTACGAGGGCGTTCCGGACTCCACCGGTTGCTCGGTGGGGCGGGAGTTAGCGTAGCGCATTGTCGGCGATACGCCACATCGCCTGGTCGGAAGGGGTTTCTCCGGCCCTCATCGGGTATCCGACGGGCCGGGCTGCCCCGTTCGGAGGGGAGTTCTTCGGCGAATGTTCCCCGGAACGGCCGGCGCGGGCCACCCGCCCGGGGCAGGCTCGAACCCGAGACCGGACGACACCGCACCCGCAGGAGAGGACCGTACGTGGACGCAGGACCCGACACGGCAACCCGGACCGGACCGCTGAGCCCCGAGGAGCTCGCCGCGCTCGACACCTGGTGGCGAGCCGCGAACTACCTGTCGGTGGGCCAGATCTACCTGATGGGCAACCCGCTGCTGCGCGAGCCGCTGCGTCCCGAGCACATCAAGCCCCGGCTGCTCGGGCACTGGGGGACCACGCCGGGGCTGAACTTCGTCTACGCCCACCTCAACCGCGCCATCGTCGCCCGCGAGCTGGACATGATGTACGTGATGGGCCCCGGCCACGGCGGGCCCGGGCCGGTCGCCGCGGCCTGGCTCGAGGGCACCTACAGCGAGATCTACCCCGACGTGTCCCAGGATGCGGACGGCATGGCCCGGCTGTTCACCCAATTCTCGTTCCCCGGCGGCATCCCCAGCCACGTCGCCCCCGAGACACCCGGGTCCATCCACGAGGGCGGCGAGCTCGGGTACGCCCTGTCGCACGCCTACGGCGCCGCCTTCGACAACCCGGACCTGATCGTCGCCGCCGTGGTGGGCGACGGCGAGGCCGAGACCGGGCCGCTCGCCGCCAGCTGGCACTCCACGAAGTTCGTCGACCCGCGCCGCGACGGCGCCGTGCTGCCCGTCCTGCACCTGAACGGGTACAAGATCGCCAATCCGACCGTCCTCGCCCGCATCGAGCACGACGAGCTCGAGCAACTGCTCCGCGGCTACGGCCACGATCCGGTGTTCGTCGAGGGCGCCGACCCCGAGCGCATGCATCAGGCGTTCGCCGCGGCCCTGGACCGCTGTCTCGACGCGATCACCGAGATCCGGCGCCGCGCCCGCCGCGACGGGGTCACCGACCGGCCGCGCTGGCCGATGATCGTGCTGCGCTCCCCGAAGGGGTGGACCGGGCCGAAGGAGGTCGACGGCCTCCCGGTCGAGGGCTACTGGCGCTCGCATCAGGTGCCCTTCGCCGATGCCCGCAACAGCGACGGCCACCGCAAGATCCTCGAGGAGTGGCTGCGCAGCTACCGTCCCGAGGAACTGTTCGACGACAGCGGCGCCCCCGTGCCCACAGTCCGCGACCTGCACCCGGCGGGGGAGCGGCGGATGAGCGCCAACCCCCGAGCCAACGGCGGACCGCTCGTGCGGGACCTGGCGTTGCCGGACTTCCGCGACTACGGCGTTCCCGTCGAGACACCCGGCACCGGCAGCGTCGAATCGACCCGCGTGCTGGGCACCTTCCTGCGCGACGTCATGCGCGAGAACGCGACCACCTTCCGCGTGTTCTCCCCGGACGAGAACAACTCCAACCGGCTCGGTGCCGTCCTCGAGGCCACCGCACGCACCTGGAACGCCCGCATCCTGCCCAGCGACGACCGGCTCGCCCCCGACGGGCGGGTGATGGAGATCCTGTCCGAGCACACCTGCCAGGGCTGGCTCGAGGGCTATCTGCTCACCGGCCGGCACGGCTTCTTCTCCTGCTACGAGGCCTTCGTCCACATCGTCGACTCGATGTTCAACCAGCACGCCAAGTGGCTGCGCACCACCAACGGCATCGACTGGCGCCGGCCGATCCCGTCGCTGAACTACCTGCTCACCTCGCACGTGTGGCGGCAGGACCACAACGGCTTCTCGCACCAGGACCCGGGCTTCATCGACCACGTGGTCAACAAGAAGGCCGACGTCATCCGCGTGTACCTGCCGCCGGACGCGAACACCCTGCTGTCGGTGGCCGACCACTGCCTGCGCACCCGGCAGTACGTCAACGTGATCGTCGCCGGCAAGCAACCGCAACTGCAGTACCTCGACATGGATGCGGCAATCGTGCACTGCACCAAGGGAATCGGGATCTGGGACTGGGCGGGTACCGACAAGGGGGTCGAACCCGACGTGGTGCTCGGCTGCGCCGGCGACGTGCCCACCATGGAAACCCTCGCCGCCGTGGAGATCCTGCTCGAATGGTTCCCCGACCTGAAGATCCGCGTCGTGAACGTCGTGGATCTGATGCGGCTGCAGGACCACACCGAGCATCCGCACGGACTGTCGGACCGCGAATTCGACTCGCTGTTCACCACGGACAAGCCGGTGATCTTCGCCTACCACGGCTACCCGTGGCTGATCCACCGCCTGACGTACCGGCGCACCAACCACGACAACATCCATGTGCGCGGGTACAAGGAGGAGGGCACCACCACCACGCCGTTCGACATGTGCGTGCTCAACCAGATCGACCGGTTCGACCTCGCCATGGACGTCATCGACCGGGTGCCCCGTCTGCATCCGATCTCCGCGTACGCGCGCGAGCACCTGAAGAACCGGCTGGTCGAGCACCACCAGTTCATCCGCACCCACGGGGAGGACATGCCCGACATCCGCGACTGGGAGTGGGGCCGGGCCGGACGGTAGACACCGACGGGGGACCCGGACGGTAGACACCGACGGGGGACCCGGACGGTAGACACCGACGGGGGACGGCCCGGTGGGCCGTCCCCCGTCGCGTGGGTCCGGTCGGTCAGTTCATCGGCAGCGGCTGCGCGCCCCGCTCCGCCAGCATCGACGTCATGAGCTCCGACTCGCTGGTCTGGGTGTCGACCATCGTCTGCGCCAGGGTGCGCACCGCCGGCTGGCCCGCATACTGCGCGCCGTACTCCATCATCGGCAGCCCGCCCTCGTGGTGGCGCAGCATCAGCTGCAGGAACAGCACGTCGAGTTCCGGGCCGGTGGCGCGGCGCAGGTTCGCCAGGTCCTCGGACGTCGCCATGCCGGGCATCCGGCCGGCGCCGCCGCCGTCGGAGTGGCTCGTGCTCCCGTGGTCGTGGCCGGACTCCTCGGTCATCCATGTCATGTAGTCACCCGTGGGCAGCAGCGGCTGCCCCCACAGCGACAGCCAGCCCTGCATCTGCCCGACCTGGTTCTGCTGGGTGGTGAGGATGTCGTACGCGAGGTTGCGCACCCGCTGGTCGCCCGACACCGTCAACGCGACGGTGGCCATCTCGATCGCCTGGCTGTGGTGGACGGTCATGTCCTGGGCGAACCCCACGTCGACGGAGTCGGCGGCCGGCGTCGCCGGCGGCGAGTCCTCGAGCGGGATGCGGGCGAGGAACCCGAGCAGGAAACCGATCGCGACGGCGGCGACGAGACCGAGGATCAGCAGCGTCCTGCGTCGGCCCGTCTCCTGGGGGGTGGGAGTCCCCTGGGTGGTGGGAGCGGAATCGTGCGTCACGTCAGCTCCCCGCCGGGGCCTGCATGTCGGCCGGCACCTGCTCGGTGCCGTCCACCGTGCCGCCGTCCATCGGCACCGCGTCCGGACCGGGGGCGGAGGGATCGAACGGGGGCGGATTGCTCGGGTCGTACGAGCCGGGCAGCGTGGAGCAGCTCGCGCCGACCTCCGGGTAGGCGTAGCGGTTCAGCCGCAGCGACGCGATGAAGTGGTCGATCCGCTCGTCGTCGGCGGCGTCCACCTTCAGCTGATGCCCCCACGACTGCAGGGCGATCGGGGAGTCGAGCCCCGGGTACGGCGACATCATCAGGTAGGACTTGCCGTCCACCTTCGCCGCGAGCGCGTCGACGCCCGCCTGGTCGACCAGGTCGGGGTTGTACGTGATCCACACCGCGCCGTGCTCGAGCGAATGCACGGCGTTCTCGGTGCGGATCGCCTCCGGGTACACGGTGCCGGTGCATGTGGCCCAGATCGCGTCGTGCGGCCCGCCGAACGGCGGGCTCTGGTCGTACGCGACGCGCTGCGTGGACCCGATGTGCTGACCGGCGGGGTAGTCGACCGTCACGACCCCCTCGATCGCAGTCGACGGGTCCTGATTCGACTCGGACGGCGTCCACTCCGCGAGCGCCTGGGAGTCCTGGTACTTCGGGATGATGCTGGCGGCGATGACCGCGACCAGTGCGACCACCGCGACCACGCCACCGATCAGAAGCCACGGAATCTGCCGCTGCTTGGGCAGGCCGCGACCGCCGCTCTTCTTCTGGGCGGCCTTGATCGCCTTCGCAGACTTGGCACCGGACTTCTTGCCGGGACCGCCACTTACCGAACCGCTGGGCATCGTTGGGTGCTCTTTCGACGGATGGACAACAGAGGGCGCACGACGCTCGGTCCGCGCGTGCTCTGTCAACTCTACGGGCGGGCGACAGGCAGGCGTCCCCGCGGCGGGCGGGCCGTGACCGCGACAACAGGCCGGACCGGCGTCACGGCGGGTGGGACGGAGCCAATAGGATAGAGACCCGTGACTCCTGCCGACCTTGCCGAATTGCTCCACGGAACCGCTGCGAGGGTGCTCGCCGAGCGCGACCTCGACGTGTCCGTCCTGCCCGAGACCCTGACGGTCGAGCGGCCGCGCAACCCGGAGCACGGCGACTATGCGACCAATGTCGCGATGCAGGTCGCGAAGAAGGCCGGCGTCAACCCGCGGGAACTCGCGGGCTGGCTCGCCGAGGCCCTCACCGCCGCCGACGGCATCGAGTCCGCCGAGGTGGCCGGCCCGGGCTTCCTGAACATCCGCCTCGCCGCCGACGCCCAGGGCGCGATCGTCGCCGACGTGCTCACCGAGGGCGCCGCGTACGGCAACTCGGACGCGCTGGCCGGAACCCGCATCAACCTCGAGTTCGTGTCCGCGAACCCCACGGGGCCGATCCACCTCGGCGGCACCCGCTGGGCCGCGGTCGGCGATGCGCTCGGCCGGATCCTCGCCACGCAGGCCGGCGACGTCACCCGCGAGTACTACTTCAACGACCACGGCGCCCAGATCGACCGGTTCACCCGCTCGTTGATCGCCGCGGCGCAGGGGCAGCCCGCGCCGGAGGACGGCTACGCCGGCGCGTACATCGCCGACATCGCGCAGGCCGTGCTGCAGCAGCGCCCGGACGCGCTCGCGCTGCCCGAGGAGGAGCGGCACGAGGTGTTCCGCTCGATCGGCGTCGAACTGATGTTCGCGCACATCAAGCGCACCCTGCACGAGTTCGGTGTCGACTTCGATGTGTACTTCCACGAGAACTCCCTGTTCGAGTCCGGCGCCGTGGAGAAGGCCGTCGAGACGCTCAAGACCTCCGGGAGCCTGTATCACCAGGACGGCGCGTGGTGGCTCAAGAGCACCGACTTCGGCGACGACAAGGACCGCGTCGTCATCAAGAGCGACGGCAACGCCGCCTACATCGCCGGCGACATCGCCTACTTCCAGGACAAGCGGTCGCGCGGCTTCGACCTGTGCATCTACATGCTCGGCGCGGACCACCACGGCTACATCGGCCGGCTCAAGGCCGCGGCCGCCGCGTTCGGCGACGATCCGGACACCGTCGAGGTGATGATCGGGCAGATGGTCAACCTCGTGCGCGGCGGCGTCGCCGTGAAGATGAGCAAGCGCGCCGGCACGGTCATCACCCTCGACGACCTCGTCGAGGCGATCGGCGTCGACGCCGCCCGCTACGCGCTGGTGCGCTCGTCGGTGGACCAGAGCATCGACATCGACCTCGAGCTGTGGGCCAGCACCACCAACGAGAACCCGGTCTACTACGTCCAGTACGCGCACGCCCGGCTCTCGTCCATCGCCCGGGGCGCCGCCGAGCTCGGTCTCGGCGCCGAGAACACCGCCGAGCTCGGTCTCGGCGCCGAGAACACCGCCGAGCTCGGTCTCGGCGCCGAGAACGCCGACCTGGCGCTGCTCACCCACGAGCGCGAGGGCGACCTGATCCGCACGATCGGCGAGTACCCCCGCGTCCTCGCCAAGGCCGCCGAGCTGCGGGAACCGCACCGCGTCGCGCGGTACCTCGAGGAACTCGCCGGCACCTACCACCGCTTCTACGACTCCTGCCGCATCCTGCCGCAGGGCGACGAGGAGCCCGGCCCGCTGCACGCGGCGCGGCTCGCGCTGTGCGCGGCGACCCGTCAGGTGCTGGCGAACGGGCTCGGACTGCTCGGCGTGAGCGCCCCGGAGCGGATGTGAACGCGCATCCCGCCGGTCCCCGGCACGCCGAGATCCCGCACGCACCGGGCCTGACCGAGCGGCCCGCGCACGCCGGCGAGCTGAACCTGCTGCACCCGGACGTGTGGCCCCGCAACGCGCGGCGCGGCGACGACGGCGTCGTGACGATCGCCGGTGTGCCCGTCACCGAACTCGCGGAGAGATACGGCACCCCGCTCTTCGTCGTCGACGAGGACGACTTCCGCTCCCGGTGCCGGGACATCGCGGCCGCGTTCGGGCCGGACGCGAAGGTGCACTACGCGTCGAAGGCGTTCCTGTGCACCGAGATCGCGCGCTGGGTCGAGCAGGAGGGCCTGTCCCTCGACGTCTCGACCGGCGGTGAGCTCGCCGTCGCGCTGCGCGCCGGCTTCCCGGCCGGGAAGATCGCCATGCACGGCAACAACAAGTCCGTGGCCGAGCTGCGGACCGCTGTCGCCGCAGGCGTCGGGCACATCGTCCTGGACTCCATGTCGGAGATCGACCTGCTCGACGCGGTCGCCGGCGAACTCGACGTCGTGCAGGACGTGCTGATCCGCGTCACGGTCGGTGTCGAGGCGCACACCCACGAGTTCATCTCCACCGCGCACGAGGACCAGAAGTTCGGGCTGTCCCTGGCCGGCGGGGTGGCCATGGCCGCGGTCCGCAAGGTGTTCGCGAGCGATCACCTGCGTCTGGTCGGTCTGCACAGCCACATCGGCTCGCAGATCTTCGACGTCGACGGGTTCGAGCTCGCCGCGCACCGGGTCATCGGCCTGTTGCGCGATGCCGTCCACGAATTCGGCGTCGACAAGTCCGCGCAGATGAACATCGTCGACCTCGGCGGCGGCCTCGGCATCTCCTACGTGCCCAGCGACGACCCGCCGCCCGTGGAGGAACTCGCCGCCAAGCTGCGGCACATCGTGCAGACCGAGTCCGCACTCGCCGGCCTGCCCGAGCCGACGCTCGCGGTCGAGCCCGGACGCGCGATCGCCGGCCCCGGCACCGTGACCCTCTACGAGGTGGGCACCATCAAGGACGTCGCGGTGGGGGCTCACCAGGCACGCCGCTACATCAGCGTCGACGGCGGCATGAGCGACAACATCCGCACCTCCCTATACCAGGCCGAGTACGAGGCCCGCCTGGTGTCACGGTCCAGCGACGCGGAGCCCGTCGTGTCCCGCGTCGTCGGCAAGCACTGCGAGAGCGGCGACATCGTCATCCGCGACGCCTGGATGCCCGCCGACCTCGAAGCCGGCGACCTGTTGGCCGTCGCCGCGACCGGTGCATACTGCTACTCGATGTCCAGCAGGTACAACCTGCTGCCCCGGCCCGCCGTCGTGGCGGTCAAGGACGGCGCCGCCCGCGTCGTCCTGCGTCGGGAAACCGTGGAAGATCTGCTCAGCTTGGAGGTTACGGAGTGACGACCGAAGCGGTGACCAACGAACCGGGGCAGCGCCCGATCGGTGTGGCTGTGCTCGGGCACGGCACCGTCGGAGCCGAGGTCGTGCGCATCATCCGCGACGATGCCACCGATCTCGAGGCGCGCATCGGCGCGCCGCTCGAGCTGCGGGGCGTGGCCGTGCGCACCGTCCGCGACGACCGCGGCATCCCGCAGGACCTGCTCACCACGGACGCCGAGGGCCTGATCGCCCGCGACGACGTCGACATCGTGGTGGAGGTCATCGGCGGCATCGAACTGCCGCGCAAGCTCGTCCGCACGGCCCTCGACTCGGGCAAGTCCGTGGTCACCGCCAACAAGGCGCTGCTCGCGGAGTACACGGGCGAGCTCGCCGAGGCCGCCGAGGCCAAGCGCGTGGACCTGTACTTCGAGGCGGCCGTCGCCGGCGCCATCCCGGTCATCCGGCCCCTCACCCAGTCCCTCGCCGGTGACAAGGTGAACCGGGTCCTCGGCATCGTCAACGGCACCACCAACTACATCCTCTCGGCCATGGACGAGACCGGCGCCGACTACGCCGAGACCCTCGCCGAGGCGGTCCGGCTCGGATACGCCGAGGCCGACCCGACGGCCGACGTCGAGGGCTTCGACGCCGCGTCCAAGGCCGCGATCCTGGCCTCGATCGCCTTCCACACCCGCGTCACCGCCGGCGACGTCTACCGCGAGGGCATCTCGAAGATCACCGCCGCCGACCTGACCACCGCGCGGGCGCTGAACTGCACCGTCAAGCTGCTGGCCATCTGCGAGCGGATCACCACCGACGGCAAGGACCGGGTCTCGGCGCGGGTCTACCCGGCCCTGGTGCCGCGCGAGCATCCCCTCGCCGCCGTCAACGGTGCGTTCAACGCGGTCGTCGTCGAGGCCGAGGCATCGGGCCGTCTCATGTTCTACGGCCAGGGTGCCGGCGGTTCGCCCACCGCCTCCGCGGTGATGGGCGACCTCGTGATGGCCGCCCGCAACCGGGTGCACGGGGGCCGGGGTCCGCGCGAATCACGGTACGCCGACCTCGAGATCGCCCCGATGAGCGACATCGTCACCCGCTACTACGTCAACCTGCAGGTCGCGGACCGGGCCGGCGTGCTCTCGGCGGTGGCCGCCGAGTTCGCCAAGCGGGACGTGAGCATCGCCGCCGTGCGCCAGGAGGGCGCCGGCGAGGGAGCCCGCCTGGTGGTGCTGACGCATTGCGCCACCGACAAGGCGCTGTCGGACACCGTCGCAGCGCTCGACCAACTCGAATCCGTGATTGCTGTGACCAGCGTCCTGAGACTGGAGGGATCCGCCGAATGAGCGCGCCCCGGAAGAACACCGCCACCCCCGTGCACACCCCGTGGCCGGGTCTGATCGAGGCGTACCGTGACCGGCTCCCGATCGGCGACAACTGGACGACCGTCACCCTCCGCGAGGGCGGCACCCCGCTGCTGCCCGCGGCGCACCTGTCGGAGCTGACCGGCTGCGAGGTGCACCTGAAGGTCGAGGGCCTGAACCCGACCGGCTCGTTCAAGGACCGCGGCATGACCTTGGCCGTCACCGACGCCCTCGCCCGCGGCCAGCAGGCCGTGCTGTGCGCCTCCACCGGCAACACCTCCGCCTCCGCGGCCGCATACGCCGTCAAGGCCGGCATGGGCTGCGCGGTGCTCGTGCCGGACGGCAAGATCGCGATGGGCAAGCTGGCCCAGGCGGTCATGTACGGCGCGAAGATCATCCAGGTCCAGGGCAACTTCGACGACTGTCTCGAGCTCGCCCGCAAGACCACCGCCGAGTTCCCCACCATCGGGTTGGTGAACTCCGTCAACCCGGTGCGCATCGAGGGGCAGAAGACTGCGGCGTTCGAGATCGCCGACGCGCTCGGCGACGCCCCCGACGTGCACGTGCTGCCCGTCGGCAACGCCGGCAACATCACCGCCTACTGGCGCGGCTACACCGAGTACTTCGCGGACGGCCTCACCACCCGCAAGCCGCGCATGCTCGGCGTCCAGGCCGCGGGCGCGGCACCGCTGGTGCACGGCGCCCCCGTGAAGGACCCCGAGACCATCGCCACCGCCATCCGCATCGGCGCCCCGGCGTCGTGGAACGGGGCGATGACCGCCAAGGAGGAGTCCGGCGGCGCGTTCCGGGCGGCCACCGACGAGGAGATCCTCGAGGCGTACCGGCTCGTCGCCGCCACCGAGGGCGTGTTCGTCGAACCGGCGTCCGCCGCGTCGATCGCCGGTCTGCTCGCCGCCCGCAAGGAGGGCTGGCTCGATTCCGGGCTGAAGGTCGTGTGCACCGTCACCGGCAACGGCCTGAAGGATCCCGACACGGCGTTGCTCGGGATGCCGCAGGTGGAGCCGATCCCGGTCGATCCGGTCGCTGTGGCCGCGGCGCTCGAGCTGGCCTAGTGACCGCCTCGCCCTCCTCCGTTGGGAAAGACGACATGACGCAGACGCTGCCCGTAGGGATCTCCGTGACCGCCCGGGTCCCGGCCTCGAGCGCGAATCTGGGCCCCGGTTTCGATTCGCTGGGGCTGGCCGTCGGGTTGTACGACGAGATCACGGTCACCACAACCGCATCGGGCCTCGAGGTGCGTGTAGAGGGCGAGGGCGCCGAAGAGGTGCCGTGGGGGCCGTCGCACCTGGTGGTGCGGGCGGTCGAGCGTGGCCTCGAGGCCGCCGGAGTGTGGGCCGACGGTCTGGACGTGTTGTGCCGCAACGTTATTCCGCACTCGCGCGGCCTCGGCTCGTCGGCCTCGGCGGTCGTCGGAGGCCTGGCGGCCGCCAACGGGCTGGTGCGCAAGGTGGCTCCGGAGCGCGTGCTCGACGAGGGGCAGCTCGTCCAGCTCGCCTCCGAATTCGAGGGCCACCCGGACAATGCCTCCGCCAGCATCCTGGGCGGCGCGGTCGTGTCGTGGAGCGAGTCGGTCGTCGGCGACGAACAGCGCACCTACCGCGCGGTGCCCCTCACGGTCCACCCGGCGATCCGGGTCGTCGTGCTGGTGCCGTCGTCGCGCTCGTCCACCGCGCACACCCGCGGGTTGCTCCCCGATCTGGTGCCGCACCGCGACGCGGCGTTCAACGTCAGCCGCGCGGCGCTGGCCGTCGTCGCCCTCACCGAGCGGCCGGACCTGCTGATGCCGGCGACCGAGGACCTGCTGCACCAGGCGCAGCGCGCCCCGGCCCTGCCGCTGACCACCAAGTGGATCGCCACCCTGCGCGCGGCGGGCATTCCCGCCGCGGTCTCCGGTGCCGGCCCCACGGTGCTCGCCCTCACGACCGAGTCGTTCCCCGCGGAACTGCGCGCGGCCGCGGAGGCCGACGACATGACCGTGCTCGAACTCGACGTCGCGGACGGCGTGCAGGTCGTGTGAGCGAGCCCGAACCTCTCGAGTCGGGCGCGAACCCCCGGGCGACGCGCCCGGGGGCTTCTTCTTGCTCAACGTACAGTTCGTCGCTATTCTGTGCTTAGTCCGCACGTCGTGCGTTTCAGTCGCTGGCTTTTCCAGGGCATTCACTCCAGATCCATCGGGGCGATCGATCCTGGATCGATCCTCACCTGACCTCGTTTCGGGGAGATGGACCGACCGCACCTGCCGGAGGATGGCGTGATGGCGGACGTGCCGACCGTTCGATCCGTGAACACGTACGGCAATCCCAGATCGACGCAAGATCTGCGGAACGAACCCTCGACTCTGCGTGGCGCGAGTGAGGGAAGGAAAGGATCTCCGTGACAGATACGGACCTGATCGCTACGCCTGTTCTCGATACCACGGATTCGTCCGCGGGAGCGCAGGCCACCGATCCTGCACAGACTGCACCGCGTGCCGGTGGGCGGCGTGGCGCCGGTCTCTCCGGCATGGTGCTGGCCGAGCTGCGGACTCTCGCGGCCGAACTCGGTATCAAGGGAACCTCCGGGATGCGCAAGGGCGATCTCATCGCCGCGATCAAGGAGCGTCAAGGCGGCGGAGCTGCCGAGACGGCTCCTGCGCCGGAACAGCCGGCCCGGCCCGCCCGGACTCGTCGCGCCCGTGGTGCCGCCCAGGACGCGGCCCCCGCGGACACTGCCGCCCCCGCCGCCGAGCCGGCCCAGGCGCGGCCCGCCGCGACGACGGCGCCCGAACAGCCCGCCGAGGCTGCGGAACAGCCCGTCGACGGCGAGGCCGAGGGTGGCCGCCGGGGTCGTCAGCGTCGCGGTCGCCGAGGTGGCGACCAGGCCGCCGAGACGGCCACCGCCGAGGCCCCGAAGGACGCCGCCGAGGCGCGGACCGACGAGAAGCCGCGCGCCGAGGAAAAGATCGAGGAGAAGGCCGAGCCGTCCGACGGCGGTCGGCGCGAGCGCGGCCAGCGCGACGGCCAGCGTGACCAGCGCGACCAGCGCGACCAGGGCGAACGCCGCCGCGAGGACCGTGGTCAGGGCCCCCGTCAGGACGGCCGCGACGGCCGGGGTGGCGACGACGACGAGGACGGCCGCGGGCGCCGTGGGCGCCGCTTCCGTGAGCGTCGTCGCGGACGTGACCGCGGCGAGGCCGGCGCTGACACACGCGAGCCCGAGATCCGCGAGGACGACGTCCTGCAGCCGGTCGCCGGCATCCTCGACGTCCTGGACAACTACGCGTTCGTCCGGACCTCCGGGTACCTGGCCGGCCCCAACGACGTGTACGTCTCGATGAACATGGTGCGCAAGAACGGCCTGCGCCGGGGCGACGCCATCACCGGTGCGGTCCGCGTGCCGCGCGAAGGGGAGCAGGGCAACCAGCGCCAGAAGTTCAACCCGCTGGTCCGGCTCGACACGGTCAACGGTGGCGACGTCGAGGCCGCCAAGCGCCGCCCGGAGTTCAACAAGCTCACCCCGCTGTACCCGAACCAGCGGCTGCGGCTCGAGACCACCCCGAACATCCTGACCACCCGCGTGATCGACCTGATCATGCCGATCGGCAAGGGCCAGCGTGCCCTGATCGTGTCGCCGCCGAAGGCCGGCAAGACGACGGTGATGCAGGACATCGCGAACGCGATCACGACCAACAACCCCGAGTGCTATCTCATGGTCGTGCTGGTGGACGAGCGGCCCGAAGAGGTCACCGACATGCAGCGCTCGGTCAAGGGCGAGGTCATCGCCTCGACCTTCGACCGGCCGCCGGCGGATCACACGTCGGTCGCCGAGCTTGCGATCGAGCGGGCCAAGCGGCTCGTCGAGCAGGGCCGCGACGTGGTCGTCCTGCTCGACTCGATCACCCGCCTCGGCCGCGCGTACAACAACTCGTCGCCGGCGTCGGGCCGCATCCTCTCCGGTGGTGTCGACTCGACCGCCCTGTACCCGCCGAAGCGGTTCCTGGGCGCGGCTCGCAACATCGAGAACGGCGGCTCTCTCACCATCATCGCCACGGCCATGGTGGAGACGGGTTCGACGGGCGACACGGTGATCTTCGAGGAGTTCAAGGGCACCGGCAACGCCGAGCTCAAGCTCGACCGCAAGATCGCCGAGCGGCGCGTGTTCCCGGCGGTGGACGTCAACCCCTCCGGTACGCGCAAGGACGAGCTGCTGATGAGCCCCGACGAGTTCGCGGTGGTGCACAAGCTGCGCCGCGTGCTCTCCGGTCTGGACTCGCACCAGGCCATCGATCTGCTCATCGACCGGCTCAAGAAGAGCAAGAGCAACATCGAGTTCCTCCTACAGGTGTCGAAGACGGCACCGGGAGCGCTCGACGACTGATTGCCGCGGCAGCGGCGCCGCGTGCCCGGGGGCGGAATTTCTTCCCCCGGGCATGCGTTTGGCATAATCGAACAGCTCAGTCCGGTCCCGGTTCACGTCTCCGATCCGCGGAGGCGACCCGGCGGCCACGAAAGGGACACCATGAAGGCAGGAATTCACCCGAACTACGTGACGACCACCGTCGTCTGCGGTTGCGGGAACACGTTCGAGACGCGCAGCACCGCAGAGTCGGGACGGATCACCGTCGAGGTCTGCTCGCAGTGCCACCCGTTCTACACGGGCAAGCAGAAGATCCTCGACACCGGCGGACGCGTCGCCCGCTTCGAGGCCCGCTACGGCAAGCGCGACACCAAGAAGGCTGCTGCCGACAAGTAGCTGTCTCGCCGACGCCCGGTTCTGTCTCAGCCACAGGCCGGGCGTCGGCCTTTTTCCATCCCGATCCGGGCGCGGCACGGATCGGCACGACGGACGAGTGGAGCGAATCACATGGCGGGGCAGACCAAGCCGTCGGCCATCGACGACATCCTGGCCGAACACGCCGGTCTCGAGCAGCAGCTGTCCGATCCGGCGCTGCACAACGATCCGGCGACGGCCCGCAAGGTCGGCAAGCGGTTCGCCGAGCTCGCTCCCGTCATGGCCACCTACACCAAGCTGCGGGCCGCGCGCGACGATCTCGAGGCCGCGCGTGAGCTCGCCGCGGACGACGCCGCCTTCGCTGCCGAGATTCCCGCGCTCGAGGAGCGGGTGAGCGAACTCGACAAGGCGCTCACCGACCTGCTCGCCCCGCGCGATCCGCACGACGGCGACGACGTGGTGCTCGAGGTCAAGTCGGGGGAGGGCGGTGAGGAGTCCGCGCTGTTCGCCGCCGACCTCGCCCGCATGTACATCCGGTACGCCGAGCGCGCCGGCTGGCGCGTGGAGGTCCTCGGCGCGACCATCTCCGACCTCGGCGGTTACAAGGACGCGACGCTGTCGATCAAGTCGAAGAGCGATGTGCGCGACGGCGTCTGGTCGCGCCTGAAGTTCGAGGGGGGCGTGCACCGCGTCCAGCGTGTCCCCGTCACCGAGTCCCAGGGCCGGGTGCACACCTCGGCGGCCGGCGTGTTCATCTACCCCGAGCCGGACGAGGTGGAGGAGGTCCAGATCGACGAGTCGGACCTGCGCATCGACGTGTACCGCTCCTCCGGCAAAGGTGGTCAGGGCGTCAACACCACCGACTCGGCGGTGCGCATCACGCACCTGCCCACCGGCATCGTCGTCACGTGCCAGAACGAGCGGTCCCAGCTGCAGAACAAGGCGCGGGCGATGCAGGTGCTCGCCGCGCGGCTGCAGGCCGCGGCGGAGGAGGCCGCCGAGGCGGAGGCCTCCGCGGGCCGCGCCAGCCAGGTGCGCACGGTGGACCGCTCCGAGCGCATCCGCACCTACAACTTTCCCGAGAACCGGATCACCGATCACCGCATCGGCTTCAAGGCCCACAATCTCGACGGTGTGCTCGACGGCGACATGGACGCCCTGCTCGACGCCCTGGGCAAGGCCGACCGGGAGGCCCGGCTCGCTGCGGAGTGACGCTGTGAGCCGGGCCCCGGGCGGCTACTGCGCGGTCTCGCCGGGTTCGTCGCCCGGATCGTCGTCCGCGGGCACCTGCGAGATGTCGATGCCGGGAAGCAGGAAGCAGTTCTCGCCCTTCGCGTTCTGATGCGGTCCCCACACGGCGGACACGACGGTGCCCGGCCCGGTGTTCAGCAGCGCGACCGGGACGTCGCTGCTCTGCGGTGTCGCGGTCAACGAGGCGCCCCCCGTCTGCCAGGTGGCCGTGTTGACCCAGCCGACCTGACCGTTCTGCGCCTTCTGCTCGCCGACGGCGAAGAACAGCTGACCCTCCTCGAGGGCGTCGCTGTCCGTCTCGGTCACGCTGTGGATCGGCGCGACGTAGCTGCAGAGCAGCGGCGTGGGTTGGACGTCGATCGGCGATGCGGAGGCAAGTCCGGGCGCTGCGAGGCTGCCGGCGGCTCCGAGTGCGACGACGGCCGCTGCCCGAACCGCGAATCTCGACTTCGTCACAGGAAGATCCTTCCGTAGTTCCGTAGTGCTGCCTGACACGGACGATCTCGATCATGCCGCAGACCGGCGTAATGCGTGACCTGTCCGTTTCCGTGTGGTGACCGGCATGGCAGTCTGTACGCCGTGACTCGTCAACCCCTGCGCCTGGCGATCCTCGAAGCGGTGTCGGTGCTCGAGGAGGCCGGTGTCCCCAGCCCGCGTGTGGACGCCGAGCTGCTCGCCGCGCATCTGCTCGGCATCGAGCGCACCCGTCTCGGGCTCGTGCCGCTCGTCGACCCCGCCATGGTCGACGCGTACCGCGCGATGATCGCGCAGCGTGCCAAGCGGATCCCGCTGCAGTACATCACCGGCAGCACGGGGATGGGGGAGATCGACATCGAGGTCGGCCCCGGCGTCTTCGTCCCGCGGCCCGAGACCGAGCTGCTGCTGGCCTGGGCCCTGGCGTACCTGGAAGGACTCCAGGAGCATCCGCCGGTGGTGCTCGACCTGTGCACCGGCTCGGGCGCCCTCGCGCTGGCCATTGCGCACGCCCGGCCCGACGCGGTCGTGCACGCCGTCGAACTCGAGCCCCACGCCCTGGCCTGGGCGCGGCGGAACGCGGAACGCTGCGCGGCGGCGGGGGACACCCCGATCCTTCTGCATCAGGGCGACGTGACGGACCGCAACCTGCTCACCTCGCTCGAGGGCCGGGTCGACATCGTGGTGTCGAATCCGCCCTACATTCCCGAGGGCACCGACCTCCCGCCCGAGGTGATCGAGCACGACCCGCACTCGGCGCTGTTCGGCGGTCCCGACGGGCTGTCGGTGATCAAGCCGATGGTGTCGAACATCGCCCGCTGGCTGCGGATCGGCGGTGCCGTCGGCGTCGAGCACGACGACACGAACGGTGCCCAGGTCGCGGAGCTGTTCGCGCAGCGCCGCGTGTTCGGTGACGTGACCGAGCACCCCGATCTGGCGGGCCGGCCGCGGTTCGTCGTCGCCCGCCGGGTGCCGACCGACGTGGAGGCGCGGCGCGGCGGATCCCAGGGCGGGGCGGGTGTGTGATGTCGGACACGTTCGCGGCAGTGGAAGGATGAACTCGTGAGCACCGTCTACGACTGCAGTCGCCCCGATTCCCGTGCCGCCGGTCTGACCGCCGCCAAGGGTGCGCTCAAGGCCGGACGGCTCGTCGTCGTGCCCACGGACACGGTGTACGGGATCGCGGCGGATGCCTTCGACAGCGATGCGGTGACCAGCCTGCTGCGCGCCAAGGGCCGGGGCCGGGACATGCCGGTGCCGGTGCTGGTCGGCTCGTGGAACACGATCGACGGCCTGGTGAACACCGTTCGTCCGCAGGCACGGGAACTCATCCGTGCCTTCTGGCCCGGCGGTCTCAGTCTCGTTGTGCACCAAGCTCCCTCGCTCGCATGGGATCTGGGGGACACGCGCGGCACCGTGATGCTGCGCATGCCGTTGCACCCCGTGGTGCTCGAGTTGCTGCGCGAGGTGGGCCCGCTGGCCGTGTCGAGCGCAAACGTCTCCGGCCGTCCGCCGGCCACCACAGTGGACGAGGCGCGCACCCAGCTCGGCGGGTCGGCGAGCGTGTACCTCGACGGCGGACCGGCCGAACACGCCGTCGCCTCCACCATCGTCGACCTGACCGCCGACCGGCCCCGCGTGCTGCGCGAGGGCGCCGTGGCGGTCGAGGACATCGCGGAGGTGCTGGGCGAGGACCCGGCGCAGCTGCGTGCCGGCGGGGAGTGACGGCGGGGACCGGGCGAAGTGACTGCCGCCGACACGGCATCCCTGGTGCTGGCCCAGTCGGGCCGCGGCGCCGGCGTGCCCATCCGTGAGCTGCTGCTCGTGGCCCTCACCGCCGCGGTCGTCACCTTCCTCTCGACCGGGGCCGTGCGGATCGCCGCGATCCGGTTCGGTGCCGTCGCCGTACCCCGGGACCGCGATGTGCACGTCCAGCCGACGCCGCGGCTCGGCGGTGTCGGCATGTACATCGGGCTGGTGGCGGGCCTGCTGTTCGCCCAGCAGCTTCCGGCGCTGACCAGAGGCTTCGAGTACACCCCCGACATGGGTGCGGCGCTGGTGTCGGGCACCATCATCGTGATCGTCGGGATCATCGACGACCGTTGGGGACTCGACGCCCTGACCAAGTTCGTCGGGCAGGTCACGGCGGCGGGCGTGCTCGTCGTGATGGGCGTGAGCTGGATCGTCATCTACGAGCCGTTCGGCGGCAGCACCCTCATTCTCGACCAGCTGCAGGCGGGGCTGTTCACCGTGCTGGTCGCGGTGGTGATGATCAACGCGATGAACTTCGTCGACGGCCTCGACGGGCTCGCGGCCGGCCTGGGACTGATCGCAGCCGTCGCGATCTGTGTGTTCTCCGTCGGGCTGTTGCACGACCAGGGCGGCGACGTCAGCGCGTATCCGCCCGCCCTGATCGCCGCGGCCCTCGCCGGCGCCTGCCTCGGCTTCCTGCCGCACAACTTCCAGCCGGCCCGGATCTTCATGGGCGACTCCGGATCGATGCTGATCGGCCTGATGCTGGCGGCGACCTCGACGAGCGCGTCGGGACGCATCCCCCTGGCCGCCTACGGCACCCGCGACCTGCTCGGTCTGCTCTCCCCGCTGATCCTCGTGGGGGCTGTCATGTTCATCCCCATTCTCGACCTGCTGCTGGCGATCGTCCGGCGCACCCGGGCCGGGGTCAGCCCCTTCAGCCCCGACAAGATGCACCTGCATCACCGGTTGCTGCAGATCGGGCACTCGCACCGCCGGGTGGTGCTGCTGATCTACCTGTGGGTCGGGGTGCTCGCGTTCGGGGCCGTCGGCTCGTCCCTGCTCGACCGGCGGGCCGTCGTGCTGCTCGTGGCGGGCGGACTGGTGTTCGCGCTGGTCGTCACGGCGGTGCCGTCGCTGCGTCACGAGGACGCCGACCGTCCCCGGCGACGCTGGGGCCGGCGCCGGGTCCGTTAGGCTTGATTCCCGTGACCTCCCCGGATCGGCCCCTGCCCGCCCTGCCCGACTCTTCCGCGCCGATGCGCGCCGCCGTCCGCTACGGCGTGCTCGGACTGATCGCACTGACGGTCGTCGCGACGGTGATCGGCGGCCTCGTCGCCGGCCTGCCGGGCGTGTGGGGCGCGCTGATCGGCGCGGCCGTGGGAGGGGGGTTCATTCTCTTCACCGCCCTCGGCGTGCTGCTCACCGCCCGGCTTCCGGCGACGACGGCGGGCGCGGTGCTGCTGGGCACCTGGCTGCTCAAGCTCATCCTCGCGATCGTGGTGATGATGCTGCTCAAGCCGCTCGATTTCTACGACAAGGGTGCGCTGGTGCTCACCATCGTCTTCGCGCTGCTCATCGTCCTGGGAGCCGAGACCTACGGTGTGCTGTCGCAGCGGGCGCTGTACGTGGAGCCTGCCGGTAGCGCTGAGCAGGGGAACAACGACGAGCGGTAGTACCGTCGTTGTCAATGACCTGGCGGTACGGGCACCCGCCTACACAACGTCGTAGAAGTGTTGATAGGGTCGTCCCAAGCGAGTGCGACTGCCTGCGATTCCGGAGGAGTCGAGTGCGGTTGTGCCCTCGCAGGCGGTCGTGTTCGAATGGCCGCCGAGTCGACGAGAGTCGCCGACACCGACAGACGCTGGCCCCGATCGGGAGCCGACAGCAGCTGGCGAATACGCGAGCCGACCTGGTCGACTTGTTGGATCGTCAATGTCCGATCGAACCGCAGACGGCAATGCCTGCGGCCGACTACGGGAGAGAGCGCTGAGCGTCACCACCTTGGCTGCCGGAGAATTCCACGCGCCGTCACTAGCCGATTTCTTCCCCCCAGCAGTTCTGTTCGAAGGCACCCCCTTCGAAATGGACCGCCTGATGCTCATCCGCGTCGTCGTGGCCGTGCTCGTGGCGCTGTTCTTCGCGCTCGCGATGCGCAGCCCGAAGATTGTGCCCCGCGGTGTGCAGAACGTCGCCGAGATCATGATCGACTTCGTGCGGATCAACATCGCCGAGGACATCCTCGGCAAGCAGCAGGGCCGCCGATTCCTTCCGGTGCTCGTGACCATTTTCTTCCTCGTGGTCGGTCTCAACCTGACGTCGGTCATCCCGTTCCTGAACATCTCGTCGAACGCGCGCATCGGTATGCCGATCGTGCTGGCCGCGCTGGCCTACGTCGTCTTCAACTACGTGGGCATCAAGAAGTACGGGTTCTTCCGCTACGTCAAGAGCAGCATCGTCGTCCCGAACCTGCCCCCCGCGCTGCACGTGCTGGTCATCCCGATCGAGTTCATCTCGACGTTCCTGCTGCGCCCGTTCACGCTCACCATCCGTCTCATGGCGAACATGCTGGCCGGCCACATCATGCTGGTGCTGTTCTTCAGCGCAACCCAGTTCTTCTTCTTCAGCTCCGAAGGCGCGATGAAGATCTTCGGCATCGGCTCGCTGATCGGTGGCGTCGCGTTCACCTTCTTCGAGCTGCTGGTGATCGTCCTGCAGGCGTACATCTTCTCGCTGTTGACGGCGGTGTACATCGACCTGGCGCTGCACGCCGAAGAGCACTAGCGCGCCGACCGGCACTACCCACACAACACACAGACTGACTCGGTTGCCGATCCCCGGGGCCGAGCCACAAGAAAGGGAATGGAACACCAATGAGCGTTGCGCTTCAGGCAGTTGACGTCCTCGCCCAGACGGAGAGCACCATCAGCGGTCTCGGTGCGGTCGGCTACGGCCTCGCGGCCATCGGCCCCGGCATCGGCATCGGCATCGTCGTCGGCAAGGCGATCGAGGGCATGGCCCGCCAGCCCGAGATGGCCGGCCAGCTGCGCACCACCATGTTCCTCGGTATCGCGTTCACCGAGGCCCTGGCGCTGATCGGTATCGTCGCCGGCTTCATCTTCTGATCTGACGACCATGGCTGACAGCATCCTGTTGCTCGCGGCGGAGGCAGAGGACCAAAATCCTCTGCTCCCCGCGACGTATGACATCGTCTGGTCGCTGGTCGCCCTGATCATCGTCGGGCTCGTCTTCTGGAAGTACGTGCTTCCGCTGTTCCAGAAGGTGCTCGACGAGCGTTCGGAGCTGATCGAAGGCGGCATCAAGAAGGCCGAGGAAGCTCAGGCCGAGGCAAAGGCCGCGCTCGAGCAGTACCGCGCGCAGCTCGCCGAGGCCCGCACCGAGGCGGCGCAGATCCGCGAGGAGGCCCGTGCCCAGGGCCAGCAGATCATCGCGGACATGAAGGCCCAGGCCCAGGAGGAGAGCGACCGCATCGTTGCTGCCGGTCACAACCAGCTGCAGGCCCAGCGCCAGCAGATCGTGACCGAGCTGCGCGGCGATCTCGGACGCACCGCCGTGGATCTGGCCGAGAAGGTCATCGGGGAGTCCCTCTCCGACGACGTCAAGCGTGCCGGCTCGATCGACCGCTTCCTCAGCGAGCTCGACTCCCTCAGCGCTGACTCTGCATCCCGAAAGTGAGCACCATGTACGCAGCAAGCCGTGAGGCACTCGCTCAGACGCGTTCCGCGCTGCAGGGCGCGTTGGCGTCGAGCACCGCATCCGCTGCCGCGGGTGCCGCAACTGCAGCTGCGGCGCAGGCCGGCTCCGAGCTGTTCTCGGTGGTCGAGGTGCTCGACGATCAGCGCACCCTGCGGAGTGCGCTGGCCGACGCCTCGGCCCCGGCAGCCGGTCGGCAGGCGCTGGCCGAGCGGGTCTTCGGGAGCAAGGTCTCGCCTGTCACCCTCGCGACCCTGAAGGCGGCGGCAGGGCAGGACTGGTCGACCCAGTCCGACCTGACCAACTCCCTCGTTCAGCTGGGCCGCGAAGCCCTCCTGTCGGCGGCGGCGGACCAGAACCAGCTCGACACCGTCGAGGACGAGCTGTTCCGGCTCGGTCGCATCGTGGCCGGCAACGCCGAACTCGAACAGGCCCTCTCCGATCGCACCAAGCCGCTGGCGGCCAAGCGGGAGTTCCTCTCGCGTCTGCTCTACGGCAAGTCCACGGCGATCACCGAGGCCCTGGCCGTGCAGGCCGTCGGACGGCTGAAGGACAAGGCCCCGGCCGACGCGTTCGACGTACTGTCGAACCTCGCCGCCACCCAGCGGGACCGCGCCGTCGCCCACGTGCGCAGCGCGGCACCTCTCAGCGCGGCGCAGGCCGAACGGCTCACCGGTATCCTGACCAGAACGTACGGGAAACCGGTCACGGTGCACGTCGAGGTGGTTCCCGAGCTTCTCAGTGGATTGGTCGTCCGGGTGGGCGACGAGGTCATCGACGGCACCGCCGCGGGTCGACTCGCCGCAGTGCGCAAGAGCCTCACGTAGTCCACTACCGAACACACACACATAGCGATCTTTTCGAAGACCAGATACCGAGAGCAGGAAGAACATGGCGGAGCTGACGATCTCCTCCGACGAGATCCGTAGCGCGATCGACAACTACACCGCGAGCTACTCCCCGGAGGCCTCCCGCGAGGAGGTCGGCGTGGTCGCCGACACCAGTGACGGCATCGCGCACATCAGCGGTCTGCCGTCGGCGATGGCCAACGAGCTGCTGGAGTTCCCCGGCGGTGTGCTGGGCGTGGCCCTGAACCTCGACGCCACCGAGATCGGTGCCGTCATCCTCGGCGACTACCAGGACCTCGAAGAGGGCCAGGAAGTCAAGCGGACCGGCGACGTTCTGTCGGTGCCGGTCGGCGACGGCTACCTCGGCCGCGTCGTGAACCCCCTGGGCCAGCCGATCGACGGCCTCGGCGACATCGAGGCGACCGAGAACCGGGCCCTCGAGCTGCAGGCCGCGACCGTGCTGCAGCGCCAGCCGGTCGAGGAGCCGCTGCAGACCGGCATCAAGGCCATCGACGCGATGACCCCGATCGGCCGCGGCCAGCGCCAGCTGGTCATCGGCGACCGCAAGACGGGCAAGACCGCCGTCTGCGTCGACGCGATCCTGAACCAGAAGGCCAACTGGGCCTCCGGCGACCCGAAGCAGCAGGTCCGCTGCATCTACGTCGCGATCGGCCAGAAGGGCTCCACCATCGCGGGCGTCAAGGCCGCCCTCGAGGAGCACGGCGCGATGGAGTACACCACCATCGTCGCGGCCCCCGCCTCCGACTCCGCCGGCTTCAAGTGGCTCGCCCCCTACACCGGCTCGGCCATCGGCCAGCACTGGATGTACCAGGGCAAGCACGTGCTCATCGTGTTCGACGACCTGACCAAGCAGGCCGAGGCGTACCGCGCGATCTCCCTGCTGCTGCGCCGCCCGCCGGGACGTGAGGCCTACCCGGGCGACGTGTTCTACCTGCACTCCCGTCTGCTGGAGCGCTCGGCCAAGCTGTCCGACGAGCTCGGTGGCGGTTCGCTGACGGCCCTGCCGATCATCGAGACCAAGGCCAACGACGTCTCGGCCTACATCCCGACCAACGTCATCTCCATCACCGACGGCCAGGTCTTCCTCGAGTCCGACCTGTTCAACAAGGGCATCCGCCCCGCCATCAACGTCGGTATCTCGGTGTCCCGAGTCGGTGGCGCCGCGCAGACCAAGGGCATGAAGAAGGTGTCCGGCTCGCTGCGTCTGGAGCTCGCGCAGTTCCGCGAGCTCGAGGCGTTCGCCGCCTTCGCCTCCGACCTCGACGCGGCCTCGAAGGCGCAGCTCGAGCGTGGCCAGCGTCTGGTCGAGCTCCTCAAGCAGGACCAGTACTCCCCGGTCGCCGTCGAGGACCAGATCGTGTCGATCTACCTCGCGGGTGAGGGCGTCTACGACTCGGTTCCCGTCGGCGACGTGCGCCGCTTCGAGGCCGAACTGCTCGAGGACCTGCACCACAGCGCATCGGGCGTCTACGAGCAGATCGCCGGCGGCAAGGCGCTGACCGACGAGTCCGCCTCCGCGCTGCTCGCCGCGACCAACAAGTTCAAGGAGGGCTTCATCGCCTCCGACGGAACCCGCGTCGTGAACGAGGCCGAGGCCGAGGCCCTGGGGGCCGACGAGGTCGAGCAGGAGCAGGTTTCCGTCAAGCGCACCACTGTTCGCAAGTGAGCGTGGAGACCATGACCCAGCGTCCTGTGAAGGGAGTGTGATCGACGAATGGCAAGCCTGCGCGAGCTCCGCTCGCGGATCAAGTCGGTCAACTCGACCAAGAAGATCACCAAGGCGCAGGAGCTGATCGCGACGTCGCGGATCACGAAGGCTCAGGCCCGAGTGGCAGCGTCCAAGCCGTACGCCGAGGAGATCACCAAGGTGCTCTCCGAGTTGGCGAGCGCGTCCGCGTCGCTGGATCACCCCCTGCTCAACGAGCGGCCCAACCCGAGGCGTGCCGCAGTCCTGGTTGTCACCAGTGACCGTGGCATGGCCGGCGGCTACAACGCCAACGTCCTCAAGGAGGCCGAGGAGCTGCGGCAGCTGCTGGTCAGCGAGGGCAAGGAGCCGGTGTTCTACGTGCTCGGTGCCAAGGGCCTGAGCTACTACACCTTCCGCGGCCGGCAGGTTGCGGGGGCGTGGACCGGGTTCTCGCAGGAGCCGCGCTACACGGATGCGGCCAAGGCGAGTCGTCACCTGGTGGAACTGTTCATGGCCGGGTCCGGCAACGAGGTGCCCGCGCCGAACGGTGAGGGCACGATCGAGGGCGTCGACGAACTGCACATCGTCTTCACCCGCTTCGTCTCGATGCTGACCCAGACCCCCGAGGTGCGCCGGATGGCGCCGCTCGAGGTGACCGTCACCGAGGACGAGATCGACCTCGGCGAGGACATGCTCACCGACGGCCGGCACGTCGGCAGCAACGGCGGACCCCGGCCCGGCTACAACTTCGAGCCGGAGGCCTCGACGCTGCTCGCGGCGCTGCTGCCGAAGTACATCAGCACCCGCATCTTCGCGTCGCTGCTCGATGCCGCGGCGTCGGAGTCGGCTGCTCGGCGTACCGCCATGAAGGCGGCCACCGACAATGCCACGGAACTGGTGAACACCCTCAGCCGTCAGGCCAACCAGGCCCGCCAGGCGCAGATCACCCAGGAAATCAGCGAGATCGTCGGCGGTGCCAACGCGCTCGCCTCGAGTGCAGGAAGTGACTAAGCACATGACCGCAGCAGTAACCGATAACTACGGGGCGGGGGCGGCCTCGGCCACCGCCGGCCGCGTCGTTCGGGTCATCGGCCCCGTCGTGGACGTCGAGTTCCCGCGTGGTGCCGTTCCCTCTCTGTTCAACGCCCTGCACGCAGAGGTCACTCTGCCGTCCGTGGCGAAGACCCTGACCTTCGAGGTCGCGCAGCACCTGGGTGACAACCTGGTGCGAACGATCTCCATGCAGCCCACCGACGGCCTGGTGCGCGGCACCACGGTCGTCGACACCGGCCGTCCGATCTCCGTGCCGGTCGGCGACGTCGTCAAGGGCCACGTGTTCAACGCCCTCGGTGACTGCCTCGACGCCCCGGGCACCGGCCGCGACGGCGAGCAGTGGGGCATCCACCGCAAGCCGCCGGCCTTCGACCAGCTCGAGGGCAAGACCGAGATCCTCGAGACCGGCATCAAGGTCATCGACCTGCTGACCCCGTACGTCAAGGGCGGCAAGATCGGTCTGTTCGGTGGTGCCGGTGTCGGCAAGACCGTTCTTATCCAGGAGATGATCACCCGTATCGCGCGTGAGTTCTCCGGCACGTCGGTGTTCGCCGGCGTCGGCGAGCGCACCCGTGAGGGCACCGACCTCCACCTCGAGATGGAGGAGATGGGCGTCCTTCAGGACACCGCCCTCGTCTTCGGCCAGATGGACGAGCCGCCGGGAACGCGTATGCGCGTCGCCCTGTCCGCGCTGACCATGGCGGAGTACTTCCGCGATGTCCAGGGCCAGGACGTGCTGCTGTTCATCGACAACATCTTCCGGTTCACCCAGGCAGGTTCCGAGGTGTCGACCCTGCTCGGTCGTATGCCTTCGGCCGTGGGTTACCAGCCGACGCTGGCCGACGAGATGGGTGAGCTCCAGGAGCGCATCACCTCGACGCGTGGCCGCTCGATCACCTCGCTGCAGGCGATCTACGTCCCCGCCGACGACTACACCGACCCGGCGCCGGCCACGACGTTCGCGCACCTCGATGCGACCACCGAGCTCTCGCGTCCGATCTCGCAGATGGGTATCTACCCCGCTGTGGACCCGCTGACGTCGACCTCGCGCATCCTCGAGCCCGGCATCGTCGGTGCCGAGCACTTCCGCGTCGCCAACGAGGTCAAGCGGATCCTGCAGAAGTACAAGGAACTGCAGGACATCATCGCCATCCTCGGTATGGACGAGCTCTCCGAAGAGGACAAGGTCCTCGTCGGCCGCGCCCGTCGTATCCAGAAGTTCCTCGGCCAGAACTTCATCGTTGCCGAGAAGTTCACCGGCGAGCCCGGCTCCGTGGTGCCGCTGCGCGACACCATCGAGGCGTTCGACCGCGTCACCAAGGGTGAGTTCGACCACCTGCCCGAGCAGGCGTTCAACAGCTGCGGTGGACTCGACGACGTCGAGGCCGCTGCCAAGAAGATCGCCGGGAAGTAGTCCGCGATGGCTGAAATGACCGTGGACCTCGTTGCCGTCGAGGAGCGCCTGTGGTCGGGCACCGCCCGGCTGGTCAGCGCCCAGACGACCGAGGGCGAGATCGGTGTCATGCCGGGCCACGAGCCGGTCCTGGGCCAGCTCGTGGAGGGCGGCGTCGTCTCCATCACGACCGCCGACGGCGAGCGCGTCGTCGCGGCCGTGCACGGCGGCTTCCTCTCGGTGACCGCCACGACGGTGACGATCCTCGCCGAGGCCGCGGAGCTGACGGAGAACATCGACGTCGAGTCCGCGCGCGCCGTGCTGAGCGAAAGCCAGGACGAGGCCGAGATCGCCGCGGCGCGGGGCCGGCTCCGGGCCGTCGAGCGGGCCTGACCGGACACGAGAAGCCGCGACGGAGCCGACGAGCAGTGTCAGTTGGAATGATTGTTCTCATCGTTCTGGTGATACTGCTCGCGGCTGCCGTCGCGGCTTTTCTCTATCGCCTCGTCACCCTGCGGGGCGGCGGCACCGCCGCGATCCTGCGGCGGCTGCCCAACGGCGCCGGCGCCGGGTGGCGGCACGGCGTCATCCGTTACGGCGAGCGCACGCTCGTCTTCTACAAGCTCTCCAGTCTGCGCCCGGGCCCGGACTCGCGGCTCGCCCGGCAGGGAGTCGAGGTGCGCAGCCGTCGCGCGCCCGAGGGCAGTGAGCACGACATCATGACCGAGGACATCGTGATCCTCGAGATCCAGGACGGCGCAAACAACTTCGAGATCGCCCTCGACAGCGGTGCACTCACCGCCTTCCTGTCCTGGCTCGAATCCCGGCCTTCGGACCGATCCCTGCGCGGCCGGCCGAACTGACGTCCGGCCGACCGGGTCCTCACGCGCCCGCGCCCGGCTTCCAGAGCACGTCACCGTCCGGGTTCGCGACGCGACCGAGGATGAAGAGCAGATCCGACAGCCGGTTGAGGTACTTCGCCGGCAGCACGTTCGTATCGTCCGGGTGGGCGGCTACCGCCGCCCAGGCGGAGCGCTCCGCCCGCCGTGCCACCGTACGGGCCGTGTGCAGCAGGGCCGCCAGCGCGGTGCCGCCGGGGAGAATGAAGGAATCGAGCGGCGCCAGTTCCTCGTTGAACTCGTCGCACCAGCGCTCGAGCCGATCGATGTACGCCTGCGTGATCCGCAGCGGCGGGTACTTCGGCTCCGGCACCACCGGCGTCGACAGGTCTGCTCCGGCGTCGAACAGGTCGTTCTGGATCTGGCGCAGGACCGGCGCCATCCGTTCCGGTACGTCGCCCGCCGCCAGCGCCACGCCGAGCGCCGCATTCGTCTCGTCGCAGTCCGCGTAGGCGATCAGTCTCGGGTCGTTCTTCGACACCCTGGAGAAGTCGCTGAGGCCCGTCGTACCGTCGTCGCCGGTGCGGGTGTAGATCCGTGTGAGATGGACAGCCATGCAGGTCACGGTACCGCTCCCGTATTCCCGCAGTGTGGTCGATAGGCTGTGGCGTTGTGAGTGATCGCTTTCTTGTCTCCGGTGGTAACCGGCTTGTCGGTGAGGTTGTCGTCGGGGGCGCCAAGAACAGCGTGCTCAAGCTGATGGCAGCCGCCCTGTTGGCGGAGGGGACGAGCGTCATCACCAACTGCCCGGACATCCTCGACGTGCCGCTGATGGCCGAGGTTCTCCGCGGACTCGGATGCGACGTGGAGCTCGAGGGTGACGAGGTACGCATCACGACCCCCGCACAGCCGAAGTACCAGGCAGACTTCGCCGCCGTCCGGCAATTCCGTGCGTCGGTGTGTGTTCTCGGACCGCTGGTGGCTCGGTGCCGCAAGGCCGTCGTCGCGCTGCCGGGCGGCGATGCGATCGGCTCACGGCCGCTCGATATGCACCAGACGGGGCTCCGCCTGCTGGGGGCGCACAGCACGATCGAGCACGGCTGTGTGGTGGCCGAGGCCGACGACCTGCACGGCAACGCGATCCGCCTGGCCTTCCCGTCGGTGGGGGCGACCGAGAACATCCTGATGGCCGCCGTTCTCGCGAACGGAGAGACCACGATCGACAACGCGGCTCGGGAGCCGGAGATCGTCGACCTGTGCACCATGCTGGTCCAGATGGGTGCCCGCATCTCCGGGGCCGGCACCTCGACCCTGACGATCACGGGCGTCTCCCGGCTCGAACCCACCACCCACCGCGTCATCGGGGATCGCATCGTCGCGGCGACGTGGGGGATCGCGGCGGCGATGACGCGCGGCGATGTCCGCGTGCGCGGCGTCAACCCGAAGCACCTGAGCCTCGTGCTCGACAAGCTCCGTGCCGCCGGCGCCGAGGTGACGCCCGAGGTGGACGGCTTCCGGGTTGTTCAGCACGACCGTCCCCGGGCGGTCAACTTCGCGACGCTGCCGTATCCCGGCTTTCCGACCGACCTCCAGCCCATGGCGATCGGGCTCGCCGCGGTGGCCGACGGCACGTCGATGATCACGGAGAACGTCTTCGAGGCGCGGTTCCGGTTCGTCGAGGAGATGATCCGGCTCGGCGCCGATGCGCGCACCGACGGGCACCATGCCGTGGTTCGCGGTGTCGAGGAGTTGTCGAGCGCGCCGGTGTGGTCGTCGGACATCCGTGCCGGTGCCGGACTGGTCCTGGCCGGGCTGTGTGCGGACGGCGTCACCGAGGTGCACGACGTCTACCACATCGACCGCGGCTACCCGAGATTCGTGGAGATCATCGAGGGGCTCGGTGGCGTCATCGAGCGGGTCAGCTCCGACTCCTGATGCGGTGCGCCGAAAGTGGCTGTGCCTCAGTCATTTCGGGCTCTACCGGCCGGGCGGACGCCATGGCCGGTCCGAATGTGCCGCGCATCACGGTGGATGGTTAGCGCGGAGGCGGAGCCGGGGGCGGCCCGCGAACTGGGAAAACAGTGCCGCATCGGGGCTTGACCAGCGGATTTGGCACACGGTTCTTCCTCACGTAACTTATTCCAGGTCAGAGCGACACGGACACCGACCCGGCCCGCAGGGGCTCGGGACAACGAGGTTGGACGCAGGCGCCTGATTGTTCGGTTCGGAATCTTCTGGTAGGGTTCTGGGCCGT
>NZ_JBSNCE010000031.1:0-68117 GCF_053764755.1 Rhodococcus sp. 2H158
CCTCGGATTCGCGGGGCGCGCCGTCGTTCGTTCCGGGGCTAGGGTGGTGATATGGCCGATTCACCGGAGGTCCGTATCGGCACGGCCGAGCGCGAACAGGCCCAGCGCCTGCTCGGCGAGCACTTCGGTGCCGGTCGCCTCACCCTCACCGAGTTCGAGGACCGCAGCGGCCGCATCGCCGCCGCCGTCACCCGCCGCGATCTCGCGCTCCTGTTCACCGACCTGCCCACCGTGACCGGCCGGGCCGACGGGCACCGGCGCGGGTGGTGGCTTCTGGTCCCGGTCGTGGTCCTCGGACTGTTCGCGTTCTACGAACTCCTAGAACCGAACGTGTGGATCATGACGGGCGCGACGGTCGCCGCCACCGTCGCCGTCCGCGCCCGCGGCGGACGGCCGCGCACGGCCGAGCCGGCCTTTCTCCGCGACGTCCCGCCGCTCCCCGCCCCCGCCTCCCGGGACCCGCACTCCCGGGACCCACAGCCGCCCGCGACGCGCGACGTCCCGGACGTGGTGTGGCTGCTGACGATGAGCATGTTCGCCGTCGCGCCGGCGCTGGTGCTGCGGCATCCCATCGCGCTGCTGATCTCCGCCGTCGCGCTGATCCTGATCATCTCCCGAGCATTCCGGACCGGCACCGGCGGGACCGGTCGCTGACGACCCATTAGTGTGGACCCATGGCCGACTCCCCCGAGGTCCGCATCGGCACCGTCGAACGCGAACAGGCGCTGAACCTGCTCGGTGAGCACTTCGGTGCGGGCAGGCTCACCCTCGTCGAGTTCGACGAGCGCAGCGCGAAGGCGGCGGCCGCCACCACCCGCGCCGAACTCGACGCCCTGTTCACCGACCTTCCCCCGGCGACCCCGAACACGCCTGCGGCGGTGGACGACACCGCGAAGGCCGAGCAGCGGGAGAGGTGGCGCACCGCCGCCATGGGGCTGATCCCCCTCGTCGCGCTCCTGCTGTTCTTCGTCTTCGACAACTGGTTGTGGTTCCTGCTGATCCCGGCCGCGGGCATCCTGTACTCCGCGACCAAGGGCACGAAGGGCGGCTGCTGAGTGGACCCCGTCGAGATCAACGCCGGCAACTGGTACCTGCTCGCCGAACGCCCCGACGAGTGGGCCGCCGGCACGGGCTACCACTGGTCGGTGCGGGAGGCGACGACCGCCGCCGTCGAAGCCACCGTCGAACTCCGGCCCGACGGGACGCTCACCGGGTCGGCCGAACCCGGTTGCGAGGACGCGCTGGCCGCCGCGTTGTCCGCCGTGCGCCGGTTCGCCGAGAGCGCCTGGAGCATGACGGTCACCGAATCTGCATGACCGCCCGGTTCGTTCCGGTGGCGCTCACGTTCGTGGTCGTCACCGTGCTGCTCATGCTTCCGGGCGATACGACCCCGTCCGGGTTCCCGTACGCCGACAAGATCACGCACGCACTGATGTTCGCGGTGCTCGCGTACGCGTCCCGCTTCGCCCGGATCCCGCCCGCCGCGACCGTCGCGTGGCTCGCGGTGTACGGGGTGCTCACGGAGGTCCTGCAGGCGACCGTCGCGGTCCGGCGGTCGGGGTCGGTGTGGGACTGGTGCGCGGACCTGGTCGGCGTGGCGATCGGTGTCACGGTGTTCGAGGCCGCACGCCGGCGGAATCTCTCGGAACCGTAGGGGCCGGCGCCTGGGCGTCCCGCTCCCCCGGCCGTCATTCCAGGAGTCGTTGCCGTAGCAGCGCCCGACCGGAGTCCGTGAGCCCCAGGGCGTCGCTCAGGTAGCGGTCGAACGACCCGAAGGTCTCCTCCGCCGCCGCGAGCGCCGTCGCGAGGTACTCGGCGCGGACACCGAGGACGGATTCGAGGTCACCGCGGGGCACCCCCTTCGCCGTGAGTGCTTCGAGGACCGGGGCGAACACCGGCAGCAGCCGCTCGTTGGTGAGCAGGTAGTCCTCGAAGACGGTGTCCTCGTCCACGCCCAGCGCGAGCAGCAGGACGGCCGACGCCCACCCCGTGCGGTCCTTGCCGGTGGTGCAGTGCACGAGCACCGGGTCGGCGTCGCCGGTCAGCAGGGTCTGCAACAACGTCCGATATGCGGCGCGGGCGCTCGGCAGCAGGACGAAGTCACGGTAACTGCCCCGCAGGTATTCGGCGCCGCGCCCGTCCCCGAGGACCTCGCGGGCGAACGCGGCGTCGGTCAGAAGCTCCTTCATGTGCGCGGCGATCGAACCGTGCTCGCGGTCGGCGAGCACGTCGAGGGCGAGGGTACGCACTCCCTCCGGGAGCCGGTCCGGCGCCGCCTGCCGCTCCGGTTCGGTCCGCAGGTCCACGACAGTCGCCAGGCCGAGCCCGGACAGCACACGCGCATCGGCGTCGGTCACCCGGCTCAGGTCGGTGGACCGGAAGACGATGCCCCGGCGCACCGACGCACCGTCGCGCGTGGCGTATCCACCGACGTCGCGCAGGTTCGGTATCGACGTCGCTTCGAGACCGGGCATCGACCCTCGGGAGGTGGGGGCACCGGGACGACCGGCGGCGGAGTCCGACATGCGCCCACCCTAACCGGGTCGGTTCACACAGCCCGATCGGTGCACCCGCCTGGGCCCGCCGCACCGGCGAACAGCATTGCCTTCTGGTTCTTGCGGCGCTCTCGCCGCCACTTCCGGGTGGTCCGGCGGGTTCCGGACACACCACAACTCTGTTGTTCGGCACCCCGCCGCCGCATCCGTGGTGACACCGGGATGCGGGACCGTGGTGACACCCGCACGCGTTCCGTGCCAGCACGGTGGTGCCGGCGACGGCGCAGGAGGAGACTGAGACGGTCCGGGAGGAGACCGAGCGGTCCGGGAGGAGACCGAGCGGTCCGGGAGGAGGCCGGCCGTGCGGCACCGAGTCATCCAGCTGCTCGTCGTGGTCACCGCGGTGCTGGTCGCGGCGATCGCCGCGGCGGTGGACTGGTCGCCGGTGGCGCTGCGGGATCCGGCCCGCACGCTGCTCCTCGGGCCGCGGGAATCCTTCGCCGCCGCCGAGGGGCCGTTCCTGCCGGTGTTCGGGCCCACCGAACTCGCGCTGTTCCTCGGCACCGGAGTCGCATTCGTCGTGTCCGGAGCGATCGCATGGAACAACCGCCCGCACGACCTGACCGGGCCACTCATCCTCATGGCCGGTTTGTTGTGGTTCCTCGGCGGCCTGCGACGTTCCGGCGAGCCCATGGCCTTCACCGTCGGCGTGGCGGCGACGAACCTGTATCTGCCCGTCCTGCTGCAGGCCCTGATCGGGTTCCCGACCGGCCGGCTGCACCGACGGTGGCAGCGCCTGTTCGTGGGCGCCGCGTGGCTTCTCGCCACGATCGGCATCGTGGCCGAGTGGCTGTTCTTCGATCCGCGGACCGCACCCGCGGCATCACCGTCGACGTCGACGAATCTTCTTCTGCTCCGAGACGATCCGTCGCTGGCACGGGCCGTGCAGCTCGTCGTCGGGTTCTGCGCGTTCCTGATCGTGGGGACGCTCGTGCTGGTGGTGGTCGTTCGCTGGCGTTCGGGATCGCCGGCGTACCGGGCCGGCTTCGCGCCGCTCGGTGTCGCGTACGGCCTCTCGGCGGTGATCACGATCGTGGTGCTGTCGAGCGCGGTGAGCCTTCCCTGGTCGCCCCCGTCGTGGGTGCTCAACCTGCGCTATCCGACCACGGCGCTGTTTCCGCTGGCGGTGGCGGTCGGTCTCGTCCGGTACCGGCTGGCGCGTGCCGCGGTCAGCGACGCGATGGTGGAGATCGGTTCCGCCCCCATCGATGTCGGATTCGTCGACGCGCTGCGGCGAGCCGTGCACGACCCGAGCCTGGTGCTGTGGACCTATGCGCCGGAGCGCGCGGCATACGTCGATCCGGACGGGTCGGTCCACTCTCTTCCCCGCCGTTCCGATTCGCGCGCGGCGACCATCCTCGAACGCGCCGGCAATCCCGTGGGCGCCCTGGTGTACGACCCGTCCCTCGAGACTCAACCCGAGCTGCTCGCCGCGGTCCACAGCGCCACCGCGCTGGCCCTCGAGCACGAGCGGTTGCAGGCGGACCTGCAGCTCCGGCTCGACGAGGTGCGTCGCTCCCGCGAACGGATCGTCGCGGCCGGCGACATCCAGCGGCGACGCCTCGAGCGCGACCTGCACGACGGGGCGCAGCAACGGCTCGTCGCCGCGTCGCTGTTGTTGCGCCGCGCCCAGCGCGCCGGGGACGAGGCCGGTCTGCGGCGCCTGCTCGCGGACGGTGCCGCCGAACTCGACACCGCCCTGACGGAACTGCGGGAGCTCGCCCGGGGTGTGTACCCGGCGGTGCTCACCGAGCGCGGGCTCGCGGCTGCGCTGCGCTCGCTGGCCGAGCGGGCACCCGTGCCCGTCGGCATCGACGACGGTCTCCCCGACCGGCCCTCGCCTCCCGTCGAGCTCGCCGCGTACCTCATCGGGGCGGAGGCCGTCACCAATGCCGGGAAACACTCCGGGGCCACCGCCGTCCGCATCTGCCTGCACCGGGCGGGTGACGCGCTGCGCATGACGATCCGCGACAACGGATGCGGTGGTGCGCGGCCGACGCCCGGCGGGGGGCTGGACGGGCTGCGGGATCGGACCGCGGCTCTCGGCGGCGACCTCGTGCTCGACAGTCCCGAGGGCCGCGGCACGACCGTCGACGTCACGCTCCCGTTCCACCTCGACGTCGAGTCCTGACCGGGCCCGTCCGGCGGACGGTTCCGGCCCGGCGGATCAGTGCCGTGCCACCTCCCCCAGCACGCGGTCCAGTGCGTCGAGCGTCTCGTCCAGCTCGGCGGTGGTGACCGTCAGCGGCGGCCGGAACCGGATGCCGCGCTGCCCGGTACCGATCATCAGCACGTGCTCGTCGACACGCAGGCGGGTGAGCACGGCGTCGCGGATGGTCGGTGTGGGCAGGGTGAGCGCGCACATCAGGCCGCGTCCGCGCGGCTCGCCGACCAGCCGGTGGCGGACGGCGAGCTGGTTCAAGCCGGACAGCAGATGCGCCCCGGTCATGCGTGCGCGGTCGACGAGCCGGTCCCGCTCGATCACCTCGAGAATGCGCCGGGCACGGACCATGTCGGTCAGGTTGCCGCCCCAGGTGGAGTTGAGCCGCGACGAGACCGTGAAGACGTTGTCGGGGATCTCGTCGATCCGGCCGCCGGCCATGATGCCGCAGACCTGGGTCTTCTTGCCGAAGGCGACGATGTCGGGGGCGACGTCGAACTGCTGGTAGGCCCAGGTCGTTCCCGTCAGCCCGACGCCGGTCTGCACCTCGTCGAAGATCAGCAGCGCATCGTGCCGGCGGCACAGTTCCGCCATGGCCTGGAAGAACTGCGGCCGGAAGTGATGGTCGCCGCCCTCGCCCTGGATGGGTTCGGCGATGAAACAGGCGATGTCGTGCGGATTCTCGGCGAACGCCCGGCGCGCCTGCTGCAGCGCATGCGCCTCCGCGGCCTCGACGTCGCGATCGTCGGCGAGGTAGGGCGCGTCGATGCGCGGCCAGCGGAACTTGGGGTACCGGGCCGTCTTGATCGGGTCCGTGTTGGTGAGGGACATCGTGTAGCCGGTGCGACCGTGGAACGCCTCGGTCAGGTGGAGAACGCTGCCCCCGAGGTCGGAGCCGAGTCCGCGCGCCTCGTTCAGCCGGCTCTTCCAGTCGAAGGCCGCCTTGAGTGCGTTCTCCACCGCGAGCCCGCCGCCGTCGACGAAGAACAGGTGCGGCAGGGCCGGGTCGCCGAGCACCCGCGCGAAGGTGTCGACGAACCGGGCCATCGCCACCGTGTAGATGTCGGAGTTGCTGGGCTTGTTCGCGGCGGCCGCGGCGAGTTCGGCGGCGAACGCCGGGTCGTCGACGATGTCGGGAGGGTTCATCCCGAGGGCGGAGGACGCGAAGAACCCGAACATGTCGAGGTAGGTCGTGCCGTCCCGTTGATCGACGAGCCGCACGCCCCGCGATCGGTCGAGGTCGAGGACGAGGTCGAACCCGTCCACCAGCAGATGTTCGCGCAGAACGGCGTGTACCCGGCTCGGGGGCAGCTCGCGGGCACCGTCCGGGTGTCGGAATGCAGTGCTCATGCCCAGAGGGTACGTCAAAGTTCCGCCAAGATCGGCGTGATAAAGGAAGATCACCCCTTCCTGCGACTATCGTTCGTAAAATGTTTGGAGGATGACGGTGCTGCGGGTGGCCACATTCGCCGTCGCGCGGATCTCCTGCAGCAGTTGTTCGAGCGCCCGCGGCGAGGCGACGCGCACGAGCAGGATGTAGCTCTCGTCCCCCGCCACGGAGTGGCAGGATTCGATGGCATCGATGTGCCGCAACCGCGCCGGCGCGTCGTCGGGTTGGGACGGGTCGAGAGGGGTGATCGCAACGAACGCCGACAGCATCAACCCGAGCGCTTCGGGATCGACCTTCGCCGCATATCCGCGGATCACCTGCCGGGCTTCGAGGCGGCGAACCCGGGACTGCACCGCGGAGATCGACAATCCGGCCTTCTCGGCGAGGGTGGCCAGCGTCGCCCGGCCGTCCACCACCAGTTCGCGCATGAGCAGCCGGTCGATCTCGTCCAGGGACTCCTTCGAGTTTTCCGCCATCCGCGCAGGCTAACCGAACCGGAAAGGACATCGACGATGAATCCGACTGGCAATCTGCACGATCGCGCCGCTGCCGCGCTGCGTCGCTGCGGGGCGAGCACCCCCGCCCTCGACGGCGCCCACACGGTCACCAGCCCGATCGACGGTTCGGAGCTCGCGCGGCTGCACCCGGCCCGCGCCGCGGACGTCGACGCCACGGTCGCCGCGGCGAGCGCGGCCTTCGAGCACTGGCGGCAGGTCCCGGCGCCGATGCGGGGACGGCTGGTCCGCAGGCTCGGGGACCTGCTCGGCGAGCACAAGTCCGATCTCGCCGAGCTCGTCACGCTCGAGGCCGGAAAGATCCCCTCCGAGGCGCTCGGCGAGGTGCAGGAGATGATCGACATCTGCGAGTTCGCGGTCGGCCTCTCGCGCCAGCTCTACGGCCGCACGATGCCCTCCGAGCGACCCGGCCACCGGCTGATGGAGACGTGGCATCCGCTGGGGGTGGTCGCGGTGATCTCTGCGTTCAACTTCCCCGTCGCCGTGTGGTCCTGGAACACCGCGATCGCGCTCGTGTGCGGCGATCCGGTGGTGTGGAAGCCCTCCGAGAAGACCCCGCTCACGGCGCTGGCCTGCCACGCGCTGCTCGAGCGGGCCGCGGGCGACGTGGGCGCCCCCGGCGGCCTGCACCACGTCCTGGTCGGCGACGCCGCCGTCGGCGAGGCGCTGGTCGACGATCCGCGCGTCGCGCTGGTCAGCGCGACGGGCTCGATCCGGATGGGCCGCATCGTCGCGCCCCGGGTGGCGGCGCGGTTCGGGCGCTGCCTGCTCGAACTCGGCGGCAACAACGGCGCGATCGTCGGCCCCTCCGCGGACCTCGACCTCGCCGTGCGGGCCGTGGTGTTCGCCGCGGCCGGCACCGCCGGGCAGCGCTGCACCACCCTGCGACGGCTGATCGCCCATCGCTCCGTCGTCGACGAGCTGACCGAGCGGATCGCCAAGGCCTACTCGGGGCTGCGGGTGGGCGATCCGTTCGACGACGGAGTGCTCGTCGGACCGTTGATCGACGGCCGTGCCCACGCCGCGATGCGGACCGCGCTCGAGCGCGCCGAACTCGACGGCGGCATTCTCGTCACGGGCGGCGACCCCGTCGAGGTCCCCGGTGACGGGGTGTACGTCCGGCCCGCCGTCGTGCGGATGCCGGCGCAGACGGACGTGGTGCGCGAGGAGACGTTCGCCCCGATCCTCTACGTGCTGGCCTACGACGGCTTCGACGAGGCGATCGCCCTGCACAACGGGGTGCCCCAAGGACTTTCGTCGTCGATCTTCACCACCGACCAGCGCGAGGCCGAGCGCTTCCTCGCCGCCTCGGACTGCGGCATCGCCAATGTCAACATCGGCACCTCCGGCGCGGAGATCGGGGGCGCGTTCGGCGGCGAGAAGGAGACCGGCGGCGGCCGCGAGTCGGGTTCGGACTCGTGGAAGGCGTACATGCGCCGCGCCACCAACACCATCAACTACTCCGACGACCTCCCGCTGGCGCAGGGTGTGGAGTTCGGTTGAGCGACAAGCTGGTTCCGTACCGACTGTGGGGGTGCCGACCGGACCGGTTCGACACCGAGATCGAGGGCGAGTTCGCGTGGACCGACCACATCGTGCGGACCCTCGGCGCGGCGTTCGAGCCGGCCGGCGCCGAGATCCGGAGAGGGGTGTCCCTGCTGCCGGAGACACACGGCGTCAGCGTGCGCGCGGACGGGCTGACGCTGGGCATCCTCGGCGACGGCGACGCGCTGCGCTACGGGCCGGTGCTCCGCCGCGTCGTCGCAGGCGGGTATCTGCCGACCGTGCCGGCCCGCATCTGGGCCGCCGATGCGGGCGCCTACAACGACGACCCGGCGCGCAGCGGCCGCATCATCGCCCGCGTCTCGGTCAGCCTCGGCGCCCCGGCCCGGCTGGTGCCCCGCAACGATCCTCCGGACGTGCCCTACACGCTGCTGCCCGCGGGCCGGACCCTCCAGGTCACCGGGGAGGAACGGCACTTCGACCTGCTGCACCCCTACGCCGACCCGCCCGGCAAGTACGCCCTGCTCGTCACCCTCCACGAGGCGGACGGCGCGCTGGTGGAGGTGCGGGTGGACGACCGGGCGTGCGGGTACCTCGGCCGACGGTCCAGTGCGCGTCTGCTGCCGATCGTGACGCACCTGTCCGCGCGCGGGCTCCGCACCGCCGCGCGGGCCGCGGTGAGCGGATCCCGGCTGGCGGCCGAGGTGACGGTGTCGGTGACGCCGGCCGACGAGATCGACGAGCGCGTCCTGGACGGACCGCCGGTGATCGTGCCGCGGCTGGCGCCCGGCCCGGTCGCCGACCCGCCCGACCCGGTGCTGCCGATGCACCGGTACCACGGGTGGGGCGGGCAGATCGTCGTGCAGGGCGACCGGCTGTGGATCCTGCGGGAGGGCTCCGTGGCGCGGGCGTTGGGTCCAGTTCCGTTGACGCCCAGGCGGATCCGTCTGCGGGACGTGGTGGACGTGCAGTTCCGCCCGGCGCTGCCGCAGACCGACGGCATGCTCCGGATCGTGACGGGGAGCGGCCGGGACGGCGCGCCGTCGTCGGCGGATCCCGACACGGTGGTGTTCCACCATCCCGACCGGCAGCGATTCCAGGCGCTCGCCGAGTGGCTGCGGCACGTCGCAGCCGTGAACACGGGACCGCCGTCGTGAGGACACCCCTCAGGGCCGCCGCAGCAGCTCGGCCTCCCCCGGTTCGACGACGATCGTGGCCGGTTCGGTCCGGCCGTAGTACCGCGTACGCAGGAGCCAGCTTCGCGCGTGGGACAGTTCCGAGCGCCACCCGCCGAGGTAGTACTTCCGGCCGAAGCGGGCCATGACGGCCGCCGGTGGCCCGCCCGGCCGCACGGTGGCCCGGCCGTGCAGCCGCAGGACGGGTCCCCGCTCACCGTCGTCGAGCAGCACCACGACGTCGGGATTCGCGGCCGCGTTGCGCGCCGCCACGGTGCTGCGACCGGTGCCGAAGTACAACCGGCCGTCGAACTGCACGAACCACAGCGGGGCCAGGGCGGCCGCGCCCTTCGGCGAGCGGGTTGCCAGGCGCGCTACGAGGGCGCGGTCGAGGAAGTCGCGCACGACGGCGTCGTCGGCCTTCACGCGTCCCGCTCCTCGTGCAGGGTCGCGTAGTCCCACGCGGTGGCCCGCCGGGGCGTGAACACGAACCAGGCGAGGTCCTCGCGACCGTCGGGGGCGGGGGCATCCGCCGCGGCGAGGCGTCCGCGCCAGTTCACCGCCCGCAGCTCGAACCAGAATTCGCCGTCGTCGAGCAGGACGGTGACCCGGTCGAGTCCGGCCGACGGCGGCACCGCCTCCCGTGGCACACCGACCCACAACTCGCCGTCGCGTCGCCGGACCCGCGCGGGCAGCGCGGTGACCGCACCGGCGTCGTCGAACGCGACCGCCGCCCGACCGTGCTCGAGCAGTCTTCCGGCAAGCGGTTCCGGTTCGACGCGCTGGGTGATCCGCCCCATGCCGACAGACGATACCGCCGGATCATCCGCGACGGCCGGGATCGCGCGGGGCCGGCCGGATCCGGATCGGTTCGGGCACCGTGACGGTCTCGTTGCCGGGCAACGGCTCCCCGCGGCGCCGCCCGACGTCGGCGACCGTGTCGACGTCCGCGAGCGGCTGCGCCCCCTGCCGCGCGACGGTCTCGTCGTAGAGCTCGAACCACGGGAATCCGCGCCCGGTGTAGTCGGCGGCGGCCAGGGGCCGGGTCGGTGGGTCCTCCCCGGTGACCGCGCGCCACTGCTCGCTGTTCACCAGGTGCACGTCGACGACCGAGCGGTGGTCGAGGTCCCACGCATCGTGCGGTTCGACCGGGGTGGCGACGCCCTGCTCGACGGACCCGCCGGCACCGAGCCCCATGGCCGCGGCCGGCGCGAAGGAGTGCATCGGGCGCCGGGCGTCGAACTCGGCACGTTCCTCCCATCGGCGCGCCCGCATGGGGTACGCCGCGATGCAGATCCCGCCCTGCGCCGGCCCGGACCGCAGCTGCTCCTCGACGCTGTAGCCGGAACCGAGCGGCATCGCGACGAACTGGCGCACCCGCCCCTGCGCCACGACGAAACCGTCGAGCCACGGTTGCGCCGGCACCTCGAGGTAGTCCTCGCGTTCGAAGTCCGGCCCCGCCGACCAGGGTTCGCCGGTGAGCGCGTCGACGTCCCCGGCGGCGACGTTCACCAGGAACGGGTACCGGGACTCGAACCCGAGCCAGCACGCCTCCGACTGCCACATCGGCATCACCAGTCCGCCGCGGGACCGCCACGAGTCCGGTATCCGGGCGTCGTCGAGTCCGGCGACGGTCCGCAGCGGGAACCGTCCCAGGCCGGGCGGCAACGGGTAGGTGTTGCCGTCGTCCGGCACCCGCAGGGTGCGGTGGAAGGAGACGGCCATGCGGGCATCGGCGTGCACCTCCGGGAACTCGAACACCAGGCGGTCCTTCTCGAGAGCGAGCGCCACGTCGTCCCTCCCGTCCGCATGCTCCGGTGCCGTTCACGTGCGGGTGAGGGTACGCCGACCGGACGGGCCGGTCGAGCAGTTGCGCCGAGCGCCTCTCGACTCACGTGACCCGGGCCACAGCTGTGGTAGACCAAGGGGCATGTTTCCTGGGAACTTCGTCGCCACGACCCCCGACAAGCCCGCCATCGTGCGGCCCGCCACCGGGGAGTCGCTCACCTACCGGCAGCTCGACGAGAGCTCCGTCCGCCTCGCGAAATACCTGCGCGCCGCCGGACTCGAGCCGGGCGACCACATCGCGCTGATCTCGGACAACGACCTGCGGGTGATGGAGGTCTACTGGGCGGCGCTGCGTTCCGGCCTGTACGTCACGGTGGTCAACTGGCACCTCACCCCCGCCGAGGCCGCATACGTGGTCAACGACTGCGGCGCGAAGGTGCTCCTCGCCTCGGCGGGCGCGGCGACCGCGATCGACACCCGTTCCGGGGCCTACCCGAACGTGATCCGCCGGCTCGCGTACGGCGGTGCACTGCCCGGCTTCGACGACTACGCCCACGCGCTCGCGGCATTCGACGCCTCGCCGCTGGAGTCGCAGCCGCGTGGTCAGGACATGCTCTACTCCTCGGGCACCACCGGCCGGCCCAAGGGCATCAAGCCGAAGCTGCCCGAGGGACAGGTCCAGGACGTCCCGGACCCCTACACGGCGGTGTTCGCCCCGATGTACGGCTTCGACGCCGAGTCGGTGTACCTGTGCCCGGCCCCGTTGTATCACGCTGCGCCGCTTCGCTTCTGCGGAGTCGTTCAGTCCGTCGGGGGCACGGTGGTCCTCATGGACCGGTTCGAGCCGGAGGAGGCGCTCGCCCTGATCGAGCGTTACCGCGTCACCCACAGCCAGTGGGTGCCGACGATGTTCGTGCGGATGCTCAAGCTCCCCGAAGAGGTGCGCGGCAAGTACGACATGTCGAGCCTGAAGGTCGCCATCCACGCGGCGGCGCCGTGCCCGCCGGAGATCAAGCGCGCCATGATCGAGTGGTGGGGCCCGATCGTGTACGAGTACTACGCCTCGACCGAGGGCGCGGGCGCCACGTTCATCGACTCGGAGCAGGCGCTCGAGCACCCGGGATCCGTGGGTCGCGACGGCGTGATGGGCATCGTCCACATCTGCGACGACAGCGGCGCCGAGCTGCCGGTCGGTGCCACGGGCACGGTGTGGTGGGAGCGCGACGAGCGGCCGTTCGAGTACCACAACGACCCGGAGAAGACCGAGAAGGCGACGCACCCCGATCATCCGACGTGGACCACCAGCGGCGACATCGGATACCTCGACGAGGAGCGCTACCTGTACCTCACCGACCGGGCCGCGTTCACGATCATCTCCGGCGGCGTGAACATCTACCCGCAGGAATCGGAGAACATCCTCACCCTGCACCCCAAGGTGTACGACGTCGCGGTGATCGGGGTCCCCAACGAGGAGATGGGCGAGGAGGTCAAGGCCGTCGTCCAGCTCGCCGACGGCGTCGAGCCCGGACCCGAGGTCGAGCGCGAGCTCCTCGACTTCGTCCGCGAGCGCGTCTCCCACTTCAAAGCGCCGCGCAGCATCGACTTCTCCGACGACCTGCCGCGCACGCCCACCGGCAAGCTCGTCAAGCACAAGCTGCGCGCCCGCTACCTCACCCCGGCAGGCTGACGGTGCCCGCCGATCTCGCCGAGCTCGCCGACCAGCTCCCGGACGGCGCGCTGATCACCGATCCGGACCTGCTCGCCGGGTACCGGCAGGACTGGGCCCGCGATCCGGACGCGGCGGTGCCGCGCGCGGTCGTGCGGGCCACGCGCACGGCGGACGTGCAAGCCACACTGCGGTGGGCGAGCGGGCACCGGGTGCCCGTGGTGCCGCGCGGCGCGGGCACCAGCCTGTCCGGCGGGGCAGGCGGGGTGCCGGGCGGGATCGTGCTCAGCACCGAGCGGATGCGGGCGATCACCGTGGACCCGGTCACCCGCACGGCGGTCGTCCAGCCGGGACTGCTCAACGCCGAGGTCAAGCGGGCCGCGGCCGAGCACGGGCTGTGGTATCCGCCCGACCCGTCCTCGTTCGAGATGTGCACGATCGGCGGCAACGCGGCGACCAACGCCGGGGGGCTGTGCTGCGTGAAGTACGGCGTCACCACGGACTACGTCCTCGGCCTCGAGGTGGTGCTCGCCGACGGCACCGCGGTGCGGCTCGGCGGACCCCGCCTCAAGGACGTGGCGGGCCTGTCGCTGACCAAGCTGTTCGTCGGCAGCGAGGGCACCCTCGGCATCATCACCGAGGTGACCCTGCGGCTCCTCCCGCCGCAACCGCCGGCATCGACGATGGTCGCCACGTTCGGCTCGGTCCAGGCTGCGGCCGACGCGGTGCTGGCCGTGACGGCCACGTTGCGCCCGGCGATGCTCGAGTTCATGGACCGCGCCTCGATCAATGCGGTCGAGGACGCGCTGCACATGGGACTGGACCGCGACACCGAGGCGATGCTCATCGCCCGGTCCGACGCGCCGGGCACGGCCTCGGCGCAGGAGATCGCGACGATGGTGCGGGCGTGCGAGGACGCCGGTGCCGAGGAGGTGTTCTCGACCGACGACCCCGAGGAGGGCGAGGCGTTCGCAGCGGCACGGCGGATGGCCATCCCGGCGGTCGAACGGACCGGCAGCCTGCTGCTCGAGGATGTCGGCGTGCCCCTGCCGGCGCTGCCGGCACTGGTCGGGGGTGTCGCCGAGATCGCCGACCGCAATGCGGTGACGGTGGCGGTGATCGCGCACGCCGGCGACGGCAACACCCATCCGCTGATCGTGTACGACCCCGCCGACGCCGACCAGACGGCCCGCGCGCACGTGGCCTTCGGGCAGATCATGGACCTGGCGATCGCGCTGGGCGGCACCATCACCGGGGAGCACGGGGTGGGCCGGCTGAAGAAGGCGTGGCTGCCGGATCAGGTGGGTCCCGACGTGATGGCCCTGACCCGGCGGATCAAGGCGGCGCTCGACCCGGAATCCATCCTCAATCCGGGCGTCATCCTCTGAAGCAAGATCGAGTACGGTGGCCGCGTGCGTGAGGACCCAATCCAGTGAACGCCCGTACGCCCTTGTCGCCGGCGGGCCTGCCGCTGCGCGACACCCGGTACCGGACGTTCGAGCAGTACCCGGAGTTCGCCGCGGCGACAGCCTGGCTGCGCGACTACGTGCGCGCCGCGGTGCCCAACCCGAGGATGAGTGAACGCGAGTACTGGTCGGTGGTGTGCCTGCCGCCGCACGACGGCTCCACCGAGGCGGAACCGCTGGTGAGCGTGCACGTCGGCGCGATCGAGGCCGCGGGACTGTACGTGGAGGCCCCGGCGGCGGAGCCCCGCCGGATCGGCGGCCGGGTCACCGTGGCCGTCGACGACCTCGAGGCGGCCGCCGGAACGAGCGTGGACGTGCTCGCGGCGGCCCACTCGGACCTGCAGTTCCACCCCGACGGGCCGGTCGTGTCGATCGGCTGGTCCGACGGACCCGCCAGCCGCGCGCAGTTCGCCGCCGTACCGTGGGAGCCGGCCGCCGCCGCGCTCGTCGGCCGCGTGATGCGCAACGGTAAGTGCCGGTGGTCGGCTCACCACTGTGCGCAGCTCGCGCGGTTCGCGCTGGCCGACTGACGTCCGGCCCCAGACCCGCCGCCGGCCGGGGGCCCACCGGCACGAGCGCGGCGTCCGGGAAACCTCCGGCGTGTCGTACCGGCGGTGCACCATGGAACGGTGACCGACGTCCTGACCCGTTTCTCCGAGCCCACCCGGCAGTGGTTCGCGGGCGCGTTCGAGGCCCCGACCGCCGCGCAGCTCGGGGCCTGGGAGTCGATCTCCTCCGGCGCGCACACCCTGGTGGTGGCCCCCACCGGATCCGGCAAGACGCTCTCGGCGTTCCTGTGGTCGCTCGACCGCCTCGCGGCCACCCCGACCGACCACCCCGGCACCCGCGTGCTCTACGTATCCCCGCTCAAGGCCCTCGCGGTGGACGTGGAACGGAACCTGCGCTCGCCGCTGGTCGGCATCACCCAGACCGCGCGGCGGCTCGGCCTCGAACCGCCGGAGATCACCGTCGGCGTGCGCTCGGGCGACACGTCGGCGGCGGACCGGCGCGCCCTGATCCGCACCCCGCCGGACATCCTCATCACCACCCCCGAGTCGCTGTTCCTCATGCTCACCTCCGCGGCGCGCGAGACCCTCGCCGGCGTGGAGACCGTCATCGTCGACGAGGTGCACGCCGTCGCCGGAACGAAACGCGGTGCGCATCTTGCAATTTCACTCGAACGGCTCGACCTGCTGCTCGGACGGCCGGCGCAGCGGATCGGCCTGTCGGCGACGGTGCGCCCGCACGAGGAGGTGGGTCGGTTCCTCGCCGGGACGGCGCCGATCCGCATCGTCGCCCCGCCGTCCGCCAAGACGTGGGATCTCACGGTGCGGGTGCCCGTCGAGGACATGACCGAATTGGGCGTGCAGCCGGAACTCTCGGACGACGGGATGCCGGGGGTTCCGCAGGCCGGGTCGATCTGGCCGCACGTCGAGGAGCAGATCGTCGACCTCATCGTCGCGCACCGTTCCACCATCGTGTTCGCCAACTCCCGCCGCCTCGCCGAGCGGTTGACGGCCCGGCTCAACGAGATCCACGCCGAACGCGAGGGCGAGGCGGTGGACCGCCGGCCACCGCCCCCGGCGCAGATCGGGGCGCCCACCGAGGTCGCGTTCGGCGCGCAGCCGCTGCTGGCGCGGGCGCACCACGGTTCGGTGAGCAAGGACCAGCGGGCGCTGATCGAGGACGACCTGAAGTCCGGGCGGCTGCGCTGCGTCGTCGCCACCTCGAGCCTCGAACTCGGCATCGACATGGGCGCGGTCGACCTGGTGATCCAGGTGTCGGCACCACCGTCGGTGGCGAGCGGACTGCAGCGCGTCGGGCGGGCGGGCCACCAGGTGGGCGAGGTCTCCCGCGGGGTGCTGTTCCCCAAGCACCGCACCGACCTGGTGCACTGCGCGGTCACGGTCGAACGGATGGTGGGCGGGCACATCGAGGCCCTGCAGGTGCCCGCCAACCCGCTGGACGTGCTCGCCCAGCAGACCGTCGCCGCGGTCGCGCTCGAGCCGCTCGACGTGGACGAGTGGTTCGACACGGTGCGGCGCAGCGGCTCCTTCGCGACGCTGCCCCGCTCGGCGTACGAGTCGACGCTGGACCTGCTGGCCGGGCGGTACCCGTCGGACGAGTTCGCCGAGCTGCGGCCCCGGGTGGTGTGGGATCGCACCGCCGGCACCCTCACCGGCCGGCCGGGCGCGCAGCGGCTGGCCGTCACCTCGGGCGGCACGATCCCCGACCGCGGCCTGTTCACCGTGTACATGGTCGGCGAGAAGGCCACCCGGGTCGGCGAACTCGACGAGGAGATGGTGTACGAGTCCCGGGTGGGCGACGTGTTCGCGCTCGGCGCGACGAGCTGGCGCATCGAGGAGATCACCTTCGACCGGGTGCTGGTCTCCCCCGCCTACGGGCAGCCCGGCAGGCTGCCGTTCTGGCACGGTGACGGAGTCGGCCGCCCGGCCGAACTCGGCGCCGCGCTGGGGGCGTTCGTGCGCGAACTCGGGCACGCCGATCCGGCGGACGCCGCCGCCCGGTGCCGTCGCGGCGGCCTCGACGACAACGCGACCGCCAACCTGACACGGCTGCTCGAGGAGCAGCGCAACGCCACCGGCCACCTGCCCACCGACCGGACCCTGGTGGTCGAGCGGTTCCGCGACGAACTCGGCGACTGGCGCCTCGTGCTGCACTCCCCGTACGGGATGCGCGTGCACGCGCCGTGGGCGCTCGCCGTGGGCGCACGGCTGCTCGACCGGTACGGCGTCGAGGCCGCGCCCACGGCCTCGGACGACGGCATCATCGTCCGGCTCCCCGACACCGAGGACGCCCCGCCCGGCGCGGAGGTGTTCGCCTTCGACACCGACGAGATCGAGGACCTGGTCACCGAGCAGGTCGGCGGCTCGGCGCTGTTCGCCTCCCGCTTCCGGGAGTGCGCGGCGCGGGCACTGCTGCTGCCGCGGCGCACGCCCGGCAAGCGGGCGCCGCTGTGGCAGCAGCGGCAGCGCTCGGCGCAGCTGCTCGACGTGGCCCGTCGCTACCCCACCTTCCCGATCCTGCTCGAGACGGTGCGGGAATGCCTGCAGGACGTCTACGACCTGCCCGCCCTGCGGGACCTGCTCGGCCGCGTCGCGCGGCGGCAGGTCCGCATCGTGGAGGTCGAGACGGCCACCGCGTCACCGTTCGCGACCTCACTGCTGTTCGACTACGTCGGCGCGTTCATGTACGAGGGCGACAGCCCCCTGGCAGAACGGCGCGCCGCGGCCCTGTCGCTGGACTCGACACTGCTCGCCGAACTGCTCGGGCGTGTGGAGCTGCGGGAACTGCTCGACGCCGAGGTCATCGCCCGGGCCGAGCTGGAGCTGCAGCACCTGGCCCCGGACCGCAAGGTCCGCGACGCCGAAGGCGTCGCGGACCTGCTCCGGCTGCTCGGCCCGCTGACCGAGACCGAGATCGCCGAGCGCACCACGGCCGAGCCCGCCGCATGGCTCGACGAGCTGGATGCGCAGCGACGGGTGCTGAAGGTGTCCTTCGCCGGCCACGAGCGGTGGTCGGCCATCGAGGACGCCTCGCGTCTCCGGGACGCGCTCGGGGTGCCGCTGCCGATCGGTGTGCCGACGGCGTTCGTCGAGCCGGTGCCCGATCCGCTGGGCGACCTGATCGGCCGGTACGCCCGCACCCACGGCCCGTTCACCGCGGCGGAGGCGGCGGCCCGGTTCGGGCTCGGCACCGCGGTGGTGCAGGACATGCTGCACCGGCTGGCCGCCGAGAAGCGGGTCAGCGCAGGTGAGTTCCGGCCCGGCACGACGGGCGCCGAGTGGTGCGACACCGAGGTGCTGCGGCGGCTGCGGCGACGGTCGCTCGCGGCGGCACGACACGAGGTGGAGCCGGTCGGCACCGCCACCCTCGGCCGGTTCCTGCCGGCGTGGCAGCACGTGGGCGGCGGCCTGCGCGGGGTGGACGGGGTGGCCGCGGTCGTCGAGCAACTGGCCGGGGTGCCGGTGCCGGCGAGCGCTCTCGAGCCGCTGATCCTCGCGCCGCGGGTGCGGGACTACTCCCCCGCGATGCTCGACGAACTCACCACGACGGGCGAGGTGCTGTGGGCGGGGTCGGGGCAGATCTCCGGCAAGGACGGCTGGGTGTCGCTGCACCTGACCGACACCGCCCCCCTGACCCTCGCGCCGGCGGCCGAGATCGAACAGACCGACGTCCACCGCGGCATCCTGGACACGCTCGCGGGCGGCGGGGCGTTCTTCTTCCGTCAGCTCACCGAGGCCCTCGGCACCACCGACACGGAAACCGCCTCGGCGCTGTGGGATCTCGTGTGGGCCGGCCTCGTCTCGGGGGACACGCCGGCCGCGCTGCGCGCCCTCGTCGGCGACACCTCGCGCGCAACCCCCGCGCACCGCACGCCCCGCCGCGCCCCGCGCGCCCGGATGTACCGCGGCCGTCCGGCGCTGCCGAGCCGGACCGGGCCACCGACGGTCGGTGGGCGGTGGTCGCTGCTGCCCGACCGGGAAACCGATCCGACGGTGCGCGCCCACGCCGCCGCGGACCTGCTGCTCGAGCGCTACGGTGTGGTCACCCGCGGCGCGGTCGTCGCCGAGGGCGTGCCGGGCGGCTTCGCCCTGATGTACAAGGTGCTGAGCCGGTTCGAGGAGACGGGGCGGTGCCGCCGCGGCTACTTCGTCGACACGCTCGGCGGTGCGCAGTTCTCCACCCCGGAGGTCGTGGACCGGTTGCGGTCCTACGGCGAGTCGCTCGAGGGCCGCCACACCGGCACACCCGCGGTGACGCTGGCCGCGTGCGACCCGGCGAACCCGTACGGCGCGGCACTGCCTTGGCCGAAGTCGGCGGCGCCCGAGGACTCGCCGCGGCACCGCCCCGGCCGCAAGGCCGGGGGGCTGGTGGTGCTCGTCGACGGCGAGCTGGGTCTGTTCGTCGAACGCGGCGGCCGCACGGTGCTGACGTTCACCGAGGACCCGGGGACACTCCGCGGCGCGTGCGCGTCACTGGCCGGGTCGGTCAAGGGCGGGGGCCTCGACACGCTCGTCGTCGAGAAGGTCGACGGCAGTTCCATTCACGGTCACCTGTTCGCGGAGTTCCTCGCCGAGGCCGGCTTCTCGGCCACGCCTCGTGGTTTCCGGTTGAGGGCCTGATGCCCGAGGGCGACACCGTCTTCCAGGCGGCCACCCGGCTGCGCCGCGCCCTCGCGGGAAAGCCGTTGACGCGCTGCGATATCCGCGTGCCCCGGTACGCGACGGTCGATCTGACCGGCACCGTGGTCGACGAGGTGCTCGCCCGGGGCAAGCATCTCCTGATCCGCGTCGGTGCGCACACCGTCCACACCCACCTGAAGATGGAGGGGGTGTGGGACGTTCATGCGCCCGGGACCCGCTGGCGCCGTCAGGGATACCACGCCAGGATCGTGCTCGCGGTCGCGGACGCGGAGGCCGTGGGTTTCGACCTCGGGATCGTCGAGGTGCTGGACCGCGACCGCGAGGAGGAGGCCGTGGGACACCTGGGACCCGATCTGCTCGGGCCGGACTGGGACCCGGCAGCCGCCGCCGCGAACCTGATGCGCGATCCGGGCCGACCCGTCGGTCTGGCGCTGCTCGATCAACGGGTGATGGCCGGGGTGGGCAACGTGTACCGGTGCGAGCTGTGCTTCCTGCGGGGCGTGCACCCGTCGACACCGGTCGCGGACGCGGGAGATGCGGCCTCCTGGGTCGACCTGGCGCACCGCCTGCTGGTGTTCAACCGGGACCGCGTCAGCCGGATCACCACCGGCGACCGCCGGCCCGGCCGGGGCACCTGGGTATACGGACGCGCGGGCAAGCCGTGCCGCCGGTGCGGAACCACGATCCGGACCGGCATGCTGGGGTCGGCGGGCGACCCGGACCGCAAGATCGACTGGTGCCCGCACTGTCAGCCGCGCGACGGGGACGGTTGAGCCGGCGCGTCCCGCCGGCTCGGTCGTTCCGCAGCTCAGTCGTTCCGCAGCTCAGTCGTTCCGCAGCTCAGTCGTTCCGCAGCTCAGTGGTTGCGCAGCGCGTCGATGAGCTCGCCCTTGCGCTTGGACGAGTAGCCCGAGATCCCGAGCTCCTTGGCCCTCTTCTTCAGCTCGTCGACGGTCCAGTCCTCGTAGGACCCCGACGTACCGCCCTTGTGGCCGACGGAGGACCGGCCGCGATTCGCCGCCGCGTTCGAGATCCGGGCGGCCTTCTCCTTGGAGGCGCCGTCGTCGCGCAGTTCCTGATACAGCTTCTCGTCCTTGATCGACGACCTGGGCATGATGCCCCTCCTTTCGTCGAGCGTGCCGTCGTCCTGCGAATACCCCTCCGCCTGCGGCCCTACACGTCCGGCCTGGACGAGCAGGCCCACGCAGTGCCGCACCAACCGCTCCGGCGACACCGCGACGGTGCCGTCCAGATAGCCGATGAACAGGCTCGTCAGCGCCCCGACGAGCCCGACCGCCACCATGTGCCGCTCCTCGCGGTCGGCGATCGCCATGAGCTGCTGCTGAACGAGCAGCACGAACGTGGGAGCGAGGTCGAGTCCCTGACCACCGAGCGACGGCTCCCGCAGCGGGCCGAGCAGCAGCACACGGCCCACGGCCGGGCGGTCGACGATCAGCTCGACGAAGGCCCGGACCGCCGCCTCGGGAAGATCCCCCGGTCGCGGGGCCGTACCGACCGCGGCCTCCAGCGCCGTGCGCACCCGTTCCCCGACGGCGGCATACACGGCGCGCACGAATGCGTCCCGGTCCTCGAAGCTTTCGTAGAAGTACCGTTCCGTCAGTCCGGCCGCCCGGCACACGGCGCGCACGTTGACCGCCGGTCCCTCGGGCGCCCCGAGCAGATCGATGCCCACCGAGAGCAGCGCGTCGCGGCGTGCCCGCCGGCGTTCCGCCATGTCGGTGCCGCCCCAGCGCCGTCGCACCCTCTCCACCACCGCGATCCCGTCGTCGACCCCCTGCGTCGTCGGATCCTACGCCGCGGCCCGGACGCAGCGGATGTGTGCAGTCGCAGGCTCCGTGCGACCGCCGTCTGTCACCCTTGTCGGCATGGACTCCGATGCCCACGCGCTCCTGCACGGTCCGTTGTTCTCCCGGCGCACACCCCTGGACCGGGGCAACGCCGCCAGCCGTATCAGCGCCTACATCTACGGCAACGTCCTGGTGCTCGCGGCGCTCGTACCGATCGTCACCAGTCCGAAGTACGTCGGCATCGCGATCGTGCTCGGTACGGCGCTGTCGACGTTCGTCGCCCACGTGTTCGCCGAGGCGGTCGGGCACACCGTGCGCCAGGGGACCCCGCTGACCCGGGCGGAGAAGATCGCCGAACTGCGCAATTCGGTGCCGATCCTGAGTTCGGCGGTCCTGCCGTGCGTGATCCTGGGAATCGGCTGGCTGGGCTGGCTCGAACCGCGCACGGCCCAGCTGCTCGCCGAGGTCGCCGTGCTGCTGCGGATCGGTGGCATCGTCTTCGTCATCGGCCGCCTCAACGGGGAGCGGCCGGGGCGCACCTCACTGGTCAGTGCCGTCGCACTCACCGCGGTTGCCGCGACCGTGGTGCTCGTCAAGGTGATCCTGACCCACTGACCTTTCCCGGCCACTGACCTTCCGGGCCACCGACCTTCCGGGCCACCGACAGGGCTGGGACGCGCGCCGGTGGCGCCTCAGACGCCCGTCGGCACCGGCTCGAGGATCTCCGCGCGGGCCTCCGGGGCGGCGGCCCGCAGCGCGTCGGCGGACTCGTCGTCGGGCCGGCTCTGCGACCGGATCTCCGCTTCGACCCGGGCCCGGTAGGTCGCGATCTCCTGCTCCACCGTCGCGGCGTCCCAGCCGAGGACGGGGGCGACCAGGCGGGCCGTCTGCTCGGCGCAGTGTACGCCGCGGTGCGGGTACTCGATGGAGATGCGGGTGCGGCGGGCGAGGATGTCCTCGAGATGCAGCGCTCCCTCCGCGGCCGCCGCGTACACGACCTCCACCTGCAGGTACTGCGGCGCATCCGTGAGCGGTTCGAGCAGCTCGGGACGGTCGGCCGCCAGCTCCAGCATCTCGTCGATCAGCGACCCGTATCGGTCGAGCAGATGCTTGACCCGGTACGGGTGCAGGCCGTACCGCTCGGCGAGCTGCATCGTCTGGTTCACGAGCGCGAAGTAGCCGTCGGCGCCCACCAGCGGCACCCGTTCGGTGATGGACGGGGCGATCCGCGCGGGGATGTCCTCGGCCGCCAGGTCGACGGCGTCCTCGGCCATCACGCGGTAGGTGGTGTACTTGCCGCCGGCGATCGCCACGAGCCCGGGTGCGACCCGGGCGACGGCGTGCTCGCGCGACAGCTTCGACGTCTCGTCGCTCTCCCCGGCCAGCAGCGGCCGCAGGCCCGCGTACACGCCATCGATGTCGTCGTCGGTGAGCGGGACGACCAGGACCCGGTTCACGTGGTCGAGGATGTAGTCGATGTCGGCCTTCGTCGCGGCCGGGTGGGCGAGGTCGAGGTTCCAATCGGTGTCGGTGGTGCCGATGATCCAATGGCTGCCCCACGGGATCACGAACAGCACCGACTTCTCGGTGCGCAGGATGATCGCCGAGTCGCTGACGATCCGGTCGCGCGGCACCACGATGTGCACGCCTTTCGAGGCGCGCACCCGGAACCGGCCGCGCTGCCGGGACAGGGCCTGGATCTCGTCGGTCCACACCCCCGTGGCGTTGATCACCACGTGCCCCTTCACCTCGGTGACCGACCCGTCCTCCGAGTCGCGCACCCGCACGCCGGAGACGCGGTCGGCCTCGCGCAGGAACCCGACCACCTGGGTCGAGGTGCGCACCACGGCGCCGTAGTGCGCGGCCGTGCGGGCCACCGTCATGGTGTGACGGGCGTCGTCGACGACGGTGTCGTAGTACCGGATCCCGCCCACGAGCGAATCGCGCTTGAGCCCGGGCGCCATGCGCAGCGCCGCGGAGCGGGTCAGGTGTTTCTGCGCGGGCACGGACTTGGCGCCGCCCATCCGGTCGTACAGGAAGATGCCCGCGGCGATGTACGGGCGCTCCCACACCCGGTGGGTGACGGGGAAGAGGAACTTCAACGGCTTGACCAGATGCGGGGCCAGCGTCGAGAGCGACAGCTCGCGTTCCCGCAGCGCCTCGCGGACGAGCCCGAACTCGAGCTGCTCGAGATAGCGCAGCCCACCGTGGAACATCTTCGACGAGCGGCTCGACGTGCCGGAGGCGAAGTCCCGCGCCTCCACGAGTGCGACCTTCAACCCGCGGGTGGCGGCGTCCAGGGCGGCACCGGCGCCGACGACGCCGCCGCCGATGACCACCACGTCGAACTGCTCCGAGCCGAGCCGTCGCCACGCGTCACGGCGCTGCTGCGGCCCGAGAATCTGGACGCCTGGTTGGTTGGTCACCGCATCGCTCCCGTGAGTCGCCGACGTTTCCGCACTCAGGCTAGTAGGTTCGTCCGCAGACTGCCGTCCCGAACCATACGCCCGGAGAGGTTGCCGTGACCCGATACATCGCCGCGATCGATCAGGGGACCACGTCGAGCCGCTGCATCATCTTCGACCACGACGGCCGCATCGTGGCCTGGGCCCAGACCGAGCACGAACAGATCCTCCCCCGCGCCGGCTGGGTGGAACACGATCCGGAAACGCTGTGGCTCAACACCCGCGAAGTCGCCGCCCTGGCCCTGGCGAAGGCGGATCTGACACGCGCCGACATCGCCGCGATCGGGATCACCAACCAGCGCGAGACGACGGTCGTGTGGGAACGCTCCACCGGCCGGCCCGTCCACAACGCGATCGTGTGGCAGGACACCCGCACCGATCGCCTGGTCGAGCAGCTCGCCGGCGACGCGGGCGTGGACCGGTATCGCAAGGCCACGGGCCTGCCGCTGTCGACGTACTTCGCGGGCCCGAAGGTGCGGTGGATCCTCGACAACGTCGAGGGAGCCCGGGAAAAGGCGGAGGCCGGCGAGCTCGCGTTCGGGACGGTGGACAGCTGGATCCTGTGGAACCTCACCGGCGGCACCGGCGCAGGCAACCGGCAGCCGGGAGTGCACCTCACCGACGTCACCAACGCCTCTCGCACGATGCTCATGAATCTCGAGACGCTGCAATGGGATCCGGACATCTGCGCGGACTTCGGGATCCCGATGTCGATGCTGCCGGAGATCCGCAGCTCGTCGGAGATCTACGGGTACGCCCGCGAACGCGGGCCGCTCGCCGGCGTCCCGGTGGCGGGCATCCTCGGCGACCAGCAGGCCGCGACGTTCGGCCAGGCGTGCCTGTCGCCGGGCGAGGCGAAGAACACCTACGGGACCGGGAACTTCCTGCTGCTCAACACCGGGACGACGCCGGTCCGGAGCGAGCACGGGCTGCTGACCACCGTCTGCTACCGCGTCGGCGACGCCCCGGCGGTGTATGCCCTCGAGGGTTCGATCGCGGTCACGGGGTCGCTCGTGCAGTGGATGCGCGACAATCTCGGGCTCATCCGTACGGCCGCGGAGATCGAGGATCTCGCCGCGACCGTCCCCGACAACGGCGGCGCGTACTTCGTGCCGGCGTTCTCCGGCCTGTTCGCGCCGCGGTGGCGCCCCGACGCGCGCGGCGTGATCGCCGGGCTCACCCGCTTCGTCAACAGGGGGCACCTGGCGCGCGCCGCGCTCGAGGCGACCGCCTACCAGACCCGCGAGGTGATCGAGGCGATGCACGCCGACTCCGGCGTCGAGTTGCACACCCTGAAGGTGGACGGCGGGATGGTCGTCAACGAAACGCTGATGCAGTTCCAGTCGGACATCCTCGGCGCCCCGGTGGTCCGGCCCGTGGTCGCCGAGACCACCGCGCTCGGCGCGGCGTACGCGGCGGGCCTTGCGGTCGGCTTCTGGGAGGGCGAGGACGACATCCGGCGCAACTGGGCGGCCGGCCGCACCTGGGAACCGAAGATGGACACTGCCGAGCGGGAGCGGCTCTATGCCGAGTGGAACAAGGCGGTCGAGCGGACCTACGGCTGGGCCTGAGCCGCGTTACGCGCGTGCGGTCCTGGGCTGCACGGCACGCACGGCGCGGCCGAGCCGGCGCGCCGCCTCGGCGAGGTCGGCCTCCCCGGCGGTGGCGAAGCACAGCCGCGCAGTGCGACTGTGGTCCCCGGAGACCGCGAAGGCGGACCCCGGCACGAACGCGACACCGTGCTCGGCCGCGACGGGCAACAACTCGGCCGTGTCGAGCTCGCCGGCGAACCGCACCCAGGTGAACATGCCGCCGCGCACGGCGGAGGAGACGACCGCGTCGCCGAACTCCGCGGCGAGGGCGGCCGACAGCGCCGTGGCGCGGGCGCCGTAGGTGTCCCGCAGCCGGTCCAGGTGCCCGGCGTACCAGGGCCCGTCGGCGAGGAGCGCGGCGGCGATCGCCTGGGTCAGGGACGAGCCGCACAGATCGGCGCCCTGTTTGAGCAGCTCCACGGCCGCGCACAGCCGCCGGTCGCCGTGCAGCCACCCCACCCGTAACGCCGGGGCGAGGGTCTTCGAGGCACTCGAGAGCCGGACGACGCGGTCCGACCACGACGCGACGGGCGCCGGAGGTGCCTGTCCGAACCACAGCTCGCCGTACGGATCGTCCTCGACGACGCGGAATCCGTACCGGTCGGCGAGGGCCGCGAGGTGCCGGCGCCGAGCCGCGGACAGCACGACGCCGCGCGGGTTGTGGAACGTCGCGACGGTGTGCACGAGCACGGGCCGCTCCCCCGCGGCCAGGAGGCGTTCGAGCGCTCCGGTGTCCATGCCGTCGTCGTCGAGCGGTACCGGGACCACGCGGGCCTCGGCGGCGCGGAAGACCTGCAGCGCCCCGGTGTACGCGGGCTCCTCGACGATCACCGTGTCCCCCGGGTCGAGCAGCACCTGAGCGAGCAGGCTCAGCGCCTGCTGGGAGCCGTGGGTGACCACGACCTCGTCCGGGTGGACGGCGCGTCCGAGCCGCTCGCCCTCGCGCGCGGCGATCACGGCGCGCAGGTCACCGCGTCCGGAGGTCTCGGCGTACTGGGCGGCAGCCGGGTCACGGAGCACGGTGGTGGCGGCGTCGGCGATCCTCGCGGTGGGCAGCAGCTCGGGCGCCGGGAGCCCGCCGGCGAGGCTCAGGACGTCGGGCCGGGCGGTCAGGGCGAGCAGGTCACGGATGGCGGAGCTGCGCAGGCCTTGCATGCGGCGGGCGGGGCGCAGATTGTGGTCGACGGACACGGGAACTCCTGGACAGGCTGGGAGAACACCTCATTCGTCCCGGGTCCGCGGTAGGCGCGAGGCTGTCGATAACGGACCGGATCCGGTCCTCGCCCCACCGTAGCACCACCTGACCATACTGTGGAATGCAGATCCCACACTATGGAACACTGATCCGGTGGGGCGAAGCCGGCGCGGGAGCCGCGGCGCGCCGGCCTCGGGGAACCCTCATCCCGGAACGTGCTCACCCGGCACTGGGTGCAGCACCCGCGTACGCATCGCATCGGCAGCGACGTCACGCGGGTCGGTGAGGTAGTACTCCCGGAACGGCCCCTCGGCCGCGAGACCGCGCTCGTCGAGCCACCCGAACAGTGCGTGGTAGGCGACCGGCAGCAGCGCGACCGGACCGACGAAGTCCACGCCCGCGAAAGTCCCGCCCGGCAGCGTCGTCGTGGCAGTTTCCGCACGTCCGAGCGGGGACCGCAACTCGAGACCGACGCCGAACTGCACCACGCCGTCGAGGGTGGCCGGGTACTGCCCCACCACCGGCGCGTCGGTGGGCAGCCCGGCGCTCGACGCGTCGGCCAGCAGCGCCGTCACGAGGTTCGTCACATCCGAATCCAGAGATTCGGCGGTCGATTCCCCATTGCGCCACAAGACCATTCGATCCTCGATCCAGTGCCGGCGCACGGAGAGGCCGCCGGCTTCGGCCTCGGCGAGGGACGCGACGAGGGCGAGCGCCCGGTGCTTACGGGCGGCCTCGCGCTCGATCCGTTCCCGCTCCGCGGCGAGGACGACCTCGGTGTGTCCGGGGTCCTGCAGGAGGAGACGGATCGCGGGGACGGACACCTCGGCTCTGCGCAATACCGCGATGCGCAGAGCCGAGGCGAGCTGCTCGCGCGAGTAGTACCGGTATCCGGTACGCGGATCGACCCGGCCTGGAGCGAGCAGCCGTTCGCGGTCGTAGTGGCGCAGCGTCCTGACGCTCAGCCGGGACATCCGCGCGAACTCGCCGATGCTCAGCCATCCGTCGGCCGGGCTCACCCGGTCACCACCGCCCCGCTTCCGGCAACCTCCGGCGCGTACGGGATCACCGTGATGACGTCGACGAGCAGGCCGTCGGGATCGACGGTCATGAAGTGCCGCTGCCCGAAGTCCTCGTCGCGCAGTTCCAACGCGACCGGGAGTGCGAGGTCGCCGGCGCGCGCATACACGGCGTCCACGTCGTCGACCTCCACCGAGATCAGCACGCCGGCGGGAGCGGAGAGGTGGGCTCGGGGAATCGTCTCGTGGCCGCGTGCCACGAGACCGAGCTGCACGGTCTCGTCGGTCGCCGCCTGCAGCTGCACATACCAGCCGCTGTCGAAAACCACACGCAGACCGAGCAGCCCGGCATAGAAGTCGCGGCTGCGGGCGACGTCGTGAGCGGGGACCACGGGGAAGATGCTGTTCGTTCGCATGCGTCCACCGTCGACCCTACCCCAGCGAGAGAGTCAAGAACGTCGACGCCGGTCATCCCGCTCAGTCCAGGTGGTCGTCGTGCCGCATCAGCTGGCGCGCCGCCTCGGTGATCGACCCGGTCAGCGACGGGTACACCGAGAAGGTGTGGGCGAGATCGTCGACGCTGAGGTTGTTCTGCACCGCGATCGCGATGGGCAGGATCAGCTCCGAGGCGGTGGGGGCGACCACCACGCCACCGATCACGACGCCGGTGGCGGGACGGCAGAAGATCTTCACGAAGCCGCGGCGCAGCCCCGACATCTTCGCACGGGGATTGGTGTGCAGCGGCAGCATCACGGTGCGGGCCGGCACCTCGCCGTTGTCGATCGCGGCCTGGCTGACGCCGACCGTGGCGATCTCGGGCCGCGTGAACACCGCCGAGGCGACGGTCTTGAGCCGGATCGGGCTCACCCCCTCGCCGAGGGCGTGGTACATCGCGATGCGGCCCTGCATCGCGGCCACCGACGCCAGTGGCAGCAACCCGGTGCAGTCGCCGGCGGCGTAGATACCCGAGACGGGCGTGCGCGAGACTCGGTCGACCTGGATGTAACCGCCCCGGTCGAGTTGCAGGCCGACCTTCTCGAGTCCGAGGTCGGCGGTGTTCGGCACCGAGCCGACCGTCATCAGGGCATGGCTGCCCTCGACGATGCGCCCGTCGGCCAGCTTGACCCGGATCCCGTTCTCGGTGCGCTCGACGGCGTCGGCACGGGCGTGCTTGACCAGGTTCACGCCCCGCTCGGCGAAGGCGTCCTCGAGCACGAGGGCGGCGTCCTCGTCCTCGTGCGGCAGCACCCGGTCACGGCTCGAGACCAGCGTCACCTGAACACCGACCTCCGTGTAGGCGGAGACGAACTCGGCGCCGGTGACACCGGAACCGACGACCACGAGGTGCTCGGGCAGGGCGTCGAGGTCGTAGAGCTGACGCCAGTTGAGGATGCGGTCGCCGTCCGGCTCCGCGCCGGGCAGCACCCGCGGGCTCGCGCCGGTCGCGATGAGCACGACGTCGGCGTCGAGGATCCGCTCCTCGCCCGTGAAGAGGTTGGCGCGCACCTGATGCGCCGCCATCCCGACCTGGCTGTCGATGAGCTCGCCGCGGCCGCTGAGCAACTGCACGCCGGCCGCCTCGAGCTTGGTGCGGATGTCCGCGGACTGCGCGCGGGCGAGGCTCTTGACGCGGGCGTTGACCTCGGGCAGCGCCACCCCGGCGCTTTCGAGCTGGACGCCGAGGTCGGCGGCCCGGCGCATGTCGGTGCGGATGCCGGTGGAAGCGATGAACGTCTTGGACGGCACGCAGTCGAAGAGCACGCAGGCACCGCCGATCCCGTCCGAATCGATCAGTGACACGGTCGCGCCGTACTGAGCCGCCACCAGCGCCGCCTCGTAGCCCGCAGGGCCGCCGCCGATGATCACGATCCGGGTCATTGTTCTCCTCTGTATCGATTCCGAGATGGTCCTCGGTCCGGGTGTGCGGGCGCCGGGGTTGCCGAACGTCCGCAGACACGCTATGCCACCGGCCCCGTCCTGCGCACGCGGACTCGGCCACGCAGCGGCCAGCGCCCCGTGTCCTGCGCCGGACGGTCAGCCATTAGCCTGTACCCCGTGCCGATCTACGCCGCCTACGGCTCCAACATGCATCCCGAGCAGATGCTGCAGCGCTGCCCGCATTCGCCGATGGCCGGAACCGGCTGGCTCCACGGCTGGCGGCTGACGTTCAGCGGCGGCGACATCGGCTGGGAGGGAGCGCTCGCCACCGTCGTCGAGGATCCCGACTCGAAGGTGTTCGTGGTGCTGTACGACGTACCCGACGAGGACGAACGCAGCCTCGACCGGTGGGAGGGCTCCGAACTCGGCATCCACCGCAAGATCCGACTGCGCGTGGACACCGACGACGGGCCCGTGCTCGCCTGGCTGTACGTCCTCGACGCGTACGAGGGCGGCCTGCCGTCGGCGCGCTACCTGGGCGTGATGGCCGACGCCGCCGAGATCGCGGGAGCCCCCGCCGACTACGTGCGCGACCTGCGCACCCGCAACAGCCGCAACGTCGGGCCGGGCCGGCCCGACAGCTTCTAGTCCCCCGCCGGCCGGTCCGGGTAGAACGGCACCGGGACGCCGACCCGCAGCGTCACCGGATCCCCGGCCTGCACGTCGTGCGACGCGGCCCGCTGCGCCCGGATCGTCTGCCCGGCGCCGGTCACCCGCACCTCCGTCAGTGCCCCGCCGAAGGCGACGTCGAGCACGGTGAACTTCGACGGCTCGTCGGCCGCGGCGACCTGCACCTGTTCCGGGCGCACGAGCACGTGGCCCTTGCCGTGGGCCGGGGCGGCGAGCGGGACCGCACCGATCACCGTGTGCGCGCGGTCGCCGTCCGCATCGGCGTCGAGGACGACCGAATCCCCCACGAATGCGCCCACCTCGAGCGTCGCGGGCCACCGGTAGACGTCCTCCGGGGTGCCCACCTGGGCGACACGCCCGCCGAGCATCACCGCGACCGTGTCCGCGATGGCCAGGGCCTCGGCCTGGTCGTGGGTGACCAGCACGGAGGCGACCTCCTGGTCCCGCAGCAGGGTGCGGACCTCGGTGCGCAGGCTGGCCCGCAGCCCGGCGTCGAGGGCGCTGAACGGCTCGTCGAGCAGTACGACGGACGGGTTCGGGGCCAGCGCCCGCGCCAGCGCGATGCGCTGCTGCTGGCCGCCGGACAGCTGCGACGGCTTGCGCTGACCGGTGCCGGCCAGGCCGACCAGGTCGAGCAGTTCCGCCACGCGGCGGTGCCGGACGGACTTCTGCCGTACCATCGATCGCCACGTCGGCTGCACCAGCCCGTAGCCGACGTTGCGCGCCACGCTCAGATGCGGGAAGAGCGCACCCTCCTGCGGCACCAGCCCCACCCCTCGGCGCTCCGGCGGCAGAGCTGTGAGGTCGCGTCCGTCCGCGACGACGCGCCCCGCGCTCGCCGGGTGCAGACCCGCGACGACGCGCAGCAGAGTGGTCTTGCCCCCGCCCGAGGGCCCGAGCACGGCCAGCAACGCGCCTCGCTCCACCGTCAGCGAGACGTCGCTGACGACCTCGGTCCGCCCGTACCGGGCGCATACGCCCTCGATGGAGAGCCCGCTCATTCCTCACCGCCACTTTCCGCATCGACCCGGCCCCGCAACAGTCGGCCCAGCACCAGCGACGGCAGCGCGGCGATGAGCACCAGGATCGCGGCGTACGGGGCCGCCGAACCGTATTCGAGGGTCTCGGTGTACTTCCACATCCGTGACGCCAGGGTGTCCTCCCCGATCGGCACGAGCAACAACGTCGCGGGCAGTTCCTTCGCGATGGTGAGGAACGCCAGCGCCGCCCCCGCGACGACACCGGGCGCGGCCAGCGGGACCATCACCCGGATGCCGGTCCGCAGCCGTCCGCTGCCGAGGGTCGCGGACGCGTCCTCGAGGCCGAGCGGGATCGAGGCGACGGCCGCGCGGATCGACCCGACGGCGAGCGGCAGGAACAGCACCGCGTAGCCGATCACGAGCATCGGGGTGTGCTGGTACCACTGCGGCAACAGCCGGATACCGAAGAAGACCAGGGCCAGACCCACGGTGATACCGGGCAGCGCGAACCCGACGTAGGCGGCGCTCTCGGTGAACCGCGCCACCGGCGAGGTCGAGCGCGCCGCCAGGGTGCCCACCGGCAGGGCCAGCGCCGTCGTCAGCAATGCCCCGAGAGCCGCCACCCACAGCGTGTACGTCGTCGCCGTCCAGATCCCCGCCCAGTCGATCGCCGCCTGCTGCGAGAACCACAGCCAGCGCGCGAGTCCGGCCAGCGGAACGCCGACGCTGACCACCAGCACGACGGCGAGGAACGCCAGGGCCGTCCACCGCTGCCCGCCCAGCGGCACGGCCGCGGCGGCTCGTGGGGCGCCGGAACCGACGCGCGCGGTGGCCCCGCGGCGCACCCGGCGCTCGGAGACCGTCAGCGCGACGGCGAGAACGACGAGCACCAGGCCGAACACCGCGGCCGGGGTGCGGTCGAGCAGCCCCCGGTAGCTGCCGTAAATGGCGAGGGTGAAGGCCTCGTACCGCATCAGCGCGACGGCGCCGAAGTCGCTGAGGGTGTACAGCGCCACCAGCAGGCCGCCGGCCGCCGCGGTCGGCCACACCTGCCGCAGGGTCACGGTGAGCGTGGTGCGCAGCCGGGACCGGCCGAGGGTGCGGGCCACCTCCTCGAGTCCCGGATCGACCGAGGCCAGCGCGGCGGATACCGGCAGGTACACGTACGGGAAGCTCGCCGCGGTGAGGACCAGCGCGGCCCCCGCGAAACCCGCGAGGCCGGGGAACTGGGCGATGTAGACGAAGCCGGACACGTACGACGGGATGGCGAGCGGAACGCTCAGCGCCAGGGCGAACCACCGCCGGCCGGGCAGGTCGGTGCGTGCCGTGAGCCACGCGGCGGTAACGCCGATCACGAGGCAGGCCACGGTGACGGTGAGCGCGAGAATGCCGCTGCGCCACACCAGATCGAGGGTGCGCTGCCGGAACACCAGCGACCACACGCGGTCGGGACCGTCTGCGAACGCACGCATGACCAGGTGTGCCACCGGGGCGAGCGCGAACACCGAGACACCCAGCGCAGCCAGCGTGAGAACGGGCCGGCTGCGCCGGGTGGGACGGAGAGCGGCGAGCTGGATCAGATGAATCCCAGCTCCTGCAGCAACGCCTGGGTCTGCTCGAGCGAGGCGAGTTCGGCGAGTTCGATGTCGGAGTTGCCGATCTCCGACAGCGGACGCAACTGGTCCTTGGTCTCGACGCCCTCGACGACCGGGTACTCGGACGTCTCGTCGGCGAAGTAGGCCTGGGCCTCGGGCGAGAGCAGCGCGGCGACGAACTGCTCCGCCTGCTCCTTCTGGTCCGTGGTCTTCAGCACGCCGGCCCCGGCGATGTTCACCAGCGCGCCCGGATCACCGGCCTGGAAGTAGTAGACCTGCACGTTCAGGTTCTCGGCACCGCGCTCGTCCGCGAGGCCGTACCAGTAGTAGTGGTTGGTCAGGCCGAGGGTGACCTGGCCCGTGTCGACACCCTCCATCAGCGGGCCGTTGCCCTCGAACGCCACCGGCTCGTTGGCCTTGAAGGCCTCGAGCCAGGCGCGGGCTCCGTCCTCGCCGCGCGCAACGCGCAGCCCGGTCACGAACGCCTGGAACGACGCGTTGGTCGGGGCGAAGCCGATCTGGCCCTTCCACTTCGGGTCCAGCAGGCCGTCGATGCCGGTGGGCAGATCCTGCGGCTGCACCTTCTCGTCGTTGTAGACGAGCACGCGGGCGCGCGCGGAGGTCGCCACCCAGGTGCCGTCGGCGGCGCGGTAGTCGGCGGGAACCAGCTCGGTCACCGACGCCGGCAGCGTCTCGAGCAGCCCCGCCTGGTCGAGCAGGCCGAGCGCACCGGCGTCCTGGGTGAACACCACGTCGGCCGGCGAGGCGCCGCCCTCCTCGACCAGCTTTCCGGTGATCTCGGGGGTGCTGCCGTAGACGACGTCGACCTCGAACCCGAGGGTGCCCTCGAGCTGGTCGATCAGCGGTCCGACCAGGTTCTCGCTCCGCCCGGAGTACAGGGTGAGCGCACCGGTGGAGTCGCCCCCCGACTCACCCGATCCCGAGTCGCTGCCGCACGCGGCCAACACGGCGGCGACGACCCCGGCCGACAGTACGGCGACAGCTCTGCGTCGAAAATGCATCCGGACCTCCTGGCGTGAGCGACGACTCACAGGCAACGTACAGGTTGTGCAAGCCTAACCTGATCCCAGGACCAGGTTCGTCATCACCCGTACGCCGACGGCCAGGGCCCGTTCGTCGAGATCGAAGTCGGGCTGGTGGATGTCGAGCTTCGGCCCGGTCCCCCGCCACACACCCAGCCGGGCCATCGCGCCCGGAACCTCCTCGAGGTACCAGGAGAAGTCCTCTCCTCCACCGGACTGCGGAGTGTCCGCCAGCGCATCCGGGTCGATCGCGCGCACCGCGTCCTCGACCATCCGGGCCGACACCTCGTCGTTGACGACGGGCGGCACGCCGCGCCGGTAGTCCAGCTCGTAGCTCAGGCCGGTCGGCGCGAGCAGACCGTGCACGATCTCCCGCACCATCGGCTCGAGCAGCTCCCAGGTCTCGTGGTCGCCGGTGCGGACGGTGCCGGTCAGCATGCCGGTGCGGGGAATCGCATTCGCGGCCTTGCCCGCCGTGACAGCGCCCCACACCATCACCGTGCTCGTGCGCGGGTCGATGCGCCGGCTGAGCATGCCCGGCAGCCCGGTGATCACGGTGCCGAGCCCGTACACCAGATCGCCCGTCAGGTGCGGGCGGGACGTGTGCCCGCCCGGCGAGTCGAGGACCAGCTCGACCGTGTCGGCGGCCGAGGTGATCGCCCCGACCCGCACCCCGACCCGGCCCGCCTCGAGCCGCGGATCGCAGTGCAACGCGAAGATCCGGGCCACCCCCTCGAGCGCGCCCGCGGCGACCACGTCGAGCGCGCCGCCGGGCATCACCTCTTCGGCGGGCTGGAAGATCAGCCGCACACCCACCGGCAGCTCGGGCACCGAGTTCAGCGCCAGCGCCGTGCCGAGCAGGACGGTGGTGTGGGCGTCGTGCCCGCAGGCGTGTGTCACGCCCGGCACGGTGGAAGCGAACGGCAGGCCCGTCAGCTCCTGCATGGGCAACGCGTCCATGTCGGCACGCAGGGCGATCCGCGGGCCCTCGGGGCCGAGATCGCAGATCAGGCCCGTGCCGCGCGGCAGCACCTTCGGCTCGAGCCCGGCGGCGGCGAGCGTGCTCCCGACGAACTCGGTGGTGGCGTATTCCTGACGGGCCAGTTCGGGATTGGCGTGGATGTGCCGGCGCCACGCCGACAGGTCGTCGGTGTGCTCGCCCAGCCACTTCTCGATGTACGGGTTCATCGGCGCGCCACGTTCTCGAGCAGCCGTGCACGCTGCGTGGGATCGGTCGCCGCCCGGGCCGCCGTCGCGGCGAGCGCGCGGGCGCCGTCGAGGACGGCGAGGTCCGCCGAAGCGGTGACGCACGCGGCGGCGAACGCCGCCTGGTGGGTCACCGCCCCACCCGAGTCGAGACCGATCACCGGGTGGATACCCGGCACCACGTTCGTCACGTTTCCCATGTCCGTGCTGCCCAGCGGGCGCGATCCTTCCTCCTCGACGGGCAGCGGCGTGCGCCCGAGACCGATGATCTCCTCACGATAAGCCCGGACCAGCCACGGGTCGGGAGTCAGTTCGGTATAGGTCGGCGACACGGTGCGGATCTCGTGCGTGCAGCCGGCGGCGAGAGCCCCGGCGGCGAAGCAGTTCCCGGCACGCTCGGACAGGTCGGCGAGGGAGTCCGCGGTCGTCGCCCGCAGGTAGTACAGCAGTTCGGTGTGCGCGGGCACGATGTTCGGGGCGGTGCCGCCGTCGCTGACGATCCCGTGGATCTGCTGGCCGGGCAGCAGATGCTGACGCAGCAGGCCGACGGCGACCTGCGCGACGGTCGCGGCGTCGGCGGCGTTGCGGCCGTATTCGGGGGCGGCGGAGGCGTGCGCCTCGCGACCGGTGTAGGTGACGGCGATGTCGGCGAGGGCCAGCGACGTCGCCCCGGTGATGTCGAACGGGCCCGGGTGCACCATCAGGGCCATGCCGACGTCGGCGAACACGCCGCGCTCGAGCATGAGCACCTTGCCGCCGCCGGTCTCCTCGGCGGGCGTGCCGATGACGCGGACGGTGATGCCGAGGGCGTCGGCGACCGCGGCGAGACCCAGGCCCGCGCCGGCGGCGGAGGCGGCGATGATGTTGTGCCCGCACGCGTGCCCGATCCCGGGCAGGGCGTCGTATTCGGCGCAGATGCCGACGACGAGTTCCCCGCTGCCGAACCGGGCGTCGAACGCGGTGGGCAGATCGGCGATCCCGGTCCGGACCTCGAATCCGCCGCCGCGCAGCAGTTCGACGATCTTCGCGGCACTGCGGTGTTCGTCGAAGGCCAGCTCCGGCTCGGCGTGGATCGAATGCGACAGGGCGATCAGGCCGTCCGACGCAGCCTCGATCGCCCTGTCCGCATCGCTCGTCACCCGCTCAGTCTGGCACGGGCGGAACGAGTGCACCTCACCCGAGGCGGAAGTTCGACTCGTCCGTCTTCGTCTCGAGCGCCGCGATCAGCGGCGCGTGCAGACCGCGCTTGATGCCTGCCAGGTTGGCGCCCCGGGTGCCGGTCAGGGCGGCGGCCCGCTCGACGGCGGCGGCCAGCACGGCGTCGCCGTCGACGGCCTGTTCGACGATGCCCGCCGCGAGGGCGTCACCACCGCCGAACCGGCGGCCCGTCGTGGTCGCCTCGACCGCGGCCTGGATCGGCAGCCGCTCGCGCAGCAGTGCGGACATGCCCACGGTGAACGGCATGTTCAGCGACACCTCGGGCAGGCACCAGAAGCCGCGATCGGCCCGCATCACGCGGAAGTCGTGGGTCAGCGCGAGCATCGCACCGGCACCGAACGCATGGCCCTGCACCGCCGCGACGGTGGCTGCGGGGAAGGTGAGGATCCGCCCGTACAACTCGTGGACGGAATCGAGGTAACCCGGCAGCCCGGGGAGGTTGCCGAAGATCCAGTCGGTGTCGAGGCCGTTGCTCCAGAACTTCCCGGTGGCCGCGGTGACGAGCGCCGCCGGGCCGTCGTGCGCGACGACCTCGTCGAGCAGCGCGTGGACGGCGGAGAGCCACTCGGGGTGGAAGCGGTTCTCGGTGTCGCCGCCGGAGCGGTCGCCGAGGTGGAGGACGAAGACGTCGCCGTCGCGTTCGAGGTATGGCATGCGGAGAGGATAGCGCCAGAACCTACCGGTGAGTAATAACACGGTTGGCGCTAGGGTCGACCGACATGGGAGCACCCGACGCCATCGCCGACCCCCCTGCCGAGGCCGCCCGCGCCGCCGCGGCACTCGCCGAGCGCACCGGCGTGCCCGAGCACTCCGTCGCGGTGGTGCTCGGCTCCGGCTGGCGCGCCGCGGTGGAGCGCTTCGGCACAGCGGTCGCCGCCGTTCCGATGAGCGAACTGCCGGGATTCGCCCCGCCCACCGCCGAAGGACATTCGGGCACCGTGCATTCGGTGCGGGTCGGCGAGACCCCGGTGCTGCTCCTCGCGGGCCGCACCCACGCCTACGAAGGGCACGACCTGAGCCGCGTCGTGCATCCGGTGCGTACCGCCGTCGCCGCCGGCGCGCGCACCGTCGTCCTCACCAACGCCGCCGGCGGCATCCGGCCCGATCACGCGGTCGGTCAGCCGGTCCTGATCTCCGACCACCTCAACCTCACCGGACGCTCGCCGCTCGTCGGCGCACAGTTCGTCGACCTCGTCGATGCCTACTGCCCGAGGCTGCGCGCCCTCGCCCGCGAGATCGACCCGACCCTCGGCGAGGGCGTGTACGCCGGCCTGCCCGGCCCGCACTACGAGACCCCCGCCGAAATCCGCATGCTGCGCACCCTCGGCGCGGACCTGGTGGGCATGTCCACCGTCCACGAGACCATCGCCGCGCGTGCCGCCGGCGCCCGGGTCCTCGGCATCTCCCTGGTCACCAACGCCGCCGCGGGGATCACCGGCGAGCACCTCGACCACCACGAGGTCCTCGCGGCGGGACGGGCCGCCGCCACCCGCATGGGCGACCTGCTGCGCGAACTGGCGGGCCGGCTGTGACCCTGCGCTTCGGCACCGCCGGGCTGCGCGGCCCCGTCGGCGACGGCCCGGACTGCATGAACGAGGACGTGGTCGTCCGCACCACCGCGGGCCTGGCCCGGTGGCTCGACGCGCGCGGGTCCGGCGGCGGCACCGTGGTCGTCGGCCGCGACGCGCGCACGGGATCCGCCGAGTTCTTCGCCGCCGCCACAGAGGTTCTCGCGGCCGCCGGTTTCGACGTCGTGGCGTTGCCGCGCCCGCTCCCGACCCCGGTGACGGCGTACGCCGTGCGGACGCTCGACGCGGTCGCGGGCGTGCAGATCACCGCGTCGCACAACCCGGCCACGGACAACGGCTACAAGGTCTACACCCGCGGCGGTGCACAACTGGTCGAGCCGGACGACCGGGAGATCGAGGCGGCGATCGACGCCGTCGGCGACGCGTCGTCGGTGCCGCGCCTCACCGTCGCACCCGCCGGGGACGAACTGGTGGCACGGTATCTCGCGCGCGTCGCATCGCTGCCGCGCTCTGCGGCGCGGGAACTCCGCGTCGCGCTGACGCCGCTGCACGGCGTCGGCGGGGAGACCGCGGTGGCAGCCCTGCGCGCGGCCGGCTTCTGCGACGTGCACGTCGTCGACGCACAGTTCGCGCCCGACCCGCGCTTTCCCACCGTCGAGTTCCCCAATCCGGAGGAGCCGGGGTCCGCCGACGCCCTGCTCGCGCTCGCTGCCGAGGTCGGCGCCGACATCGCCGTCGCCCTCGATCCCGATGCCGACCGGTGTGCCGTGGGCGTCCCCACGCCCGACGGCTGGCGGATGCTGCGTGGCGACGAGACCGGGGTGCTGTTGGGCGACCGGATTCTCGCGGGCGCCCCGCGCGGTGCACTGGTGGCGACGACGATCGTCTCCTCGACCCTGCTCGGCAAGCTCGCCGCCGCGCGGGGCGCCCGCTACGCGCAGACCCTCACGGGCTTCAAGTGGCTCGCCCGCGCGGGCGACGGGCTGGTGTACGCGTACGAAGAGGCCCTCGGACACTGCGTCGACCCGGATGCGGTGCGCGACAAGGACGGCATCGCCACGGCGATCGTCGTCGCGGACTACGCCGCGGAGCTGAAGACCCGGCGGCGCACTCTCGTCGACGCCCTCGACGCCCTGTACCGCGAGTTCGGGCTGCATCTCGGCGATCAGGTCTCGATCCGGGTGACCGACCTCGCGCGGATCGGGGCGATCATGAGCCGGCTGCGGTCCGCGCTGCCGGCCGAACTCGCCGGGGAGCCGGTCACCGCCACCGACCTCGCGACGGCGGCCGGCCCGCTGCGCACGGACGCGGTGGTGCTCGAGGGTGCGTCGGTGCGGGTCGTGGTGCGGCCCTCGGGCACCGAGCCGAAGCTCAAGTGCTATCTCGAGGCGGTCGCCCCGGACGGTGACCGCGACGGCGCGACGGCGCGACTACGGGCGTTGCGCGCGTGGGCAGCCGCGCTGGATGAGCGCTGACGCGAAGCGCCGGTGCCGGTGGCGGCCGCCCGTCGCGGTCACCACCGGCACCGGCGGAGGAACGACAATCCTCAGAGGCGGTGCGGCACCCCGTATGTGATGACGGTGTCGTTGTTCGAGGTGACGGCCCTGGCGTACGGCCGGATCGTGACCGGGCCGAGCGCTCCCGAGACCGAGCCGTGGACTCCCGCCAGCCGGACGGTCGCCGCCCTGCCGTCGAACTCCATGTCCTGGACGAACGCCACGTCGGTGATGCCGCCGGGCGCAAGATCGACCTCGATCTCCTGGGAGGGGATGATCGAACCGCCGATCGTCGCGCCGGTGCTCGCGTCGAGCCCGAGCGCGAACTCGGGGGCGAGTTCGACGCCGATGCCGAACTCGTTGCCGACCTCCCAGTCGAGGCTGGGGGTGTTGATGTGCACGATGGCACCGTTGAGAGCGACCGGATAGCCGATCTGGTATCCGATGGTCAGCTTGGTGTCCTGGAAGGAATCCGCGTCCGGTCCGGTGATGTTGACCGATACGACCTCGTCGTGGAAGAACTCGAAGCTGACGGGCGAGCTGTCGAGCGGCGGATAGGACTGGATCGACGTGTCGGCCTGGAGCACTTCGATGGCGTTGTTGTTGCCGAGGGGCAGCGTCCGGGCATTGTCGACAGCGGCTCCGGCACTGCCGGACCCCACCACCATGCCGAGCACTGCGGCCGCACCGAGTGCGGTGGCCCGGGCGCACTGTCGAAACCTGTTGCCGGAGAGGGTGTTGATCATCGAGCGGACCTCATTTTCGTGGACGGTCGAGGGCAGTGGACGAACCAACCGATCTCGGCGAGCGTAACCACAGAAGCCCCGTCCGGAAGGCGGGTTGATCATCTTCGCCGAAACGAGACGGAATCGGCCGGACGCACCGCCGCTCCGGACCGGACCCTCGTCACGTCCGGCACTGCGACCGGAATCCCTTCCTGTCCTGCGGTTTCGCGGGTTCCGAGCCGGATGCCGGCGAGGCGCGCAATGCCGCGGAGCCGGCCCGCGCCAGATCCCAAAAGAAACTCTATTGTAATCCTGTCACACAACAGACAAAGCGGACACACAGGACTCTATCGGCGTCGATGCGGATCGACGGTGCGGCGCAAGCGGATCCGCGAGCCGCCTCAGCGAGGTCCGAACTGACGGTCGCCGGCGTCCCCGAGTCCCGGGACGATGTACTTGTCCTCGTTGAGTCCCTCGTCGATCGTCGCGGTCACCAACCGGACCGGATGACCGGAGTCGGCGAGCGCCGCCACCCCCTCCGGGGCGGCGACCACGCACACTGCGGTGACGTCGGTTGCTCCGCGCGTGACCAGCAGCTCGATCGTGTGCACCATGGAGCCGCCGGTGGCGAGCATCGGGTCGAGCACGTAGACCGGCAGGCCGGACAGGTCGTCCGGGAGCGACTCGAGGTAGGGCACCGGCTCGAACGTCTTCTCGTCCCGGGCCAACCCCACGAAGCCCACGCGCGCCTGCGGGATCAGCGCGTGCGCCTGCTCCACCATGCCGAGCCCCGCGCGCAGCACCGGCACCAGCAGCGGGGGCTGCTGCAGGCGCACACCGGTCGTGGTCGCGACGGGCGTGCGCACCTCGAACTGCTCCACCGGGGCGTCCCGGATCGCCTCGTAGATCAGCATCTGGGTCAGTCGGCGCAGCGCGTACCGGAAGGCGGCGTTGTCGCTGCGCTCGTCACGCAGGGTCGTGAGGAGAGCGGCGGCGAGCGGATGGTCGACGACGAGCGAATCCATGCCGGAAGGATAGAACGCGGCCACCGTGTGCCTGCCGCCGAGTGGGGCCGCGGACCACCCGGCCTCGGGCGGCGATCGACGGTCCGTGCCTCCGGGTTCTCCGTCGCGGTTCTCCGTCTCGGCCCGAAGCCCACCGCAGTTGTGCCATCGTGACAGTCGGGCGTGCGGGGAGACGGGACGGGTGCGCATGTGGGAATTCGTCGACGAGCGGAAGGCACAGATCGCCTTCAGCGCCTACCAGCACGTGAGCCTGGTCGTGCAGGCCGTCCTCCTCGCCACGATCGTCGCCGTCGTGATCGCGGTGATCGTCACGCGCGTCCCGCGGCTCGAACCCGTGGCGAACGCGCTCAGCGCCATCGGTCTGACGATCCCGTCGTTCGCCCTGCTCGGCATCCTGATCCCGCTCGTCGGAATCGGCGTCACCCCGGCGTTCATCGCCGTGGCCTTCTACGCGGCGCTGCCCGTGCTGCGCAATGCGGTCGTCGGCCTGCAGGGCGTCGACGGCGCGCTCGTCGAGTCGGCGCGAGGCCTCGGCATGGGCGAGGTCGGCACGCTCACCCGCGTACGGCTCCCCCTGGCCTGGCCGGTCATCCTCGCCGGGGTGCGGGTCTCCACCCAGATGTCCATGGGGGTCGCCGCCATCGCCGCCTACGTCCTCGGCCCCGGCCTGGGCTCGTTCATCTTCACGGGCCTGTCCCAGATCGGTGGCGCCAACGCCCTGAATTCCGCGCTCGTGGGCACGGTGGGCGTGGTCGTGCTCGCCCTCGCTCTCGACGCACTGCTCCTCGCGATCGGCAAGGTCACCGTCTCGAAGGGAATCCGAGCCCGATGAACACGCCAGCACACTCCGCCGGGGGCATCAGCGGCACCGACATCGACCTGGTCGACGTGGTGAAGACCTTCCCCGGTCAGGCCCGGCCCGCCGTCGACGGACTGAGCCTGCACATCCCGGCGGGCGAGATCGTGATGTTCGTCGGTCCGTCCGGTTGCGGCAAGACCACGTCGCTGAAGATGATCAACCGGCTCGTCGAACCCACCTCCGGCACCATCCTGATCGGGGGTGAGGACGTCCGTTCCGCGGACGTCGACGACCTGCGCCGGCGGATCGGGTACGTGATCCAGGGCGGCAGCCTCTTCCCGCACATGACGGTCGCCCAGAACATCTCGATCGTGCCCCGGCTGCTGGGCTGGGACAAGCGACGCACCGCGGACCGGGTCGTGGAGCTGCTCGAACTGGTCAACCTGGATCCCGGAAAGTACTGCGACCGGTACCCACGGGAGCTGTCCGGCGGCCAGCAGCAGCGGGTCGGCGTCGCGCGGGGCCTGGCCGCCGACCCGCCCGTGGTGCTCATGGACGAGCCGTTCGGGGCGGTCGATCCGATCACCCGGCACCGGCTGCAGGACGAGCTTCTGCGCATCCACGAGGAACTGCGCAAGACGATCGTGTGCGTCACCCACGACATCGACGAGGCCGTGAAGCTGGGCAACCGCATCCTGATCATGGAGGAGGGCGCGCACGTCGCCCAGTACGACACCCCCGAGGTGATCCTCTCGGCACCGGCGAACCGGTTCGTCGAGAAGTTCGTCGGCGCCGGGTCCACCCTCAAGCAGCTGTCCCTCAGCCGGGTCGACGACCTCGACCTCGTCGACGGCACCACCGCCACCGTGGGAAGCCCCGCCGCCGAGGCGGTCTCCCGCGCCGCGGCGAACGACGACGACACCGTCGTCGTCCTCGACCAGCGACGGCGGCCGGTGGCGTGGCTGTGGGTGCGCGAACTCGAGGGCACCGAGTCCGTCCCGGCCGGCGAACCGCAAGGCGTGATCACGCTCGATCGGCACGCCACGTTGAACGATGCGCTCGACGCGATGCTCACCTCGGCGCACGGGGCCGCGATCGTGACCGGCCGGCACGACGAATTCCTCGGATTGGTGAACTTCGAGTCCGTCACCAACCGGATCCGCCCCACCGGTCCACGCTCGGCGGGGCCCGGCGCCGACGACACCGGGAGCCGCATATGAGCCTGGACGCCGAGCCGGCCGCGCCGTCGCGCGCCGCGGGAACCGGGACACGCTCGCGCGACGCCGGCGTGGGGCGTGAGAACACGGGGCTGCTCGTCGTCATCCCCGTCCTCGTGGCGGTGGTGTTCGCCGCGTGGGCCCTGTGGCGGGGCAACGCCGACCTCGACTCGATCGAGGCCCGGCAACTCGACTGGACCACGATCACGACCCTGCTCTGGCAACACGTCGGGCTCACCGTGGTCTCGGCGATCCTCGTCGTGGCGGTGGCCGTCCCGCTCGGCATCGCCCTGACCCGGCCGAGGTCACGCGCACTCGCACCCGTGGCGGTGGGGATCGCCAACGCGGGCCAGGCGGCCCCGGCCATCGGCCTGATCGTGTTGCTCGCGATCTGGCTCGGCTTCGGATTCGGCACGGCGGTCGTCGCCCTGACCCTGTACGCCGTGCTGCCGGTGCTGCGGAACACGATCACCGGGATCGAGGGCATCGACCCCACACTCGTCGAGGCCGGCCGCGGAATCGGTATGTCCGGCGCCGGGGTGCTGCTGCGGGTCGAACTGCCGCTCGCCGTACCGGTGATCATGACCGGCGTGCGCACCGCCCTCGTCCTGCTGGTGGGCACCGCCACCTTGGCCACGTTCATCAACGCCGGCGGCCTCGGTTCCCTCATCGTCACCGGCATCACGCTCTTCCGGTATCCGGTGCTCGTCAGCGGGGCCCTGCTCGTGGCGCTGCTCGCCCTGCTCATCGACTGGGCGGGCCGGGTCCTCGAACTCGCGGTGCAACCGAAGGGGCTGCGCCGGTGACCCGGATCCTGCTGCCCCGCATCGTCGGATCCCTGCTCGTCGCGGCGACCCTGACCGCCTGCGGACTCGGAACCGCCGGCGGCTTCGTCCCCACCGGCGAGCTCGCCGGTCCCCTGCAGTCCGTCGAACGGCTCGACGGGGCGAGCGTCGCGGTCGGGTCGAAGAACTTCTCCGAAGGAGTCCTGCTCGGGAAGATGGCGGTGATCCTCCTGCGCTCGGCCGGTGCGGACGTCACGGATCTGACCAACATCCCCGGCAGCGCCAGCTCCCGCCAGGCGCAGCTCGAGGGACAGGTCGACCTCCAGTGGGAGTACACCGGAACGGCCTGGATCGCCTACCTCGGACACGAGGAGGCCATCCCGGACGAGCAGGCCCAGTACCAGGCCGTGCGCGACGAGGACCTGCGTGAGAACGATCTGGCGTGGCTGCCGCCCGCCCCCATGAACAACACCTACGGCTTCGCGGCCACCAGCCGCAACGCCCAGCGCCTCGGCGTGGACTCGCTCTCCGACATCGCGAACATCCCGGTCGCCGAACGCACCTTCTGCGTGGAATCCGAGTTCGCCAACCGCAACGACGGCCTGCAGCCGATGCTCGAGACGTACGGGATCCCCCTCGGCTCCGGGGTCCCGCGGGAGAACGTCAAGACCCTGGACACCGGGGCGATCTACGAGGCGACGGCCCGGGGCGAATGCAACTTCGGTGAGGTGTTCACCACGGACGGACGGATCGAGGCACTCGATCTCGCGGTGCTCGAGGACGACCGCACGTTCTTCCCCATCTACAACGTGGCCGTCGTCGTCCGCGAGGAGACCCTCAACGAGAATCCGCAGATCGCCGACCTGTTCGCACCCGTCACGCGGGAGCTGACCGACGAGACCCTCATCGAGCTGAACGGGCAGATCGACGTCGACGGCCGGGAGCCGGCCGAGGTGGCCTACGACTGGCTCGTGGAGAAGGGCTTCATCGAGTAGGACGGGGTGTGCGTGATGGCCGAACGCGCCGAGGCCGCGCCGCGCCTCACCGGCCGGATCCTCCTGACCGTTCTCGGTCCCGCGATCGCCTACGCGATCGCGGCCGTCGACCCGCTGATGCTGACCCTCAACCTGTCCACCGTGGGCCGCGGTCTCGACGTTCCCGCCGACCGGATCGGGATGCTCGCCGCCGCTTCCACCCTCATGGTGGCCGCATCCGTCCTCGCTGTCGGCACTCTCGGCGACCGGTTCGGGCTCGCACGCATGCTCGTGTGGGCCCTCGTCGCCAACATCGCCGTCGGGTTGCTGTCGTCGCTGGCGCCGAACTATCCGGTGCTGCTGCTGATGCGCTTCCTGGACGGCCTGGCGCTGACCGCGCTGCTGGGACTGTCGCTGGCGCTCGTCACCGCCTCCCTCCCGGCCGAACTGCGGTCGACGGCTCTCGGCATCCTCATGGCCGTCGACACGGTCCTGTACGGCATCACGCCGGCGGTCGGCGGGTGGGTCGTGGAGACGTTCGGCTGGCGATCGCTGTTCCTCGTCACCCCGCCGCTCGCGCTGATCGCGCTGACGCTGATCGTCCGGTTCGTCGACGAACCACCGCGCCGGGCCGCGGGCGGAGTCGACGTCCTCGGTGTGAGTCTGTTCGGGGTGGCTCTGCTCGGCCTGGTGGCGGGGATCGGAGCGGTGCCCGACGGACTCACCGAACCGCGCGCCTGGGTGCCCCTGAGCGTCAGCGTCGCCGCCGCCGCGACGTTCGTGTGGCACGAACGCAGGACGCCGGAGCCGGCCCTGAACCTGTCGCTGTTCGGGCGCCGTGCCTTCTTCCTCGCGGTGCTCGCGGTCCTGACCGTGAACCTGCTCGCGGCCGGTCTGGGAACAGTGCTCGGCCAGCTCGGCGACTACGTGCTGGGCATGTCCTCACAGGCCGTCGGACTGTTGTACCTTCCCGGCACGCTCGTGATCGCCGCGGCGAGCGTGCTGGCCGGCCGGATGATCGCCGCGCACACCGCGCGCCCGGTGCTGGTGACCGGACTGTTGATCATCGTGCTGAGCGGCCTCGTGACGGCGGCGACGGTCGCCCCGACGATGGCGGTCGCGGCGCTCGTCGTGGCGACGTGGACCAGCAATCTGGGCGGATTCGTGGCCGGAACCGCGACCGCCGACACGATCCTCTCGCAGGCCGAGACCGGCAACACCGGGTCGGTCGCCGCCGTCCAGCCGGCGTTCGGAATGATGGGCTACGCCCTCGGCCCGACCGTCTACATCCTGCTGCTCGACGCGTTCTACCGGCGAGAAGTGCTCGAGGACGCCGCAACTCGCGGCATCTCGGCCCAGGAGGCGGAGCAGGCCGAGCACGCCGTCACGATGACGATGTCCCACAGCGGCGGCCCCACCGGGTACGACCCCAACCTGGTGCAGCTCGCCCACGGGCTGACCCTCGGCGTCGACTTCACCGAGGGCGTCGCGACCACCATGCTGATCGTCTCGGCGCTGCCGCTCGTCGTCGCGGTGCTGGTCTTCTTCCTCATGCCGCGACGACCCGACGGCGCCGGCGCGCGCACGCCGTGACGGCCGATCCGCCACTGCCGTGCGCGGATTCGTGCACCCGGTTCCGGGGGCCGGTGCTCCTCGCGGGCCGGCGCGAGGGCTGCGGTGTGCCTCCGGAACGGGTTCAGTGCACCAGCTTCAGCCCGATCACGCCCCCGACGATCATGCCCAGGAACACGATTTTCGACGCCGACACCGCCTCCTCGCCCGTGGCCATCGCGAACGCCACGGTGAGCACCGCACCGATCCCCACCCACACCGCGTAGGACGTCCCCACCGGCAGCCGGCGCATGGCATACGCCAGTCCCGCCATGCTCACGACCAACGCCGCGACGAACACCACCGACGGGCCGAGCCGGCTGAGTCCCCTGGACCGATCCAACGCGGTGGCCCACACCGCCTCCAGCACCCCGGACACCACCAGAACCAACCACGACATCACGGCCTCCGACGGGCCGTCTTGTCGCACACCGGGTACGGCGCCCCTCGTCCGGGAGCCCGGTCATGCAGGCTCGCTTCCACGGTCCCACACCCCGTGGCGGGGAACAAATTCACCCTCTGCGTGGCGGGAAAGAGGGACGCGCTCGCCCGTGGTGTCCATTCCGCGGGGCCGCAGGGAACCGGGCCGCCGCCCGCTGCGTCCAAGAGGTGGAAGGACGATCCGTTTCCACGGAGGGGAGCAGGCCGAATGGACGCAGGCACCGGCAGCGGCAACCACGAGGTGGTACGCGCCCGGCCCGAGACGATCGCGGCGTTCGGACACACCGCCGCGGCCCTGGGCGAGCGGCTGCATGACGCCGCCGCCGACGCACGCGCGGCCGATCCGGCACCGCTCGGGACGGTGTTCGGTCCGGTCGGCGCCGAGTTCCTCGCCGCGTTCGCGGCCACCCACCGCGCCCACGGAGCGGAACTGACCCGTCTCGGTGACACCTTCGACGCCATGGGCTCGGTCGCAGGTGCTACGGCGGCCGCCTACGAACGCGTCGTCGCCGCCCAGTCGGCACAGCTGAACGCCGCCGGGGCCCCGCGGTGACCGCGGCGCCGGGGGCGGATCTGCTCACCGCTCCCCTGGCCGAGCTGTTGTCGGCGTTCGGCTCCGGAGCCGTCGGCACCGACCCGGCCGCCGTGCTGCGGTCGTGCGCCGAACTGGTCGACGGCGTGCACTCGGTGGGCCGGGCCGCGCTGGGCGAACTCGCGTGGGACTGGGCGGGGGCCGCGGCGGAGACGGCCGTGCGCAGCGGCGAGCGGGTGCTCGCCGACCTCGTCGCCGCCGCCGACCGCGGGACGGCCATCGCCGACGTCGCGGCGGACGCGACCACGACCGTCCTGACCGGTGCAGCCGAGATCGCGCGGCTGATCGAATCGTTCACGGCGCTGGCCGAGCGCTCCGCTCCCCTGGCGGCGCTACCGCAGGGGCAGATGATGTTGCTGGTCGCGGCGATCGAGCACATCGCGGCCGGGCTCGACGTCCTGGCCCGGGTCACCTCGTCACTCGCCGAGCAGACGACCAGGATGGCGGAGCTGATGCCCTCGGAGCCCGCACCGGCAGCACCGACGGCCGGCGATCCGGCCGCCGCACAGGCCGGCGAGCTGCGGGCCTTCGGCGGCTACGGCGCCGAGGTGCGACTGCCCGACGGCAGCGTTGTCGTGGCACCCAATCAGGCGGCGGCCGAGGCGGTGCGTCACGCGCTCTCCCAGCAGGGCACGCCCTACGTATGGGGCGGCACCGCACCGGGGCAGGGCCTCGACTGCAGCGGCCTGACCCAGTGGGCGTACGGGCAGGCAGGGGTGCAGATTCCGCGCCTTGCGCAGGAGCAGGACGTCGGCACTCCCGTCGATGCGAGCGGGGTGCAGCCCGGCGACCTCGCGGTGTGGGACGGGCACGTCGCGATGATCGTCGGTAACGGCCTCATGGTCGAGGCCGGCGACCCGGTGCAGCTGTCGCCGATCCGGACCACGAACAGCGGGATGGGGTTCCAGGGCTTCTTCCGTCCCACCGGTTAGGCCGGAAACCTACGGGCCCCACCGGCCAGGCCGGGAACCGACGGGCCCCACCGGCTAGGCCGGGAACCGACGGGCGCGGCGTCGCGTCCAACCCGGTATGGACACCGCGGAGACGACCATCACGACGGCGACCGCCCGGAATCGGTCCGGCACCGTCTCGGTGCGCACCACCGAACAGGGCCTGCCCGTCGACCTGCACATCGATCAGAGCGAACTACGTTACGGGGCAGCACAACTGGCCGAACAGATCGTGTCGCTGTGCCGTCGCGCCACACTCGAGGCCGCCGCGCTGCACCGAGAGGAGCTGGCGGGCAGAGGAATGCCGGAGGGACTGCTGAACCGGCTGGGCCTGCCCACCCACGACGACGTGCAGCGCGCACGCCGCGACGACGCGCGGACGGCCGGCTCTCCGTCGGCGACCGGGTGGTGAGCGCGATGTCGGCGAGCGATCAGCGGATCACGGAGATCGTGGACGGTGTGCGCACGCGGCTCGGGGCCCTGCAGGACTGCGTGGCCGCACTCGGCGTGGTGTCGGGCGCCGCGACGAGCCCGGACGGCCTCGTGCGGGCCGAGGTGGACGGCAACGGCGCCCTGACCCGACTGTGGCTCGACGAGGCGCTGGGCGGGCTCCACGCGCGCGACGTGGCGGCATCGATCCTGGCCACGGCGCACGAGGCGGCACGGGCCGCCGCCGCCGAACGAGCCCGTCTGCTCGGGGAACTCCGCGGTGCGCTCGGGTGACGGTCGTCTCATCGGCGCCCAGCTATGTCTTCGGCCGGGACATGGCTAGGCTTGGCGACCATGGCTGGAGACATCGTCCCGATCGAGCTCGGTCTCACCGACGGCGACGTCGTGACCCTCTGGGCGCCGCGGTGGCGCGAGGGCGACGACGAATGGGAGGCGTTCCTCGGCCACGGTGACGATCTGTACGCGTTCGGTGCGGTGGCCGAGCTCGTCGCGTTCGTCCGCTCCGGCGCCGACAACGACCTCGTCGAGCATCCGGCCTGGCCGGTGGTCGCGAAACTCTCCGCGGAGGAGTTCGAGCCGGACGAGAGCCATTCGTACGACCTGATCGGTGTGCCGGAACTGGTGGCGGACGACGCGGACCCGGAGTCCGTCGCCGAACTGCAGAACACGTTCGACATCGTCTCCGTCCTCGGCGACGTGTGCGAGCTCGAGTCGGTGACGAAGTTCTTCGAGCGGGCGGAGATCGAGGCGCTGCTGAGCCACGGTGTCGCGGCGTTCGAGGGCCGCGAGGGCGGGGAGCTGTGGAACCGGGTCGGCTCCGCCGTCGCCGAGGACTGGGACGGGGTGATCGACGCGCTCGATGCCGTCGTGAAGTCCCCCGAGGTCGACGCCGGGCTCGTCGCCGAGGCCGAGGCGGAACTCGTCGCGGCCGAGGAGAACATCGTCGAGGCCGAGGACGCCGCCGAGGAGGCGGAGGACGAGGAATACGAGTTCGTCGACGGGGACGAGAACGAGGACACGAGCTTCTGGACGGCGGTCGGAATCGACCCGGTCAAGATCATCGCCTCCGACGGCACGTGGTTCACCCTGCGCTGCTACCTCGACGACGATGCGCTGTTCCTCGGCCGCGACGGGACGATCCTCGTGTTCCCCACGGAGCGGGCGCTGGCGCGCTACCTGGCCGACCACCACGACCACGATCTGGCGGCGCTCAGCACCTACGACGACATCCGGCACGCGGCGACGGACGGTTCCCTCGAGGTCGAGGTGACGGACGAGAACGTGTACGTGCTGCCCGGGATCGCGGACGACATCGAGCACGGTACGGAGGCGGTGGACGCCGACCAGCTGGATCTGGCGGTCGAACTGTTCACCGACGCCGCGAACTACGCCGAGGACGACAGCACCGACGCCGCGCTGGCCGGGTCGACGGAGCTGGGCTGGTTCATCAACTACGTGCTCGAGCCGGATCCGACGCGGCTCGCGCCCAGCGCGCCGTTCACCGCGGAGGCCGAGGCGTGGCGGGCTCTCGAGCGGGAGTTCGAGACCCGGCTGCACAAGCACTGATCGTTCGGCGGAGCACCCTCCCGAGCACCGGCGGGGCGAACAGCGTCCCGGGCGGATCCACCATTGCCGCGACGCGGAAGAATGCGCGGACCACCTCGGGATCCTGCGCGGCAGCGGCGTGGACGAGCGGCAGGTAACGGTTGGCCAGGCGCACTTTCGCGCTGCGCCGGCCCTCGACCTGCGGCCAGGCGAGGTCGCCGCCGGTCGCCATGTCCCAGGGCACGTCGACGACCTTCGCCATATCCCGGAACCATCGATGCGGGTCCGGCTCCCGGCCGCCCGTGAGGTGTTCGGCGAGCAGCCCGGCTTCGAACGCCGCGACGCTCATTCCCTGCGCGTAGATCGGGTTGAAACTGCATGCAGCGTCGCCGGTCACCAGCAGTCCCTCCGGCAGCCGCCGGCACCGTTCGTAGCGCTGCCGCCGACTCGCCGGAAAGTGATACGACCGGGGCGCGTCGAGCGGCTCGGCGTCCCGGATCGCGTCGTACACGTCCGGGCGGGGCAGGGACCGCAGGAAGTCCACCCAGCCGTCCGGCGAGGACGGGGGCCGGTGTCCGAGCATGCCCACCGCCGTCACGAGGCAGCGACCGTTCTCGATCGTCTGGATGGCGGCACCGCGCGGGTACGGCGGCGACGGCGCGAGCAGAATCCCCAGTTCGCTGCCCATGAGTGCCGGATCGGAGGCGTAGGTGCGCGTGACGTACGTGAGGTCGACGCGCACCTCCTCCCGCTCGGGAGGGTGGTATCCGAGCCGCTCGAGCCACGCCGGGGTTCGCGAACCACGGCCGGTGGCGTCGACGACGAGATCGGCGTCGACAACTTCCTCGACGCTGCCGTCCGCCCTGCGGAGCACGCGCACGCCGGTGACCTTTCGACCGTCCCGGCTCACGGTCAATCCCAGCGCGTCGCAACGGTCGACGATCCGCACTCCGGGAAGTGCGGCGACGCGGGACCGCACCCGATGCTCGAGATTCGGCCGGCTCGCGCTCACCGCCGTCAGGTCGCTCTCCGCCTGCCGGAGGCGGTGGCCACCCAGATACCAGCGCACGTCGCCGCACTGGTCCACCATCGGTGCACCGTCGCCGACGAGATCGGCGGTGAGCCCGGGCAGCAGTTCCTCCATCGCGCGCATCCCGCCGGCCACCAGCACATGGATGTGCCGACCCTGCGGTACGCAGCGCCGTGCCGCGGCACCGTCCGGCAGTCTGTCGTGATCGATCACCACCACGTCCGAGTACGCATCCGACAACACCCGCGCGGCAAGCAGACCGGCCGTTCCCGCACCGAGAACCACGGCGCGATCACCGATACGTGTCACCATTTCCGGCACCTCCTCGTTCGAGTGCGAGAAGCATGCGTCCGGAATCTGCTCGGTCACCAGTCCGTTCGGTGCTCGGTTGTGCTCACTGCCGGCGGCCGTACACCTCCTGGTCCCACAGCCACGACACGATCCGCTCCACCCCTGCGGCCAGATGCCTCCGATAGGTGCTGAACGGCAGCCCGAGCGCTGCCGCGGCCGACTCCTGGGTCGCCGCCGGCCGCAGATACGTCCGGTCGACGGCCCGCAGCAGTTTGTCGTCGCGGGGATGGTCGGCGAGGGTGGCGACCGCGTCGCGCAGCACCTGCTCGAGCAGCGCGACGTCGGGTTCACCGGAGCCGGCCCGGTCGTGGAGCAACCGGGTGCGCAGCAGGGGATTGCGGGCGAGCAGAGCGTGCTGCCGCAGGTCGTGCAGGCCCTGCTTGACCGACTGCGCGAACTCGGGTTGGGAGAGTACGAGCAGCACGGGTGCGCTGGGCAAGGACGGTGACGGACCGCGGGCCAGCCCCCGTTCCGTCACCCGTTCGAGCCAGGCGCCGACCGGGACGCGCCGGAAATCGTGGGCGAACAGGCCGAATCGGCGGGGACCGACGACGAAGTCGCCGCCGTCGACCCGCGGGAGGTCGGCGACGGCGAAGTAGTCGTCCCACCGGTCCGGCTCGGCCAGGGCGAGCGCGTCGTAGGCGAGGCCCCGGCTGGTGAGGTACCGCTGCATCGTGAGGATCGGGACTGCGTTGAGCGTCGGTGAGGGATCCTGGTACGTCTCCCGGTCCACGACGAATCGGGTCTGGGTGACGACGTCGCCCTCGCGCACCGGCGTGCATCGCCGCGCGGCCCGCCATGCCGCCGCGGCACCCGGGTCGCGATCCCGGTCCTCTTCGGAGGCGCGGGTGAGGTCCAGCAGCCCGATCACTCCGCGGACGGTCCCGTCCAGGCAGCGCAGAACGAAGAAGCCGTCCGGTTGCCGGTCGAGCCACCACTGCGCGAGACGGGCGGACTCCTCTCCCTCCGCGGTCCGGATCAGCTCGACGACCGCCGCATGCTCGGCGGCGGTGGCCTGTTCCGGATAGTGCCGGCCCCAGCTCTCCCACTGCACCGGCGAGAGCACGCCGGCGAGGTTGCGGAACACGAACTTGAGGTCGAAGATCGCCTGCTGTTGCCGCCGTCCGGTCGCCGAGTCGAGGGTTCGGTGGATGTGCCGCCATACCCGGCGGAAGACGTCGGCATAGCTGTCGGCGTCCCGCCACCACAGGTCGGCGTCGATGACGTCGCGAGCCAGGTCGTGGGGATGGAGGCCGTCGGCCCCGGTCTCGACGAACGAGAGGCCCCGGAGCCACCGGAACGCGTCGTGGGCGCAGTCGTCGCCGGTGCCCAGCGCGTCCCGCAGGAGCGATTCGGTGGTCACGCGGGCGAGTGCGCACACCTCCAGGGCCCGACGATGCACGGTGCCCGGTTCCTCGTCGACGAACCGGCGCAGCAGCGTCCCCACGAGGTCGGGAGTCAGCGGATCTGCGTCGGCACGTCCGCCGCGGAGCACCGCGTCGGCGAGCAACGACAGCGCCAGCGGATGGCCGTGTGCCACGCGGCAGAGGCGTTCGTGCAGGTCGTCCCGGACCCCGACGGCGCGCAGGTAGTCGACGCTCTCCCGGGGTGCGAGATTGCGCAACGACACCACCCGCAGCAGGTCGCCCCATGCGAGGTCCGAGCGCCACCGCGGCGACGGCGGACTCCGCCCCGCGATCACGGTCACCGCGCTGCCCGGCAACCGCGGCAACAGATCCCGGCGGATCCAGCCGTCGATCGGTGCGAGTGCCTCGTACGTGTCGATCACCATCACCAGCCGTTGCCCGGAGGCGGTGACGATTCGATTCGCGTCCACGTGGAGGTGCTCCGCCAACGAGGCGAGCACGGCGGCCGGGGCGGGAACGAGGTCCCGCCCGTCGAGACGCACGAGGACCGAACCGGCCCTCACGGCGAGATCGGCCACCTCGTCGAGCAGGCTCGTCTTACCGATCCCTCCGGGGCCGTACAGGTACAGCACCGAGAACGGGGATCGGGGCGAGTCGAGGGCGGCACGGACCAGTTCGAGCTCGGCCGAACGACCGACGAACCGGTGCCGCCGGCGCGCGGCGAGCACGTCGCCGAGAGTTGCCGAGGGCGGGACGTGATCCCTCATGCCTCGACCCTACGAGCCGAGGTCCGCCGCGGGTACTGTTCGCCGCGGGTACTGTCAGCCGATCAGGACGGCGTAGCCGGGCTTGATCACGTCGTCGATGAGCTCGAGCCGCTGGTCGAACGGCAGGAACGCGGACTTCATCGCGTTGATCGTGAACCGCTCGAGGTCGGACCACCCGTACCCGAACGTTTCGACCAGCCGCATCATCTCCTTGCTCATCGTCGTGTCGCTCATCAGGCGGTTGTCGGTGTTGACGGTGACCCGGAACCGCAGGCGCGCCAGCAGGTCGAACGGATGCCGCTCGAGGGTGTCGACGGCGCCGGTCTGCACGTTCGAACTCGGGCACAGCTCGAGCGGTATCCGCTTGTCGCGCACGTAGTTCGCCAGCAGGCCGAGGGTGGCGGTGCCGTCCGCGGCGACGGTGATGTCGTCGACGATGCGCACGCCGTGGCCGAGGCGGTCGGTGCCGCAGAACGCGATGGCCTCGTGGATGGACGGCAGCCCGAAGGCCTCCCCCGCGTGGATCGTGAAGTGCGCGTTGGCGGCGCGCATGTACTCGAAGGCGTCGAGGTGCCGGCTCGGTGGGTAGCCGGCCTCGGCGCCGGCGATGTCGAACCCGACGACGCCGCGGTCGCGGAACCGCACCGCGAGTTCGGCGATCTCACGGGACCGGGCCGCGTGCCGCATCGCGGTGAGCAGCAGCCGCACCCGGATCGGCTGGGCGCCGGAGGCCTCCACCGCGGACTCCCCCGACCGGAACCCCTCGAGCACGTGCTCGACCACGGAGTCCAGGTCCAGCCCCCGCTCGAGATGCTGTTCGGGGGCGAAGCGGACCTCGGCGTAGACGACGCCGTCGGCGGCGAGGTCGAGCACGCATTCGCGGGCGACCCGCTCGAGGCCGTCCGGGGTCTGCATGACGGCCACGGTATGCGCGAACGTCTCGAGGTACCGCTCGAGCGAGCCGCTGTCGGCCGAGTCCCGGAACCAGCGCGCCAGCTCGGGTTCCGTGCCGGCCGGCAGCCGGTAGCCGCAGGCATCGGCCAGCTCGAGTACGGTTCCCGGCCGCAGACCGCCGTCGAGGTGGTCGTGCAGAAGCACTTTCGGCGCGGTCCGCAGCGCGGATTCGGTCAGTGTCGTCGTCGCCGGCTCCGTCATGCCCCGACGGTAGTCGGCTAGGCGGTGATCCGCTCGACGACGAGCGGCCGTGTCGCCGGCGCGGAGTCGGAGATGCGCACGCCCTCACCGAGCGTCGCCATCGCGGCGGGGAACTTCGCCGGGGTGTCGGTGTGCAGGGTGGCGATCACGTCCCCGGCGCGGACCCGCTCCCCCGGCTTGACGTGCAGCTCGATCCCCGCCGCGGCCTGCACGGGTTCGCCCTGCCGTTCGCGGCCGGCGCCGAGCCGCCACGCGGCCACACCCACCGCCATCGCGTCGAGTTCGGCGAGCACGCCGTCGCCGGGCGCGCGCAGCACCTCGGTGTGCCGGGCGACCGGCAGCGGCGCGTCGGGGTCGCCGCCCTGCGCGGCGATCATCGCGCGCCACCGGTCCATGGCGGTGCCGTCGCGCAACTTGTCCGCGGGGTCGACGTCGTCCCGGCCGACGGCGGCGAGCATCTCGCGGGCGAGGGCGAGGGTCAGCTCGACCACGTCGGGCGGGCCGTCGCCGGCGAGTACCTCGACGGCCTCCCGCACCTCGAGGGCATTGCCCGCGGTCCGGCCGAGCGGGACGTCCATCCGGGTGAGGAGCGCGACGGTGTGCAGCCCTTCGTCCTCGCCCAGCTCGACCATGGTGCGGGCGAGTTCCCGGGCGTCGCCGAGGTCCTTCATGAAGGCCCCGGAGCCGACCTTGACGTCGAGGACGAGGGCGCCGGTGCCCTCGGCGATCTTCTTGCTCATGATCGAGCTGGCGATCAGGGGGATGGACTCGACGGTGCCGGTGACGTCGCGCAGGGCGTAGAGCCGTCGGTCGGCCGGGGCGAGGTCGGCGCCGGCCGCGCAGACGACGGCGCCGACCGCCGGGTCGGCGAGGATCTCGGCGATCTCGGCGATGCTCAGCTCGGCGCGCCAGCCCGGGATCGATTCGAGCTTGTCGAGGGTGCCGCCGGTGTGGCCGAGTCCGCGGCCGGAGAGCTGCGGCACGGCGACGCCGCAGGCGGCGACGAGCGGGGCCAGCGGAAGGGTGATCTTGTCGCCCACACCGCCGGTGGAGTGTTTGTCGACGGTGGGCAGGCCCAGGCCGGTGAAGTCCAGCCGCCGGCCCGAGTCGATCATGGCGGTGGTCCAGCGGGCCGTCTCGGCGCGCGTCATGCCCCGGAAGTAGACGGCCATCGCGAGGGCGGCCATCTGCTCGTCGGCGACGACACCACGCGTGAACGCCTCGATGATCCAGTCGATCTCGGCTCCGCTGAGCTCCTTGCCGTCCCGTTTGCGGGTGATGATGGACAGGGCGTCAAGCACGGTCGGCACCTCCCGCCTCGCGCACCGCGTCCAGGTCACCGGGGCCGAACGCGTCGGGCAGCAGCTCGGAGATGGGGCGCGGACCGCGGCGCGTGTCGACCTCGAGCTCGGGGCCGCCGTGTTCGAGGAGGATCTGCCGGCAGCGTCCGCACGGGCTCAGGACGGCCCCGCGGGCATCGCAGACGGCGACGGCCCGCAACCGCCCTCCACCACCGGAAATCAAGTTACCGACCAGTACGCATTCGGCGCACAGACCCACTCCGTGTGAGACATTTTCCACATTGCATCCGACGACGATCCGTCCGTCGTCCACCAGTGCCGCGGCCCCCACGGGGAATCGGGAGTAGGGCGCGTATGCGCGGCCCATCACCTCATGTGCTTTGGCGCGCAAGGTTTTCCAGTCTACGTCCGGCATGGTTCCCCATCCTGTCACGGTGGCCGATTCCACGGCTCACCGGCCCGGCAGGGCCAGATCACAGTTGGAAAGGCAAACCTAAGTTGTCATTTGGAGGCCGTACGAACCGCCACTCGAATTAGTTCCCGACTTTCGGATAGGACTAAAGTCGGTCCAAGTCGGTTCAGGTTCACGTCGAGCCCGTGCTGCGGAATCCCCCAGAGGCTGGAGAGGCTCGACGCGTCCACCATTGACGTTGGAGGCACAGCACTCGATGAGCAGCACGACTGAAGCCGCTCCCGCACCGGGGCGCACACGGTCGCTTTACCGGGGAGACCCGGGCATGTGGTCCTGGGTTCTGCACCGGATCACAGGCGTGGCGACATTCTTCTTCCTTTTCGTCCACGTCCTGGACACGGCACTCGTCCGGGTTAATCCCGAGACCTACGACAGTGTCATCGAGACCTACAAGAATCCCGTCGTCGGTCTCATGGAGCTGGGGTTGGTGGCGATGGTGCTCTACCACGCCCTCAACGGCCTGCGCGTGATGCTCGTGGATTTCTGGTCCAAGGGCCCGCAGTACCAGCGGGTGATGCTCTGGACGGTCCTGGCGATCTGGTTCGTGGTGATGATCCCGGCCGCCGGTCGCATCTTCTACAACATGTTTGCGGGGCACTGAGATGACTGAAGCCAAGACTCTCGGCACGGCGTACGACCGCCCGGCCAGCCTCGACAATCCGCGCTCCCCGCGCCGCGCCGCGAAGAACAACTTCGAGCTCTACGCCTGGTTGTTCATGCGCCTGTCCGGCCTCGCGCTGATCATCCTGGTGCTCGGCCACCTGTTCATCATGCTGATGCTGGACGAGGGCGTGCACCGCATCAACTTCGCGTTCGTCGCCGGCCGCTGGTCCAGCCCGTTCTGGCAGTTCTGGGACCTGACGATGCTCTGGCTCGCCCAGCTGCACGGCGGCAACGGCCTGCGCACGGTCATCGCGGACTACTCCCGCAAGGACTCGACCCGATTCTGGCTCAACACGATCCTGGTCGTGTCGATGATCCTGATCATGGGCCTGGGCACCTATGTGATCTTCACCTTCGACCCCAACATCGTTGCGAGCTAGGGGAGCTACGACTTCATGCAGGAACATCGTTATGACGTGGTCATCGTCGGTGCCGGCGGCGCCGGCATGCGTGCGGCCATCGAGGCCGGCCCCCGCGCCCGCACCGCAGTTCTGACCAAGCTCTACCCCACCCGCAGCCACACCGGCGCCGCCCAGGGCGGCATGTGCGCCGCCCTCGCGAACGTCGAGGAGGACAACTGGGAGTGGCACACCTTCGACACCGTCAAGGGTGGCGACTACCTGGTCGACCAGGACGCGGCGGAGATCATGGCCAAGGAGGCCATCGATGCGGTGCTGGACCTCGAGAAGATGGGTCTTCCGTTCAACCGCACCCCCGAGGGCAAGATCGACCAGCGCCGGTTCGGTGGCCACACCCGTGATCACGGCAAGGCCCCGGTGCGTCGCGCCTGCTACGCGGCCGACCGCACCGGCCACATGATCCTGCAGACGCTCTACCAGAACTGCGTCAAGCACGACGTGGAGTTCTTCAACGAGTTCTACGCGCTCGACATCGCGCTGACGGAGACCCCCGAGGGCCCCGTCGCGACCGGCGTCATCGCGTACGAACTCGCCACCGGCGAGATCCACATCTTCCATGCCAAGTCGATCGTGTTCGCCACCGGCGGCTCGGGCCGCATGTACAAGACGACGTCCAACGCGCACACCCTCACCGGTGACGGCATGGGCATCATCTTCCGCAAGGGCCTGCCGCTCGAGGACATGGAGTTCCACCAGTTCCATCCGACGGGACTCGCGGGCCTGGGCATCCTGATCTCCGAGGCCGTGCGCGGCGAGGGCGGCATCCTCCGCAACGCCGACGGCGAGCGCTTCATGGAGCGCTACGCCCCCACCATCAAGGACCTCGCGCCCCGCGACATCGTCGCCCGCTCGATGGTGCTCGAGGTGCTCGAGGGCCGCGGCGCCGGCCCGAACAAGGACTACGTCTACATCGACGTGACCCACCTCGGTGAGGACGTCCTCGAGGAAAAGCTCCCGGACATCACCGAGTTCGCCCGCACCTACCTCGGCGTCGACCCCGTCACCGAGCTCGTGCCGGTGTACCCGACCTGCCACTACGTGATGGGCGGCATCCCCACCAAGATCAACGGTGAGGTGCTGCGCAACAACGAGGACGAGGTCCCGGGCCTGTACGCCGCCGGCGAGTGCGCCTGCGTCTCCGTCCACGGCGCCAACCGCCTCGGCACCAACTCGCTGCTCGACATCAACGTGTTCGGCCGCCGCGCCGGCATCGCCGCCGCCGAGTACGCGAACACCCACGACCACGTGGACCTGCCGGAGGACCCGGCTCGCAACGTCGTGGAGTGGCTCGAGCGGATCCTGGGTGCCGGCGGCAAGGAGCGCGTGGCGGACATCCGCAGCGAGCTGCAGCAGTCCATGGACAACAACGCCTCGGTGTTCCGCACCGAGGAGACGCTCAGCAAGGCGCTCAAGGACATCCACGCCCTGAAGGAGCGGTACAAGAACATCACCGTTCAGGACAAGGGCAAGCGCTACAACAGCGACCTGCTCGAGGCCGTCGAGCTGGGCTTCCTGCTCGAAATGGCCGAGGTCACCGTCGCCGGTGCGCTCAACCGGAAGGAGTCGCGCGGCGGCCACGCCCGCGAGGACTTCCCGACGCGCGACGACGAGAACTTCCTCAAGCACACCATGGCCTACAAGGAGGGGACGGAGCTGATCTCCCCCATCCGCCTGGACTACAAGCCGGTGGTGCAGACCCGCTACGAGCCGATGGAGCGGAAGTACTGATGACAACCCTCGAGAAGAACGAAGCCGACGTCTCGAACCTGCCTCCCGTGCCCGAGGGTGCCACCATGGTCACCCTCAAGATCGCGCGGTTCAACCCCGAGGACGGCAAGGGTCAGCACTGGGACAGCTTCCAGGTTCCGGCGCTGCCGTCGGACCGCATGCTCAACCTGCTGCTGTACGTGAAGGGCTACCTCGACGGCACCCTCACGTTCCGCCGCAGCTGCGCGCACGGCGTGTGCGGCTCGGACGCCATGCGGATCAACGGCGTCAACCGCCTGGCCTGCAAGATCCTGATGAAGGACATGCTGCCCAAGGACGGCAAGCCGGTGACCATCACCGTCGAGCCGATCCGCGGCCTGCCGGTCGAGAAGGACCTCGTCGTCGACATGGAACCCTTCTTCGACGCGTTCCGCGCGGTGAAGCCGTTCCTCATGACCACCGGCAACGAGCCGACCCGCGAGCGGATCCAGTCGCAGGCCGACCGGGCCCGCTTCGACGACACCACCAAGTGCATCCTGTGCGCGTGCTGCACCACCTCGTGCCCGGTGTACTGGAACGACGGCAGCTACTTCGGCCCCGCCGCGATCGTCAACGCGCACCGGTTCATCTTCGACAGCCGTGACGAGGGCGCCGCCGAGCGCCTCGACATCCTCAACGACGTCGAGGGCGTGTGGCGCTGCCGCACCACCTTCAACTGCACCGACGCGTGCCCCCGTGGCATCCAGGTGACGAAGGCGATCCAGGAGGTCAAGCGCGCGCTGCTGTTCGCCCGCTGATCTGCCTCTGCTCCACGGTGAAGGTTCCCCTCACTCGGTTCTACCGGGTGACGGGAACCTTCACCCGTTTCAGGGAACCACCACGCCGCGGCCGCGGATGCTGCCCTCGCGCAGCCGCCGGTACGCCGCCGGCCCCTCGTCGAGGGTGAACGTCTCGGTGTGGATGTCCAGCCGGCCGGCGCGGGCCAGCGCGACGACCTCCATCAGTTCCGACCGTGTGCCCCAGTACGGGGTCACGACGGAGGCGCCGAACGGGATCATGAAGAACCCGACCTTGGCGTGTGCGCCGGTGTGGATGCCGACGACCGAGATGTGCCCGTCGACCGCGACCACCTGCTGCGCCGTGTCGATCGTCGACTGGGCCCCGACGAAGTCGAACACCGCCGTCGCGCCCTGACCGCCGGTCAGTTCCCGGATCGCGTGCGCCGCACCGGCGCCCGACTTCACCGCCGCGTCCGCGCCGACCTCACGGGCGAGGGCGAGGCGGTCGTCGTCGAGATCCACGGCGATCACGCGGGCCGCGCTGACGGCACGCAGGATCTGGATGCCGACGTGGCCGAGCCCGCCGACACCGATGACGACGGCCGTCGAGCCCGGCCCCAGCAGCGGCAGGACCCGGGAGATCGCGTGGTACGGCGTCAGACCGGCGTCGGTGAGCGGCACCGCGGCGACCGGGTCGAGGTCTCCGATCGGGACGAGGTGGCGCGCCGAATCGACGATCATGTACTCGGCCATCGACCCGGGCGAGCCGAGACCGGGTGGCGTGATGCCCAGGTCGGCGGCGCGGGTGCAGTAGTTCTCCCGGCCGCGCGCGCAGGCGTGGCACGCACCGCAGCCCCACGGCCCGTATACGGCGACGGCGTCCCCCACCCCGAATCCCGTGACGCCGTCGCCGAGTTCGGCGACGGTGCCGACACCCTCGTGGCCGAGGGTGAGCGGCAGGCCGTAGGCGTACTGCTCCGCCGGCATGTCCATCACGAAGATGTCCGAGTGGCACAGCCCGGCCGCGGTGACCTTCAGCAGGATCTCGCCCGGCCCGGGCGTCGGGGTGGGGATGTCGACAACGACCGGCTCGGAGCCGATCTCGGTGTACTGGACGGCTTTCATGCGCCCGACTCTACGGCCGGGGGTGCGTGCCCGCCCGGTACCGCAGCGAATCTTCCGCTGCGCGACGCCGGCCGTTCCGGCCCCGGACGTCAGGCGATACGGACGAGCATCTTGCCGACGTTGCGCCCGCGCATGAGGTCGAGGAAGGCATCGACCGAGTTGTCGATCCCGTCGACGATCGTCTCGTCGAACACCACGTCGCCGGCGGCGAGCCACGGCCCCATCTTCGCCGCGAATTCGGGGAAGAGGTGGGTGTAGTGGCCGAGGGTGAAGCCCCGCAGGGTCAGGCCGCGGGTGATGATGTTGGCCATGTTGTCCGGCCCGGGCGTGCGCTCGGTGTTGTTGTACAGGGCGATCGCGCCGCACAGGGCGGCCCGGCCACCGTCGCGCAGGACGTCGAGCGCGGCTTCGAGGTGGTCGCCACCGACGTTGTCGAAGTACACGTCGATGCCGTCGGGTGCCGCACTGCGGAGCTGGCGCCGCACGGGCGCCGACTTGTAGTCGAACGCGTCGTCGTAGCCGTAGCGCTCGGTGAGCATCGCGACCTTGTCCGCGGATCCGGCGGAGCCGAGCACGCGGGTCGCGCCCTCGAGCCGGGCGATCTGTCCGACGGCGGTGCCCACGGCGCCTGCGGCCCCGGAGACGAAGACGGTGTCACCCGGCTGCATGCGGGCGATGTGCATCAGGCCGACGTAGGCGGTCAGCCCCGTCAGGCCGAGGATGCCGAGGTAGGCGGAGCTCGGGACGCCCGGAAGCTCGTCCACCACGCGGAAGGCCGCGGCGTCGCCCTGCGCGACGTCGCGCCAGCCGAGGTCGTGCAGCACGACCGAGTCGACCGGGTGGGCCGGCGACGTCGACTCCACGACGCGGCCGACCGCGCCGCCGGTCATGGTCTCCCCCAGCGCGAACGGCGGGATGTAGGACTTGACGTCGTTCATCCGCCCCCGCATGTAGGGATCGACCGAGACGAACTCGTTGACGACGCGGACCTGGTTGGGTCCGAGGTCGGGCAGATCGACCGTCACGGTGCGGAAATCGTCGTGTGCCGGCCAGCCGACGGGGCGTCGGACCAGCTGGATCTGGGTACTCGAGGTCACAGGGCGTGAACCTTCCTCACGTGCCGAGCCGCCGGGAGCTGTCCCCCGGGCGGCTCCGGAGTATTGAACTGACCGTTCCAATATATACTGGAACGGTCTTTGCACAACGGAGAACGGAAGGGCGCATGGGACGGCCACCGGAGTTCGACACCGCCGACGTCGTGGAACGGGCACGGGATCTGTTCTGGGACAAAGGCTTCGAGGCCACCTCCGTCCCCGAGCTCGAGCGAGCGACGGGGCTGAACCGGTCGAGCCTCTACAACGCCTTCACCAGCAAGCGCGGATTGTTCGACGCCGCCGTCCGCGACTACCTCGACCGCGTGGTGCGACCCCGGCTGCGCGTCCTCACCGACGAGCCCACCGCGACCGATGCGGCGGCACGCTACTTCCGGGCGCTGGCCCGCACCGTGGCCGCCCTGCCGGACGACTCGCCGCGCCGCGGCTGCCTGCTGCTGAACAGCACCGCCGGCCTTGCGGCCCACGACGAGACGCAACGCGCGGTCGTCACCGCCTACCGCGCCGAACTGACCACCGCGTTCACGCACGCGCTGCGCGCCCTCGACCCCGCCACCGACGACGAGGCGCTGGCCCGCCGGGTGCGGGTGCTGGCGTCGCTGTCGCTGAGCACGCTGCTGCTCGCCCGCGTCGACCGCGACGAGGCGGTCGCTACCGCCGAAGCCGCGATCGCACAGCTCGACGAATGGCGCGCAAGCGCTCGCTGAGCAGGACCCCGCCGAGCGCCCCGGCACCGACGAGCACCAGACCGCCGCGCAGGCCGGGCCCCTCGTGCACCTCCACCCGCGGCGTGATCCGAGCCAGCTCCGGGGGCGGCACGTGGGCCATGACCAGATTCTCTTTCGACGATGCCGCCCACGCCGTGGCGAACAACACCATCCGGGCGGTCAGATTCGCGAACACCAGCACGCCGAGGATCGGGCCGAACGCCACCCCGGCGGGGCCGCTGGTGACCCGGGAGAGGTAGATCGAGCCGACCTGCTTGAACACCTCGAACGCCACGGCGGCGAGCAGGCCGGCCCGCATCGCGCTGCGGAAGGTGACGGGCTCCCGGGGCAGCCGGGCGATCACCCAGGTGAACAGCAACCACGTCGCGCACACGGCGATGGCGATCGTCGTCACCGTCAGCGCCACCCCGATGCCGGGCACGTTCTCGAGCCGCAGCACACCGACGAAGAGGTCCATGACGGGGCCGCTGCTCGCGGCCGACAGGGCCAGCGACGCCACGATGGCGAGGCCCAGGCCGAGGAGGGTCAGCGCGTCGTTGACCTTGGTGCGCACGAACCCGTCCTTGACATGCGGATGGTCCCACATCGCCGTGAGCGCGTCCCGCAGGTTGGTGATCCAGCCGATCCCCGCATACGCGGCGGTGAGCAGGCCCACGGTTCCGACGGCGCTGCGGGAGGCGATCGCGGAGTCCACCAGGCCCTGCACCGTCGCACCGAGTTCGCCGGGGATGTTCTGGGCGATCGCGGTCTGCAGCTGTTCGAGGGTCTCGGGCCGGCCCGCGAGCACGAAACCGGCCACCGAGAACGACAGCATCAGGATGGGAATCAGGGACAGCACACTGAAATACGTGATTCCCGCCGCATAGTAGTCGCCCTTCTGCTCCTGGTACCGCAGGCCGGCCCGCACCAGGTGGTCGAGCGACGGATGCGCCGCTCGTTGCCGCTCGACGAATCCCGGTTTCGACGGTTCGGTGGAATCGTCGGCCATCGGTGGGCAACTCCTTCCGCGTTCCGCCGCCCCGGGCTGTGTGCGGGGCACGTCCCCGGTTACTTGCGGGGCACGTCCCCGGCTACTTGCGGGGCAGGAATCCCACCTTGTCATAGACCTGCCCGAGTGTCCGCGAAGCCACCTCGCGGGCCTGGTCGGCGCCGGTCGACAGGATGCGCAGCAGTTCCGCCTCGTCGGCGAGGTACTCGTCGACCTTCGCCTGCAGCGGCACGACGAACTCGGTGAGCACCTCCGCGGTGTCGGCCTTGAGGTCGCCGTACCCCTTGCCCGCGTAGCCGGCGACGAGTTCGTCGACCGGCCGGCCGGACAGGGCGGCCTGGATGGTGAGCAGGTTGCTCACGCCGGGCTTGTTCTCGGGGTCGAAGCGGATCTCGCGCTCGTTGTCCGTCACCGCCGACTTGATCTTCTTCGCCGACACCTTCGGATCGTCGAGCAGGTTGATCAGGCCGGCCGGGGTGGCCGCGGACTTACTCATCTTCGCAGTGGGGTTCTGCAGGTCGTAGATCTTGGCGGTGCCCTTGATGATCTGCGGCTCGGGAACGACGAACGTCTTGCCGAACCGGGTGTTGAACCGCTGCGCGAGATCGCGGGTCAGCTCGAGGTGCTGGCGCTGGTCCTCCCCCACCGGCACGCGCTGCGGGCGGTACAGCAGGATATCCGCCGCCATCAGCACCGGGTAGGTGAACAGGCCGACGCTGGCGTGCTCGGCACCCTCCCTGGCGGACTTGTCCTTGAACTGCGTCATCCGGCCGGCCTCGCCGAAACCGGTGATGCAGCTCAGAACCCACGCCAGCTCGGCGTGCTCGGGCACCTGGCTCTGCACGAACAGCACCGACCGGTCCGGGTCGATACCGACGGCGAGCAGCTGAGCGGCAGCGCGGAGGGTGCGCCGGCGCAGCCCCTTCGGATCCTGCGGCACGGTGATCGCGTGCAGATCCGGGATGAAGTAGTAGGCGTCGAACTCGTCCTGCAACGGAACCCACTGTTGCAGCGCGCCGAGGAAGTTCCCGAGGTGGAACGAGTCGGAGGTCGGCTGGATACCCGACAGCACCCGGGGCCGGGCGGTCGGCGCGGTGGTGTTCTGTTCTGCAGTGCTCGCCATGGTTGTCGATACTTTCACGTGCGCGGAGAGCCGCTCGCGGGAGGTCGGTTCCCGCCGGCTCCGATCGGCGGGTCCGCGCGGATCAGCGGAACTGCACGGTGACCGGGGCGTGGTCCGACCACCGCTCGGCATAGGTGGCGGCACGCTCGACGCGGGCCTCCTTCGCCCGCTCGGCCAGTTCCGCCGTCACGAGGTGGTAGTCGATCCGCCAGCCGGCGTCGGTGTCGAACGCCTTGCCCCGGTAGGACCACCACGAGTACGGGCCGTCGACGTCCGGGTGCAGGGCGCGCACCACGTCGACCCAGCGGCCGTCGGCGAGCAGCGTGTCGAGCCACGCGCGCTCGCTCGGCAGGAATCCGGACTTCTTGACGTTGCCCTTCCAGTTCTTGATGTCGCGCTCGGTGTGGGCGATGTTCCAGTCCCCGCACACCACCATGTGCCGGGCCGCGGCCCCGGCCTCGGCGGCGCGGTGGTTCAGGTGCGTGGCGAACGACGCCATGAACCGCTCCTTCTCCTCCTGCTTCGGGGTGCCGGCCTCGCCGGTGGGCAGGTACAGGCTGCCGACGGTCACGTCCCCGAAGTCGGCCTCGACGTACCGGCCGGAGGCCGCGAACTCGTCCTCGTCGAACCCGATGCGCGAGGCGTCGGCCGGGCGCCGCGACAGGATCGCGACCCCGGCACGGCCCTTGGCCTCCGATTCGGCGGACACCACGTACCACCCGGCGTCGAGGGCGGGCGCGATCGCCGCGTGGAACTGCTGCTCGGTGGCGCGCACCTCCTGCAGGCACACGATGTCGGCCTGCGCGGTGGCCAGCCATGCGAGCAGGCCCTTGCCGGCGGCGGCACGGACGCCGTTGACGTTGACGGTGGTGATGACGTGAGGCACGACGGTCACGGTAGCCGACGGGCCGGACCCGAAACGACGACGGGACGCCCCGGTGGGGGGCGTCCCGTCGTGTGCGGTCCGTGCGTCAGGCGCGGGCCTTCTGGAGGTTCTCGTCGAGCGCGGCGAGGAACTCCTCGGTGGTCAGCCATGCCTGCTCGGGGCCGATGAGCAGGGCGAGGTCCTTGGTCATCTGTCCCGCTTCGACGGTCTTGATGACGACGTCCTCGAGCTGCTGCGCGAAGTCGATGACCTCGGGGGTGTTGTCGAGCTTGCCGCGGTGCTCGAGGCCACGGGTCCAGGCGAAGATCGACGCGATCGGGTTGGTCGACGTCGGCTTGCCCGCCTGATGCTGCCGGAAGTGCCGGGTGACGGTACCGTGCGCGGCCTCGGCCTCGACGGTCCTGCCGTCCGGGGTCATGAGCACGGAGGTCATCAGGCCCAGCGAACCGTAGCCCTGCGCGACGGTGTCGGACTGGACGTCGCCGTCGTAGTTCTTGCAGGCCCAGACGTAGCCACCCTCCCACTTGAGCGAGGAGGCGACCATGTCGTCGATGAGGCGGTGCTCGTAGGTCAGGCCCGCGGCGTCGAACTCGGCCTTGAACTCTTCCTCGAAGATCCGCTGGAACTCGTCCTTGAACATGCCGTCGTAGGCCTTGAGGATCGTGTTCTTGGTCGAGAGGTAGACCGGGTAGTTCTGCTGCAGACCATAGGACAGCGAGGCCCGCGCGAAGTCCTGGATGGACTTCTTGTAGTTGTACATCCCCATGACGACGCCGCCGTCTTCGGGGATATGGCACACCTCATGCTGGATCGGCTCGGAGCCGTCGTCGGGCGTGAAGGTGATGGTGACGGTGCCCGGGCGGTCGACCTTGAAGTCGGTGGCGCGGTACTGGTCACCGAACGCGTGACGGCCGACGATGACCGGCTTGGTCCAGCCGGGCACCAGGCGGGGCACGTTGGAGATGATGATCGGGGCACGGAAGATGGTGCCGCCCAGGATGTTACGGATCGTGCCGTTGGGCGAGCGCCACATCTTCTTCAGGCCGAACTCCTCGACCCGGGCCTCGTCGGGAGTGATGGTGGCGCACTTGACGCCGACGCCGTGCTTCTTGATGGCGTTGGCTGCGTCGATGGTGACCTGGTCGTCGGTCGCATCGCGGTGCTCGATGCCGAGGTCGTAGTACTCGAGATTCACATCCAGGTAGGGATGAATCAGCTTGTCTTTGATGAACTGCCAGATGATGCGGGTCATCTCGTCGCCGTCGAGTTCGACGACCGTTCCTTCAACCTTGATCTTGGACATGTGCGCTTCGCGTCCTCCTAGGAAGTGTCCCTGGTCCCAAGTCGATCGCACTTTGTGGGTGCGATCGTGGTCGGCTCAATGAACCATTTATGGCGTGCTCACACGTGCGGAACACGATCCAAACAAGACGAGCGTACTGCTATCGACCCGGTCCGCCAAGCGGGCCCCGGGCTACCGGCGGGTAACTTTCGCCTGCTCAGGCGCCTCCCACCGGCAGGTATGGGTCGCCTACCGAAGCATCCGTTCGAGCCGCTAGACTCGCGCCAGGTCATGAGTACCAGCGTGAAGCCCCGGCTTGCTGGTCGGCAACCCTCCGGCCAGGGTGGGGTGCTCCGGGTGATGACCCGGTCGTCCGGCGACACGCCGCACGACAAGCCGGTCCGATGGAGGTATTCGTCATGAGGGTTGTGATCATGAGCTGTCGCCCCTAGCCGCCCCGACCTCCCGACCACGGCCAGAAGGACATCATGACCGACAGCGAGAACACCCGGCGCGAAGACGGCTGGAGCTTCGAGACGAAGCAGATCCACGTGGGCCAGCCCGGCGGCGGCGACACCCGCGCCCGCGCCCTGCCGATCTACCAGACCACCAGCTACACCTTCGACAGCACCGACCACGCCGCCGCC